>JAHITR010000062.1 GCA_018817505.1 Candidatus Bipolaricaulota bacterium | reverse complement strand
GGATCGTTCTCTGCTGCAAGTCAATCTCGAAATCCATGTGGATATTGGTGAGAACGGCAGAACCAAAGAGCTCATTGACGAAGTGGTCGGCATGATCATTGGTAACGGAATGGCTGTACGCATCAAGCCGCACGCCTACGCAGCCTCTGCCGTTGCCGACAAACATACGTAGCAGCCTACGTCACGACGTCGCCTTCTCGATGAACGAGGCGGTAGGCTTCGTTTCTCGGCATGCCCAGTACTTGGGTCACGATTCGAACGATGGATTTGTTGGGTAGGCCTTCAGCCTTGAGCTCACAGAGAAGCTGTTCAACAACCTCCTGATCCGTTGTTGCGGATATCTCGGCCCCTTCCAGGATCAGGACGAATTCGCCGCGAATGCGATCGCTCCCAGCCAACAAGGTGCAAAGCTCTGTTGCCGTCCCGCGCAGGAACTCCTCATGAATCTTGGTCAGCTCCCGAGCTAAAACGACCCGCCTTGTGGGAAGGCTTTCAGACAGTAGCTTGAGAGACTCCAAGATACGATGCGAAGACTCGTAGAACACGCAGGTTCCTTGTCGAGCGGTCAGAGATTCGAACAGAGACTGGCGCGCTCCTCTTCCTCGCGGAAGCGCGCCTTCGAAGCAGAAACGATCGAGAGGGAGCCCTGAGGCGACAAGTCCGGCAATTGCCGCGCAGGGACCAGGAACGGGAACGACTTGATACCCGGCGTCGACTGTGGCACGCACCAACGGGAATCCAGGATCGGAGATGAGTGGTGTCCCGGCATCAGAAACCAGAGCCACGTTCTTGCCCTTCTCCAGCAACGAGAGAATTGAAGGGACGCGTTGACGTTCTGCACCCTGATAAACTGAGGAAAAGAACGGCGTAGAGATACCGTAATGTGTCAGCACGCGCTGCGAGGTTCTCGTATCTTCCGCAAGGATGAAGTCAACGGATTTCAGAACATCAATGGCTCGATGTGTTATGTCACTCAGATTGCCAATGGGCATGGACACCAGATAGAGCGTTCCATTCATGAGTATCTCCCTGGGTTCCCCATTGCTGCGGCATTCTCGAACGTGTACATCGGGGCGCCTCTTGATGGGACTCTAGTTCATTGCACACACCAGGTCAACGCCCGTCGCTTGCTTTACATTGCAGACGACAATTGGGTCACGCCTGCGAGACACAGGTATTGTGCTCATTCGTGGGATGACGGTACTTTTGAGCATAGAGTACGCCTGCGAACCTGTTTCGTGGGTTCACAGCCACACACAGTTTGGAGGCAGAGATCATGAGTAGCAGCAATTCGACGATTCTGATTATTGCAGGAATTGGCGTGGGCCTGCTCGCGCTGCTTCTGCTCTTGGGTTCCAGTCCAGACCCTGCGGCCGATGTGGGCGTGTCTGCCCCTGCGACCTCGACGACAGCAACCTATGCGAGCGTCGTCTCCTCGGTATCTTCGACGCCCGTCGTTGACGCGGGCTTGGACAGGACGGTCGGAGAGAGAGAAAGGATTGAGCTTTCCGGAGAGGGCTACGATCCCAGTGGATCGGCGGTCACGTACCTGTGGACGGCTCAAGGAGGATTGGGCTTCTTTGAGAATGCCCATTCCCCTACGACGATCTATACGGCGCCTTCGGCGTGCGACTGCAATGAGATGGTCCTGTTGACGCTCACCGTGACCAACTCCGCAGGGCATAGCGCCTTCGATCAGATGGTGATTTCTGTTCGCGATCCATTGAACTGTCCCACAACGTGTGAAACCGGCGGGTACTTCGTGACGGCTCCCGTCGACCTATGCCTGGACAATGACGCGGACGCGACGTGTCCGGCGACGCCATCCGAGCCCTGTGATTCACCCTGCATATCCGAAGCGCCAGCGATCGACGGCTGCCCGGAGGCGGCTGTTCCCTGTCCCTGTGTTGAGAATGTGGATTGTTCGGAGCCTTGGCAAACCGGATGGCCATTTGAGGTTCCACAGCCCGGGCATCCGAAGGATCGTGCCAAGCCATCGATTGGACGAAATTTTCCCAAGGTTATCAATGAGGGTGCGACCGCACTTCTGGCGGGCGCGATCAGAAACCCGGCGTGCCAGCCTGTCTGCTATTCGTGGATTGCGAGCAAAGGGTGGCTGGAAAACTCGGATACTCTGACCCCCATTTATCACGCACCAGACTCTGATCGCCTTGACGGCGAAACCGTCACCATTAGCTTGATCGTCTATGACACAGCCGAGGGGCGAAGCTACGATCAAATCCGCATCAAGATTCGCAATACGAACCCTGGATAGGTTTGATGAATTGATGCCATCAGTTGACGAGACGAGGCCCTTTTCGGGGCCTTGTCACTTTGCGGTTGATTGACTGCAGGCGATGATTCGGAGATGTGAGATCGACTCCAAGAGGGTAGGCTCGATGCAACAGGGAGGGAGCGAGTGATGGCACCAACGCTACGTGATCTGCCTAATATTGGTGAGCAACTGGCTTCAGAACTTGTCGCATCCGATCTGATCTCTATCGAGGATCTCACGGCAATGGGGAGCCTCAATGCCGCGTTCTGTCTTCGAGATCACGGGTTCTCCGTGTGTGCGAACAAGCTCTATGCTCTCGAAGGGGCCATTCGTGGGGTTCGATGGCACGCCATTCCATCACAGCAGCGATCTGCCTTGTGGTCTGCGTTCCAGGCGGACAGGTTCGACCGCTCTGACTAGGCTTGGAGGATGTTTTTGCTCACCAACGCGACGGAAAAGGGAAACAGCTCTGCACGGAATATGCCGGCCTTCACAGCAGGGTCATTCTCCATTAAGAATCGAGCTTGTTTCTCTGAATCAACCTTCATGAGGACCAAGCCGTGGCTGGTTTCATCCGTATGGAGAGTTCGGCCTGCCAGCAGAACAACCCCCTTGGCGGTCAATGCCTGAAGGTAGTTGAAGTGCTCGCTAACGATGGCATCTTCTTCAGGCGTGCTTTCAAGCAAGAATCCGTCTCTTGTTGGAGCAATTCGATAGAGGTACTGCATCAATTTGGCGCTCCTTTTCGTTTCCATTGCGCGGCATCCAAACTCACATCGATCTGGGTTGACTGCCGATTGCAGGAAGTATAGGCGATCGGCTTTCGGATCGCTGGAGCTCCCCACAAAGGGGCAATTTCAGGTAGCATGACACCATGGACATGGAATGGACGGATTGGGAACAACGCGTGCTGGACACGTTTATGGAAGGGGAAAGGATCGTTCAGATTCCAGCCAAAATGAAGAAGAGAATCGTCATCTTGAAGTGGCTGGTTTCTCACATCCCTCAGGACGTCAAGATGTCCCACGCCGATTTCAATCACTTGTTGCAGCAACATCACCCTGACTCAGCGACACTCCGACGCGAGTTATTCGAACTTGGATTCGTTCACCGTGATCGAGAGTTTTACTGGCGAGATGCAACGACGCCAGACGCTGACGTGTAGGTTCGATGTTGAGCGGGCAGCGATTATGATGGATAAACCTCATAATGACATTGGCCGTTGGTTGAGCATGTCCGAGAAAAGGAGTTCATCGATGAAGCGTACCCAGACCCTTGCCGTATGGATCACGATGCTTGTGCTGGTTGCTATGCCGTCCGTCCTCGGAGCAGGGTCACAAACCTGGCTTCGCAGCTATGAGGGAGAGAACTACGGCGCATTCTACGACATTCTGCAAGCAGATGAGGATCATGTTGTGGTGACAGGAACAACCTACCACTCTCAAACAGCGACAACACTGGGTGATGTAATTGTTGCCAAGCTAACGATGGATGGCGACATTGTATGGGAAATGACTTACGGTGGCGATGCTCTGGATCAAGGACTTTATCTCGACAAAACATTCGACGGAGGCTATCTCGTTTTCGGAGAGACCGAATCCATGGGGGCCGGCAAACGAGACCTGTACCTTGCGCACATCACTTCTGAGGGTGTCCTCCTGTGGGAAAGAACAATTGGAGGGGCCGGGACAGATTGGGCGAAAGACATGATCTCAACTGCGGATGGCGGGTTTGTGCTCTTGGGAGAAACGGATTCCTTCAACGAGGACTTCGATGCCTATGTCATCCGCCTCGATTCAAATGGCGATGAAGTCTGGTCGAAGACGCTGGACACGGGCGCCAATGATTCGGGAACAGCAATCCTTGAAGCAGAAAACGGCGATCTGCTCGTGATGGCTGTTATCTCCTATGCTGGCGGCAGCAAAGACATGTACCGCGACACGCGGCTTTATCGATTGGATTCAACAGGCAACGTTTTGTGGAATGTGTTATACCGCGGGGAAAACAAGCAAGCGGGAGATGGCATGGCATGGACAACGGATGGCGACATCGTCATCGCAGGATTATCTGAGGATCTTTCTTTTAGCACAGCGTTGTACGACTTCTGGCTGGCTCGCGTCGACGGAGATACGGGCGAGCTTCAGTGGAGCGTGATCGAAGGCAGGACATCGGCTGACGACTACGGCTTGGCCATCTCTACAAGCATGAATGGCGAGTACCTGGTAGCAGGGCTAGGACCGGCCTTCCCGCTGTTGAAATTCAACGAAGATGGAACCCTGATGTGGATTCGAAATGGTGCGACGGATCTAAGCATTTACGCGGGGTTTGCCGTTTTGCCCTTGGGAGACGGAAGCTACTTGATCCCTGGATTCCACTACCTGCAACGTGTTGGCGACGCCTTTGATGCCGTGCTGTTGAGGTACTACGAGTAGACCACGTCAAGGTCTCCAACTTAACGTGCTTTTGATCGACTCGAACGAACACCTGGATTGCGGTCCGGGTGTTCGTCTGTAACTGTTTCGCGAAACACTTATCCCTTGTAATCTTCGCGCGGAGGACTCCAGGCGTCGTAGGCCTCTGTGAGTTCATCCATTACGAGAGCTCGGTGCCTGATATTCGGTGGGATGCAGACCCCATCTCCAGCTCGCAGGATGCGGGTTTCTTCTCCCAAAGTGAATTTCAGCGCACCGCGAGTAACGACCGTGATTTGTTCATGTTCATGGGCGTGCTCGGGAACAACGGCTCGAGGCTGAAAGACGAAGAACGTGATCATCACTTGATCGAGCCATACGGCTCGACGTTCAATGCCAGGGAGCATATCTGTGCTCGGGAGCTCGGGAATGCGAAAGAAATGCATGACGCCTCCTTGACGGGACTGACTCGATGGGGCAGGCTGCTACTTGGAAGATGTTACGTCAGTTCGCTCTACGACAATTCTGCATTCGGTGACAATGGCGGCCACAGCTCCGATGGCTGCCAGCGTCGGCAGCAGAAGCGCACCGACGACGCCGAGGGTCAATGGAACTTCAAGCAGCGTCTTGCCGTCCTTGTTCTCGATCGCAATCCGGCGAATATTGCCTTCGTGAACCAGTTTCTTCACGGTCGAGACAAGCTCTTCGCCATTGATGCTGAATACTTCGGTCTTCGTTTTTTGGTCAGACATGCCATCCACTCCTTCGGTTTCGAATTGTCCCACGCTTCGCCGCCCCATCTGCCTAGCCGGCTCTTTGGATGGTATCCATTCATGAGCAATCGAACCAATTGAGCTTGAGGACCGGACGGCGGCCTCGTATAAACAGAGTACGATGTATGCTGAACAGCTTGCACAACTGCGCCAAGCGCTTGCGAGAATCGGTGATTCCCTTTGACTCGGCTTCCATGGAAGCCGATATCCAGGGGATGGAAGCACAGATGGCGGAACCCGGATTCTGGGACGATCGCAAACGGGCAACCATGGTTTCGCAACAACTTGAGCGGAAGCGATCCTCATTGCGGCGGTTTCATCGCGTGACCGATGAGTTGGAGGACGTTGAGCTGCTTCATCAGATGGCACTCGACGCTGACGATGAAGATGAATTGTCTGCGCTGGAGCCTCGGCTCAAGGACATGGAGCGGCTCGTCCGAGAGTACCGGATCGAACTGATGTTCTCCGGCGAATATGATGCGGGCAATTGCTTCCTTTCGATCAACGCAGGAGCCGGGGGGACGGACTCTCAGGATTGGGCGGAAATGCTGCTTCGCATGTACGTCCGCTTTTGTGAGCGCCGGGGCTGGAAGGCATCCTTGCTGGAAGTCAGCCAGGGAGATACCGCAGGCATTCGCTCAGCCATGCTTGAAATCAAAGGGGTCTATTCGTACGGGAACTTGAAAGGAGAGCAGGGCGTCCACCGTTTGGTACGACTTTCGCCCTTTGATTCCGCGCATCGTCGGCATACTTCCTTCACCGCAGTTTCGATCATTCCCGTCGTCGAGGAGACGACATTCGAAATTGATCCCAAGGATCTGCGAATCGATACCTATCGAGCTTCAGGTGCGGGAGGGCAGCATGTCAATGTGACCGATTCCGCAGTTCGAATCACGCATCTACCGACTGGGATCGTCGTGTCATGCCAGAATGAGCGAAGTCAGCTTCAGAACAAAGATACGGCCATGCGGGTCTTGACGGCTCGGTTGAATGAGGTTCTTCATCAACAGCAGGCACAGCAGCTTGAAGAGATCCAGGGCGAATTGAAGGACAATGAATGGGGGAGCCAAATCCGTTCGTATGTGCTTCATCCCTATCAAATGGTGAAGGACCACCGAACGAATCACGAAACGGGAAATATCGATGCTGTCCTGGACGGTGAAATCTCAGGATTCATCGAAGCGTTCCTCGAACAGTCCTCGAATTCCTCCGGCAGTTGACGCCACTTCCAGGGATTGCGCATTCTAGCAGAGGTTGGTAAGATCCCATAGTGATTGATGGGAGGAAGAAGTGGCAAAACAGTTGCTGGACAAGATCTCAATCTATGTGCCCATGAACAAGATTCAACATCGTCCCGTAGAGCGCTTGATTGCGCTTGCCGACAAGCTAGATCGCTCAGTTAACTATCTTGTCGTCGAAGCCATTCTTGAGTATCTCAAGCGGGAAGAGAAGAAGGGGTAATTGCCGTTCAGGCCGTGCGTGGGGACCACCTAATCGGTATTGGCTTGGCTGTCGAGGTAGCCCTGCAAGATGAGGGTTGCTGCAAGTCCATCGCGTAGAAGCTTGCGATCCTTGCGCTTGACATTGCCCTGCAGCAAGACGCGCTCGGCCTCGACGCTGGTCAAACGTTCATCGGACACGACGATCTGCATGGCTACTATGCGCTGCAAATCCTCCGCAAACGACTCAACTTCCAACGCCATCTCTCCCATGGTATTGTCCATATTCAGCGGCAAACCAAAGACGATGCACCCTGCTTCTTGCTCATGGGCCAGTTTGGCAAGGGCTTCAAGGTCCTTCTTTCGGGAGTGTGTGCGCAAGTAGGGGTCGAGCGGACGGGCCAAAAACTGGGCCTCATCGGAAACAGCGAGTCCAATGCGACGGCGACCATAATCAATGCCGAGAATCCTCATCGATTGCGCCCCAGCAGGGAAAGCGCCTCTCGCACCAGTCCCTCTGTATCGAGCTTCTTGTCTCGCAGTTGCACGATAACCTGGCGGGCTTCTCGCATGGAAAACCCGAGCGCCTTGGACGTCAAGGCGCGCAGGGCAGTTTCTTCTTCGGGCACGAGGAACAGGTTCTTGAATCCATCGGAAGATCCGCCGACTTTGCCCCGCAGGTCGAGCAGAATGCGCTGGGCCGTCTTCTCGCCAATGCCCTTGATGGTTGTCAGCCGGGTGACGTCGTTGGACATAATGGCCTCGATGAGAGCTTCCGTAGGCAAGGAAGACAGGATTTGCAGTGCGAGTTTGGGGCCTATTTGTCCTACGGTCAGCAGCTTGCGAAAGACCTCGCGCGCATCTGTGGAGCTGAATCCGTAGAGCTGAATGGAATCATCCCGCACGATGAGGTGGGTGAAGACCTGATCTGTGAGTCGTTCGTGACATGCACGCACGGTTTCAGATGGGCAGAAGATCTGATACGTGATTCCTGATGTCTCAATGCATACAAAATCGGGTCCGATATCGACGATTTCTCCGCGTATCGCGTCAATCACAAGGTGACCTCCAGTTTCGCGCGAGCGCCCGTTGCCTCAGTCAATGCAGCGCGAAACGCGTCCAGTTGAGAAGGCGGCAGCGTGATGTCTATGCGAACCGGCTCTTCATAGAGCAGAGTCGAAACATGAGCGGAAAACCGATGGACAGTGGACATAACGCCTGAGTTTACTTCGACGGGAAACCGAATGGTAATCCGGATGGTCAAGGCCTGTTCCACAATCGAAGTCTTATCCAAGGCTTCGGAAACCGCATCCGAATAGGCACGCACCAATCCCCCAACTCCTAGGTTCGTTCCACCGTAATAGCGAACAACCACAGCCAGAATGTTGCAGACATCCCTGCCCGCGAGCTGATTCAGCATGGGTAGGCCGGCGGAACCTGACGGTTCGCCGTCATCGCTCGAACCTTCGACAATGCCGTCGTCTATTAAGAGCCGGAATGCAGAACAGTGGTGACTGGCATCATGATAGGCTTTTCGTATCGAATCGATCTGCCGTTCAGCATCCTCATGCGAACACGCAGGAGATAGCAATGCAATAAAACGCGATTTTTTGCGCGCGATTTTATGTACGGTTGAATCCTTGATCGTTAGGTAGGAGTCGATCATCTCCGCCCTTCGATGGGGATCTCCGGCAATTGGGATAATGCTTCAATTCGTGCGAACGCCGCGCGAACCTGGGATTCTTCACCTTCAAGGAGCAGGCTCACGCTGGCCTGCCCGATTCCGATTCCTCCTGAGCAAACATGGGTTGCGTGAACATCAAACAGCAATGCCAGCGCCTCAATTTCTGTGACGACGTAGCCCGTGAGCGGGTACATGCCGCAAGGTATGCCCATGCTCAGCTCGAGCCGTCGACTCCCCATTTCCAGGGTGAGATCGGAGATGGCCGTGTGAACGGACTTGATCAGCGAGATGGGAATGACGATGTCGACACCGCGAGCCTGGGCCGTGGGCACGTATCGTCCGATCGTTCCTCCAGTCGCTGCTGCCATCAACACGCCGACGGTTCCAAACGGATCGAGGGCGTTTCCCCCCTTGATCACCACGTCCCCGACAGTCAAGGCTCCAAGAATGGCCTGTTCATCGAACGGAATTTGCTGTCCATTCTTGAGAACCAGATCAGTCGCCTCTCCCAACCGGGCATTGATGTTCCATCGATCATCAATGACGCCAGCTGCGAACGCGCCTTGATCCGTTGGATTGCCCAGCAACTCGGAAGCGACGTAGCCATTGGTTGTTCCCAACGTGACGATGACGGTTCCCTCATTCAGTGCATCTTGAACGAGGGGGTGGGCGGCCACTCCTTGGGCGATGAGGCGTTTTGCTGTGGTGGCATTCAGAACTACGCTTGCTTTCATGGGTCACCTCTGATTCGTGCGGGATTCGTGGAGATGCTATAAGATGCAGCGTTCCGAATCAAAACCAATGGAGTAGGGTGATCCGAGACAATGCAATACAACAAAGCGCTGTACCAACAAGAAGTCGAGCAGTTCACGTGGGACATCCCGGCCAACTACAACATCGTAGACGTGGTCGAGGGACATGCCGCTCGCGTTCCTGACAAGATTGCCGTTCTTTGGGAGGACGACGCTGGGAACGAACGCCAGACGACCTATGCTGAGCTGGTTGAAGGCATGCGACGATTTGGTAGCTCTCTCATCAAGCTTGGCGTGAAGAAGAGCGATCCCGTCCTCCATATCCTGCCGCGGCTTCCCGAGGCGCACATGGCGCAGCTGGGAACCTTCGTGGCTGGCGGTGTGGCTGTGCCGTGCTCTGACATGCTGAAGACGAAAGAAATCGTCTACCGCTCACAGGCAAGCGGGGCCAAGGTGATTGTCGCTGATGTGGTGACCGCGGATACGGTGGACGCGGCTCGCGGCGACTGTCCGTTGGAGACGTTCATTCTCTTTGGGAGCGACGTTCCCCGAGAAGGATGGCTTCGATTTGAGGATCTTCTCGCCCACGGTGACCCGTCTGTACAGAAAGTAGCTCTGACCGCCAATGACCCGATGACGATCAATTTCACATCCGGGACAACAGGCAATCCCAAGCCGGTCGTGCACAAGCATCGATGGATGTATTGCCACAACCGCATCACAGCGCGCTATTGGTATGGGGCGACTGAAGATGACGTAATTTGGGCTACAACAGCGCCTGGTTGGGCCAAGTGGTATTGGAGTCCAATCGGTGTTTCTCTTACATCTGGGGCTACTCAGCTGATGTACAACGGCCGCTTTGATGGTGAGCGCTATCTTGAACTGCTTGCCAAGTACAAGGTCACCAAGCTTTGCTGCACGCCCACGGAGTATCGATTGTTCGCCCAGCTCCCCGACATGGCACATCCGGGGATCGTTCTACAGGATGCGCTGTCTGCGGGTGAACCGCTGAACGTCGAACCCATCCAAGCCTTCAAGCGCGCGTTTGGCGTAACCATTCGCGACGGCTATGGTCAGACTGAATCCGTGTGTTTGGTCTGCAATTTGCCGGGGATGCAAGTAAAGCCTGGTGCGATGGGTTTGCCTACCCCGGGCCCCGGCGTGACGCTGATTGATGGCGAAGGCAATCCTGTTGGGAAGGGTGAGGTCGGTGAGATCGCGCTCAGACCGGATTCTCCTGCGATCTTTGACGGCTATTGGAATTCTCCGGAACTGGACAAGGAGGCCTTCTCAGGCGGCTGGTACCGAACCGGAGACCTGGTGCGTATGGATGAAGATGGCTACTTGTTCTTCGAGGGTCGTGCTGACGACGTCATCCTCACGTCGGGCTATCGCATCGGCCCGTTTGAGGTCGAAGATGCCTTGGTGAGTCACCGTGCTGTGGTTGAAGCGGCTGCTGTTGCCTCACCGCATCGCGAGCGAGGAGAAATCGTGAAGGCGTTCGTCGTCCTTGCTGCCGGATTCGAACCGTCTGACGCATTGACGAAAGAACTGCAGGATCACGTCAAGGCGGAAACGGCGCCCTACAAGTACCCTCGAGCGATTGAGTACGTGACCGAACTCCCCAAAACAACCAGTGGCAAAATCAAACGCGCTGAACTGAAGCGCAAGGAATGGGAGGGCTGGGATCGAGGATGAGCCAACGACCCGTCCGCACAGTGTTTGGTGTAGTCTGCGCGATCGTTCTCTACGGACTATCTGCTGCTGCGGGCGGGGTTCTTCTTGGTGTTCCCCTATTCACGCTTGATTTATCGACGACCCTGACGCAGCTTCCTGTGGTCGTTCAGGGCGCATTCGACGCGTTGGAAGCGGCAGCCATCGATCTGGGTGTCCCGCCCGATGAAATGGCCAATATTCATGCGCAGTTCGCGGATACCTTGGCAGGTATTGAGCAATTCGCCGCCGACTTCCCGGCGTGGGTTCCCATTCCTCTTCTTGGAGGCGGCATTGAGATTGGATTGCCGTTGTTGGTGATTGATGGCATCCGATTTTCGGGTGGATGGTTGTCCGAAAACCTAGTTCGCTGGGTGTCCGGCATGGCCGGATTCGACATTCCCAAGCCGTTGATGGACGTTGACATCGCTATCGGCCAATACCCGGGCAAGTTCGTCACGGATCTGGAGTTTCACGCCTGGTTGTTGTCCACTGAGGTCGTCAAGCGGCTGGATCTGTTCCTGCTGGCGTGGAATCTGGGTGTTGGCATCGACCTTCTCGGCATCGACATTCACCCGAGCGTCAGCTACGACCTCCCTGACGAGATGATGGCGGCCGCAGCTGAAGCTGTGAGTGAACTCCATGTGGATGGTCTCTCATGGTCAGGATTCACGGTCCATGGCATGATAGGATTCGAGTTGGGTCCGCCATTTCTGCGACTCTATGGTGATCTGCGTTGGACGGTCCCGCTGAGTCAGACAACAGACTGGTGGGAAATACGTTTGGGACCGGTATCGGCCCTGCTAGGATTTGTGATCCGTTTCTAATGACAGACGAACAATTGCTCCAGCTTGCTAATGACATTCGCGAGAAGGCCTATGCGCCCTATTCAGGGTTCAAGGTCGGCGCAGCATTGCTCTGCGCAGACGGGACTGTCTTTACAGGCATCAATATCGAGAACGGGACGTATACCCCTTCAGTGTGCGCAGAGCGTACGGCGTTCTTCAAAGCCATTTCCGAGGGCTACAAAGATTTCGTGAAGATTGCGGTGACCTGCGACAAGCCATACTGCTCTCCGTGTGGCGTGTGTCGACAAGTGATGGTCGAGCACGCACCGAACCTGGAGATTCTCATGGGCAACCCCAAGGGGACATTCAAACGAATGACGATCAAGGATCTATTGCCTGAAAGCTTCTCGCTTCTCGAAGACAACTGACCCAAGCCTAGCACGAAGCGAAGCCGAAGGCCCACATCGGCCTATTGAGCTCCCGCAATGCGTTCGACAATGAGAGGTGGCGGAGCATGCTGTGCGCCTGAAGGATCGATGACATAAGCAGATTCTATCATGCCGCAGGCCTGTTCCAGATTCGCCTCAGCGTTGACGTGAAGCCACGCCAGAATGTCGTTTGCTTCGACGTGATCTCCTACCTTGACCTTCAGCTCAATGCCAACAGCTGGGTCAATGGTGTCTTCTTTCGTGTAGCGACCAGCACCCAGCAAGTTGGCTGCTCTTCCCATTTCCAATGCGTTCAAACGGGCAATGGTTCCCGATGTTTTGGCGCGGGCCTCGACTTTGCGGGCCGCTCGCGGGAGCAATGACGGATCATCAATGACCGTTGCATTGCCACCTTGTTGGGAAATCAACTGCCTGAAGCTGTCCAGCGCCTTCCCGTTCTCAAGCAGTCGTTCGAGCTTGAGCACGGCGTTATCATGAGACGTTGCAGCTCCAGCGAAAACCAATAGTTCGGCACCCAATTCACAGCACAGAGCCGACAGATCGGCAGGGCCGTGTCCGCGCAACGTATCGATGGCCTCCAACACTTCTAGGGCATTCCCAATCATCAACCCAAGGGGCTGAGACATATCCGTAATCAACGCCGATATCTTCCGCCCGAGCTTGGATCCAATGGCCACCAATGACTGCGCCAACTTGCGCGAGTCTTCCAGTTTGGGCAGGAACGCTCCAGCGCCGGTCTTGACATCGATGACGATGCCTTGGGCACCACCTGCGATCTTCTTGGACATGATCGAGGCAACGATCAGAGGCAGGGAATCGACGGTCGAAGTGACATCACGCAGTTCATAGAGAATGCGATCTGCAGGCACCATGTCATCGGTATGATCGGCTAGAGCGAGCCGTGTTTCTCGGACAAGGCCGAGGAATTCTGTGCGACTAAGGTCAGTTCTGAATCCAGGGATGGACTCAAGCTTGTCGATCGTTCCACCGGTATGTCCGAGGGCGCGGCCCGAGAGCTTGCCGACGGTGAGTCCGGCGGCAGCCAACAAGGGGATGAGCACAAGCGTTGTCGTGTCGCCTACGCCGCCCGTCGAGTGTTTGTCCACTGAGAATCCGCCCAGTTCCTGGGGGGTAAACATCGACCCTGAATGGGCCATGACATCGGTCAAAATGGCTGCCTCTTCGTCAGTCATGCCACGAATGCATGTGGCCATGAGCAGCGCTGAGGTCTGATACTCGGGGATGGTTTCGTTGACAGTGCCAGAAATCCAATACTCGATCTCTTCTCGACTGAGTGTTCCGCTGTCTCGCTTCTTGCGAATGATATCTACCATGTTCATGAGACCATTCTAGAGCTGAGCGTCACGGCGATCAAACCGGATCTGATAGAGCATTGTGCCACTTCCTATGAATCCCATGGACTCATACAGTTGGCGCGCCGGTTCATTGTCGATGCGGGACAGCAACCGGATGCCTGCAAGACCCAAATCGCGGGTGAGGGAGATACTTCGGGCAAGCAACGCCCTGCCGATGCCCTGCCTTCTGTATTTTGGGAGGACATGTAGTTCATCGAGATAAAGGAATCCCAGACGGGAATCCAATTTAGGGATCCTGCTGAGCACAGCCAATCCTGCGGGTTGGTCGCCATCGAGGGCAATCAGAACCCAAGCGCAATCAGATGCCAGCATATCGAAATGGCCAAGGCTCAAGTACATGCCCTCGGATGCATTCTCAGCCATGTCTAGCCGCTCTGGATGATCTTCAGCAGCGATGGAATGCACCAGGGCTTCCAATGCCTTGAGATGGCTCTTGGTCGCGATGACGACGCGAGGTTTTGGTGTGTTCATGGTATAGGCAACGTACACGCTTTTCTTGACCCTGTCCATGCACTGCCAGCGCCCGGTGGCTATACTTTGCCCTGCTCCACATGATGAGCACTCAATCAGCCCAGGAGGATATTCATGGACATTCCACGATTCTTGTTCCGAGTCAAGGACCGACAGATCGAAGAAGAGGCAGAAAACTTGGTCGCCCACTTTGGCATTAAGGACGTCGAAATCCGCCGTGACGACACGATCAAAGACGCTTGGTTCGAAGACAGCACGGCTATGAAGACGACATTTGGCTTGGATGACATTCGGGCGTACTTGGAAGAACTAACCGGACGTTGACCGGAGGGCAGATTCCCTGTTGCTCTGATTAATCATGCCTAGGTTCCGCCACCCACCTAGCATCAAGGACGTCAAGATCCGCCGCGACGACACCGTCAACGATGGGTGGCATGAAGGCGCTCTCTATCTCAAGAGGACGTCGGGCCTGGACGATATTCAAACACTCATCGAGGATCTAGCGCGGCGCAAAATGAGTTGATGGTCAAGGGAAAGCTACTCCCTCCTTTTGCCAATCGGGGGTAGATTTGTCGCGATTCTCGTGACAATCCCTTCAAGTCCATGCGGCCCCCTCTGCGCCTCTCTCGTTCGAATGGCCTGCCCCGTTCTTTTGCCGACGGCTCCTGTTTCCAGGCGTGCGCGCAAGCGCGCTGAGATGTAGTCGATAATCCATACGGTCGCCATGATGAGGATCATAAACGTCGCGGCCTGACTCCATTTCCAATAGCGAATGTAGAGATAGAGTTGCTGACCAATTCCTCCGCCTGCCACGATTCCGATGATCGTTGACATACGTACGTTGATGTCCCAACGATACAGTGTGAATGACAAGTAGGGATTGACGATTTGAGGAATGATGCCATAGACAATAACCTGCAATCTGCTGGCGCCTGTGGCCCGGATCGCTTCTACAGGGCCTTCATCAATGGATTCCAACCGTTCTGAGTACAACTTGGTGAGATCGGCGATCGAGTGTATCCATAATGCGAGCATGCCAGGAAATGGCCCAAGGCGAACCCAGAACACAAAAATAATCGCCCAGATGAGTGGTTCAATGGATCGTGTGATGCTCAGAATGGCTCTTACGATCGTATAAATCAGTCGGCCGATGGGGCCAGACATCAGGTTGCGCGCAGCTAGAAAACTCAAGGGCACAGCAACGACGACACCAAAAAAAGTCGCCAACAAAGACATGAATAGCGTAACAATGAGCAAACCAAATCCAGGGCCGAGAATCGACCAATCGGGTTTGAGAAGATTCCGAAACACAGGCACGATCCTCGCTGCACCTGTAAACAGGCGATGGAGATTGATCTGTGTGATGAAAACGGCAGCTGTCATCGTCAGGATGGCGAGAATCGTAGCACCCAACCCTGTCGATGATCGGTACCATGGGCGAGGTGCGGAATCCGTATCCTCGTGTTTCCGCAAGGCTGTCCCACTGGCGAGGTCAAACAGTGTCGATTGTTCACGATGCCAAAGGGCTGACACAAACCCAATCAACGTGAAACCGACCACATGGAATGAAAGCAATCGTGCCAACCGTTGTGCAAGATCTGGGTCCTCATCCTCCTTGAGCGTTGATCGAAGTCGAAGTCTGCTAACCCTCATCCCGACGGAAATTCCGAACGTCTCCCAGAGTAGAGCTACCTCCAACGCACCCAGCGCTAGTAGCCACCAAGGCAGTATTAGCCAGCGCTCATCTCCCAAGGTGAACTGGAAGTAACAGTAGGTCGCGGCGATCACCGTGTAGAAGATCACGAGTGT
>JAHITR010000061.1 GCA_018817505.1 Candidatus Bipolaricaulota bacterium | reverse complement strand
CGATCTCGCCGAGCAGTGTCATTGATATCGTCAAAGCCTCGGGCCTCCGCGGGCGCGGTGGGGCAGGATTCCCAACCGGGCTCAAGTGGTCGTTTACTGCCGCGGGTGAACAGAAGTACATCATCTGCAATGCGGATGAAGGTGAGCCGGGCACGTTCAAGGATCGACTGATCTTGGAAGGGGACCCGCACCGACTCATCGAAGGGATGATGATCGCTGGATACGCGGTGGGCGCATCCAAGGGCTACATCTACGTGCGCGGCGAATATGCCCTGTCCATCGAACGACTTCAGCAGGCGATCCATACGGCCCGAGAAGCTGGATTGCTTGGTGGGCACATTCTCGAATCCGAATTCACCTTTGACATTGAGGTGAAGAAGGGGGCCGGCGCCTACATCTGCGGAGAGGAAACCTCGCTGATTGAATCCATCGAAGGCAAGCGCGGCTATCCGCGACTGAAGCCACCCTATCCTGGCGCCAAGGGGCTGTGGTCCAAGCCCACTGTGGTCAACAACGTGGAAACACTCGCCAATGTACCGCCGATCTTGCTTCATGGCGCCCAGTGGTTCCGCACGTATGGCACAGAGAAATGCCCGGGGACGAAGGTATTCACCATCCTTGGGCACGTCGAGAAGCCGGGCCTTATTGAAGCGGAGATGGGCACGAGCCTCAAGACCATCATCGACGAGTACGGCGGAGGCGTGAAGGACGGCAAGGCATTCAAGGGCGCTCTCATCGGCGGCGCAGCCGGCGCTTTCGTATGCCCTGATTGCCTGAACAAGCCGATGGATTTTGATGGCTTGCAGGAACTTGCAGCCGTCCTCGGATCTGGTGCCATTCTCGTATTCAATGAAGATGCGTCGATTGTTGAGATGCTCGATGGCATTCTTGCTTTCTTCAAGCACGAGTCCTGCGGGCAGTGTGTGCCTTGCCGAGCAGGAACGGCGGCGTTGAAGACGATTATGGGACGCATTCGTGCCGGGCAAGGAGAGAGCGGGGATCTGGACACGATGGTGTCCACTGCCAAAGCGATGCAAGCAACGTCGTTATGTCCGCTCGGGCAGTCGGTCATTTTGCCGATCACCAGCGCATTGCAGCACTTCCGAGCGGAATTCGAGGCGTTGATCAACTAATCCAAGAGATTTCTACAACCAGACTGCGGCGGCTCAAACCGAGTCGCCGCTTTTCTTTGCACAGTTTTGCATCATGAAGATCATTCACACAATGCTTCGGTACACAAGGAGCCAATTCCTGCTCTTCTTCATACACCTTCAAGTCCTTCATGGTTGAATGCAGGTGCTTGATTGTCGGAATCTGGCTCACTAAAGCACGTGACCTAGTCGCCAGCCCAGCCAGGCAGCAAACAGTCCCAATGCCACGTTAAGCACGACATTGAGTCCTGCGATGGTAAATCGCTCGGCTTGCCATAAGGAGAGTGTCTGGTGGCTGAAGGTGGAGAATGTTGTGAATCCCCCCAACAACCCGATCGAGGCGAATGCATGGGATTCCTGAGAGATGGTGATGCGCGATCCTGCCAGTGCAAAAAACAATCCAAGCAAGAAGCTGCCTGCCATGTTCACCAAGAGTGTGCTCCACGGGAACGACGACAGAAACGGAATCAGGGAAATCAAGTAGCGAAGAACGCTGCCGACGGCGCCGCCAGCAGCAACGGCAAGAATCTGGGTCATGAAATCGGTCTCCTCAGAACAAGGCGACCATTTTACGGGTTCATGACACTTGTCACCACGCCAATTCTTGAAGCATTTTGCTGCCGAGAGTACAAAGAGAGAGGCCCAAGACAACAGGAGGCGTGATGGCGCGCAACATCCAATGGCAACCTTCCAGAACACTGACTGAGTTTCGTCTGCTTCCCGGACTCACCACGCCGGCAACATCTATCGATGCCGTTTCTCTGACCACGCCGCTCGTTCGCAGACCAAACTCGGAGACCAACGTGCTCCTGCGAGCTCCTGTTCTAGCTGCGGCCATGCAGGCCGTCTCCGGCCCAGACATGTCCATCGCTTTGGCCAAGTTGGGTGGTGCGGCCATGGTCTTCTGTTCCCAGTCGATCGATTCGCAAGTCGGCATGATTAAGAAGATCAAAACGTACAAGGCCGGGTTTGTCGAGCCGCGAACGATCAGTCCCGATACGACGATTCACGAGGTGGAATCGTTGCGCAGGGATGCCGGATTCTCAACATTCCCAGTGGTGGACGATGGGCGTCGCTTGCTTGGACTCATCACTCGCCGCGATTACTCCGCGCTTGCCCATGGAGAACAAACCGTTGCT
>JAHITR010000060.1 GCA_018817505.1 Candidatus Bipolaricaulota bacterium | reverse complement strand
AGGTCTCGATACTACAGCCCAGGCATGTGCCGACGCCGCAACCAATGCGAGCCTCAAGTGAAACAAACACAAACGGTTCCTGACGGTATTGCTGTGCGATGAGTCGCAACATCGGCTCAGGTCCGCAAGCGATGATGCCCACGCCCGGCTTCCATACCGATTCTAGCTGGTCGTGAGCACGCAACCCGGTCACGCTCTCAACAGTCAGGCTGACTTCATGAAGCAGACGACAAGCATCGTCTGTACGAAATCCGTAGACCTCTGCAGCAACAAGCTCTGGAAATTTCCTGCGAAAATGAAGCAGCGGTGCAGCGCCGCTTCCCCCACCGACCAGAACATATTGGCGATCAAGCGAAATCTTGTGTTCATAGGGCGTTCCGTAGGGGCCACGGACCTCGAATATCGTTCCCATCGGCGCAGTCGCGAACTTCTCCCGCACGCGGCCAGCGGTCTTGACGAACAACTCAAGCCCCAGATCACTCGCTGACATGACAGAAAACGCCCGCGGCAAGCACGGATCGTCCGAGTATCGGACCAACACGAACTGCCCGACCGAGACATCAGACAGCAACCCTGGGCCTCGCAAAAGGACACGCGCATAGTTCTTTGACATCCTGCGGTCGATAAGTTGTGCTCGTTGCCAAAAAAAACGCGACCCATTGCGGGTCGCGCCTGCATTGTCTGGTTCCCTGTCTTCCACCCGAACCCCCATGTTCGCTTGAATAGGTTATCGGGAACAGAGGATACCGTAGAACTTGCGGGTCGATCAAGGCACACGTCACGCCGGTGCGCGTGATCGCCGCCAGGGATTCGCCCTAGTCGGCCTTCTGTTGCGCCTTCAGCCACGAATCGCGCAATGTGGCCGTGCGATTGAAAACCAATTTCTCAGGCGTCGAGTCCGCATCCAGACAAAAATACCCCAATCGCTCGAATTGGAAACGGCTTCCGATGGCAGCATCCGCCACGCTGGGTTCAATCCAGCAGTTGCTTCGGACCTCCAGCGATTCTGGATTGAGCGTATCAAGCCACGTCTTGCCGTCCGGCGGGGAGAGTGGGTTCTCGACACTGAATAGGTGGTCATAAAGTCGCGTTTCGATCTGCAGTGCATCTGGAGCAGACACCCAATGAAGCGTGGCTTTGACCTTGCGACCGTCTGGCGCATCGCCACCTCGAGTCGCCGGATCATACGTGCAATGTAGTTCAAGGATGTTCCCATCTTCATCCTTGATCACGTCCTCGCAGCGAATGAAATAGGCGTAGCGCAGTCGAACTTCACTACCCGGCGAAAGGCGATAGAACTTCTTCGGTGGATCTTCCATGAAGTCCTCACGCTCAATGTACAGTTCTCGTGAAAAGGGAACTGACCGCACACCCGCAGAGGGATCTTCAGGATTATTCACGGCCTCAAGGGCTTCGGATGTGCCTTCGTCATAATTGGTGATGACGACCTTCAGCGGATTGAGTACGGCCATCACCCGCGCAGATGCCTTGTTCAGATCTTGGCGAATGTGATGCTCCAGATAGGCCATCTCGATCATTCCCTCGCTCTTGGTGACCCCAATACCCTTCACAAACGCTTGAATGGCTTCTGGTGTCACTCCGCGACGACGCAGACCTGCGACCGTCGGCAGGCGAGGATCATCCCATCCGCTGACGTAATGGCCGGCAACAAGCTGTTTGAGATATCGCTTGCTCATCACCGTGTAGCTAATGCCGACAGCACCAAACTCGATTTGCCGGGGACGATGCGGCACCGGGAGGTTGTCGAGAAACCAATCATAGAGCGGCCGGTGATTCTCGAATTCCAGCGTGCAGAGTGAATGGGTGATTCCTTCAATGGCATCCGACTGCCCGTGCGTCCAATCGTAGGTCGGGTAAATGCACCAGGTGCTGCCGGTTCGATGATGGTCGACGTGAAGAATCCGATACAGCACGGGATCTCTCATGTTGAGATTCGGATGCATCATGTCGATCTTGGCTCGGAGCGTCTTGCTGCCATCAGGAAACTCGCCAGCACGCATGCGATGGAACAGATCGAGATTCTCTTCAACGCTTCGATTGCGGAATGGGCTGTCGTTGCCGGGAGGCGTAACCATACGGTCACCATCCCGGACTGCCGTTCCGCGATACTCAGAGATTTGCTCGGCAGTCAGATCACACACATAGGCCTTGCCTTCTCGGATCAGATGCTCGGCCCACTGATACAGTTGCTCGAAGTATCCCGATGCGAAGAACAGCCGATCTTCCCAATTCGCACCCAACCACGCCACATCGCGCTGGATGGCTTCGACAAACTCCGTCTCTTCAGCCACTGGGTTGGTGTCGTCGAAGCGCAAGTTAAACTTGCCGCCGAACTCCTGGGCGATCGAGTAGCTGAGCAGAATGCTCATGCCGTGACCGATATGGATATAGCCGTTGGGCTCGGGAGGCCATCGCGTGTGCACGCGGCACTCGTTCTTGCCCGCAGCCAAATCCTCGGCGACAAAACGCCGGATGAAATCTCGTGTCTCTACGTCTCGGGTTGGTTCCATCATTGCCCCATTTCTAATCCTCCTTAGAGATAGACTCTGGCGGGAGGATTCTAGTCCCAGCCGATGCCGTTTTCTAGATGGCGCGAAACGGCACTGCAACGCGGTCAGTTCACTATCGGATCATGAAAACAGTCACCAAGGAGATTCTATGTCGAAAGTCAAGCTAGGCGCTGTTCCGTTAGTCTATCCGATTCCGATTGTGTTGGTAGGAGCGAATGTCGATGGAGTCGCCAATTTCACGGAAGTAGGTGATTGCGCAGTCATGGGCATCCAACCCGCATTGGTCACCATCTCCCTCAACGCCACACACCACACAACCAAGGGCATTGACGATACGAGGGCGTTCAGCGTCAACTTCCCATCGACCCACATGCTGTCGCTCGCTGATTACTGCGGCATGGTTTCAGGCCGTGACGTGGACAAGGGTGCCTTGTTTGCGACATTCCAAGGCGAGCATACCCAAGTGCCGCTGATCGAGGATTGCCCGGTGGGTTTGGAATGTCGCGTGCTCGAAGTCGCGCAAATCAAGCATCGCCGGTTGTTCATTGCCGAGGTCGTCGAGTGCTATGTGTCAGACCAGTTTGTCGTGACCATCGATGGCAAGAAGCAGATCGCCGACTT
>JAHITR010000059.1 GCA_018817505.1 Candidatus Bipolaricaulota bacterium | reverse complement strand
CAAGCGTCGTAAGCCCGGCTTCAGCGAGTCCTACTACGGCTTCAAATCGTTTGGGCAGCTGCTCGAAGAAGCGGGCGCACAAGGAATCCTCCAATTGGACCGGGATGAGAGATCCGGAGGATTCATCATCAAAAGTACGCAGCCTTCCTAGTCCGAGCGATCACAGCAACCTTCTGCGCATTCATAGTGAACGAACCGAGCTCGTCTCGATACTCATTGGATATCACGGCCGCAAAGCAGCGATTTGGCCTCTGAGTCGATAGGAGAACCGCATGAAACGGGTCTTGGTCTGCGTATTCAGTGAAACGGGGAATACAAACAGAATTGGCGAAGCCATCCGTACCGAGGCCCTTCCAAGGGGTACCTCGCAGATCTGGAGACGCTTCCCGGTTTCAATCCAGCTGCGCTGAAAAACTACGATGTGGCGGCTCCCGATTCAGCCGATTTCCTGATCTGTAGTGGGTTGTCAGAAAGAGAGAACCAACTCGCTCACCTTGACGAGAGGCGATGGCTCCGTTATGTTTGCTGTCGCTGTTTTCAGTTTTCGCTTGGCCAGCTGATAAGGAGATTTTCAAGATGCCGCTTTTTCGATACGAATGCAAAGAGTGCAAGAATGAATTTCGCGTCCTGTACCAGCAGGGCGATGATGCTCCAATCACATGCCCGTCGTGCGGGGGTAGTCATCTCCAGCGCCTCCCCTCACGCGTTTCTGTCCAGTTCAAGGGAAGCGGGTACTACAAGACCGATCGTGCCAACAAGAAATCCAAAGCAGGGACCAAAGGATTGAGCGAAAAGGAGACCTCAGAGACATCTCTGGAGGGAAGTTCCGGCGATTCCAGGGAGTCAAAGGGATCCAACGAAACGAAGAACTCCGATCGGTCTGAGGGCGACCACAACTCTGGCAGTGCCAAGCACGAATCGTCCAACAAGTCCACTCAGAACGACTAGCGGATGGTGCTCGGCAAGACGCTGGTAAGTTGCTCTTTGCCAGCGAGATAGAGACACGGAGTCCATTCCTGCTGAATCCCAAAAGGAGCGTTCACAGAGCCTATGCCCAAGCGCAACTCTTTTCGTGATTCTCTCGCTGCACTGCGTCACGCATACCAAGAAGGAGACGCCCAACAGCTGCATGACGCCTATGTCCATGCCCGAAAGACGTCGCGATTCATGGCCGCCCTTCTTCCTGTTCTTGAGAAGATCTATCCCGTCTGCGGATTTCTCGATTTCGCAAGCCGCTTGGAGAACTGTATGTCCACAGACGGCCTTCATTTGGGCTGCGAGAAGTTTTTCAACGAACTCAACATCTCCTGGCGCATCGACTTGCCTGCATCGATTCGCGATGTGGCAGAAAACTCTCCAGTTCTCTTCTTCGGCAATCATCCATCGTTGTTCACGCCATTCCTTGTGGCTGCTAGCGTGAATCGTCCCGATCTTCGTTTCTTCTCCGCTCAATACGTCGGCCATCTTCTGCCGTCCGTTGGCAAAACAGCCTTTCCCATAGAGGTGCCGCTCACTCGATCATGGACCGAGTGGCGCCGTAGCGGTTGGCAGCGTGTGTTGGTTTATAGGCTCATCTCGCTCATTCATGACCTGCCTCAGCCAGACGACATCAGGGCTAGCAACCAAGCCAGCATTGCTGCCGGTGCTGACCACATCCGCAACGGAGGCAGTGCCATCATTTGTCCTGGAGGCGGTGGAAAGTCGAAGGATCGTAAGTGGTATGCCGGCATCGGATCTCTCGTGAAACAGCTGCACCAATCGCCGGGTAACAAACCCGCCTACCTGTTGCCATTTCGAGAAGAGAACTGCTCCAACAAACGAATCTATGCCTATCTCCAGAAAGGGCCGGTTGCTCGGTTCAAGAACGCGGTCATTTATCGTGGTCCTGTTTGCATCCGATTTGGCGAGCCCATCGCGATCTCAGAGATTGGAGCAGCCGACGCCAAGGTACAGCCACTTGTCGATGAGCTCAAACAGCAGTATGAGTGCCTGTTCGCCAAACCCCAAACCCAGTGATCCAACGCGTGAGCAGATAGCCGAATCAGACACTCGTTGCTGCGACATCAAGAAACGAATCCCACGACCTCCCTGTTTGTCCCCTCAGAGCGTTGCCCTCGCTTGATCTGAATCCTCATCTCTTCTAGGATAGCTGCCGTGAAACCACGTCTGCTTGTCTTCGCTCTTGGTTTGCTGGGGCTGTGCTCAATGTTGGCGGTTGGTGACGACATGGCTTCGCTCATTCTTTTCAATGGAACCGTGATTCCCATGACTGCTGAGGGCGACGCATACGAGGCCATCGCCATCCGCGGCAATCGCATTCTAGCCGTGGGGCAGGACGCCAACCTGACTGCATTGGCAGGGCCAAACACACAATTCATCGACTTGCAGGGGGCCGTGGTCTACCCAGGCTTCATTGACGCCCACACCCACCTGCTCAATGACAGCTGGAACGCAGGAATCTCACCCATCGATTCACAAGCGCTGGCCCTGCGATATGGGATCACAATGGCTGCCAACATGTATACGACGTCCGAGTTGCTAGCTGATTATCTGCAGATGGCACAACAAGGCGACATGCGCGTTCGTTTCAGTCTGTACCTCGTTTATAACACCAGTTGCGGCGATACCCTTGGCCATTGGTACGCAGATCAAGCGCCGCTGAGAGAGATCGCGCCCCGCTTGAGCATCGGTGGCATCAAGATATTCGCTGAAACGTCAGTCTGCGGAGACGATCTGATCGGCATCTCATTTACGCCCGAATTGCGACCTGCCCTGTCACCGGCTGGAACCGAGTGGTACGGGAATCATCGCCCACTGTTCTCACAATCTGAGTTGGCGGATGTGATACGAACCGTCAGTCAGTGGGGGTTCCCGGTAGCGATCCATGCGATTGGCGATGGCGGTGTTCAACTATCGCTCGATGCAATCGAACAGGCTCTGGATGGCCGCGTCAATGCCTTGCGGCATACCATTTTGCACAACCTGTTTATTCGAGACGATCTTCTCTCTCGCTATGCGGACCTGGGCATTGTGGCAGCTGTCGAATCGATGACCCCGTGTTTTGTCACCTTCTACCGGGACTTGCTGTTGCCCGAAGACCTCAAGCCCATCGTGCGCCGATGGGGCGATCTGATGGCTACGGACGCGCACGTCACTGCAGATTCCGACTGGCCCTGGTGTGCAGAAGAAGCGATCAATCCACTGTTTCGGTTGCAGGCCTTGATGAGCCCGATCAACCATTCTCAGTCCTATTCGGCTTGGGAGCCGTGTGGTCTGCTCCCTCACGATCAATTGCTTACCGCGTGGCAGGGCCTGCGGTCGATGACTGCCGAAGCCGCCTTCATGCTTCACCGGGAAGAGGAAGTGGGCACGCTCGAGGTTGGTAAGCTGGCGGATCTTGTCGTGCTTTCCGCTGACCCTCTGAGAACAGATGTCGAATCTCTCACCGACATTGACGTCTTATTGACCATGGTCGACGGCATCATCGAATATGACAGTCAAATGCTTGATGACTAGAGCCCTCCGCTGCAGTCGCATGCAATCAGCCGCCGCTCCTCTTGCGCAAGGCGCCAAAGGCAATCGCTTCTGAAGAGGCGATATTGCTGTGTCTCCCGCGATTTTGCGAACCCGATTTTCAAGTGTGTCATGAGTTCGAAGGGACGGTGGAGGCTCTTCTATCCATCCCGCACGAGGGCTTGCAGTCTGCCCCAGCACAATGCACGAATCGTGCGGAAAGCATCCCGCCCATGGAGAGCCGTTTACTTCGAGGGAAGCCACAATCTCTGCATACTCTCAGTCAGGCATAGAGCCGCCGTTCGTGTGTCCCAATCACTGCCACACGTGCAAGCGCTGACTCGTGGATCGCCGCATACGGGGATGAGCCACTGCAGATCAAGCAAATTGAGCATCATGTTCATCTCGATCAGATCGACAATGTTCCACGAGACGAACGCGAAATCAAATGAGCGTCCTGAAAAGGGATAGCTAACACGTCTTGCAGTGAGCAAGGGCTCGAAGCCAGTTAGAACAACAAACGATCTTCCTGCCGCAGTAAACGCGTACCCCAGATCGACTTGGCCCGTCTCTGGGTTGGCCACGTAGCCACCCACGTCAATCGACTGCCGTCGAATATCAACCACATTCTGATTCCCAGCTATGACCTCGATAGGACGGCACCTCGACGCGTCCACAGTGGGGGCCAAGGACAACACCGAGGAAACCACATCTTGCGGTGCAATCAACACAGCCGCCGGGTTGGCCTTCATATTGGAGGCGATGATATCTGCGGAATACCGATAGGAATCACGTCTTGTCACCAGGATGAGATCCACATCAAATGGTGGGTCTGCACGCCTCATCGCGTAGGTGATTCCGGCAGTGGCACCGATGGAGAAGAGGGCGTCGATGGCAATGCTTTCTTCTGGCGCCTCGACAATCCATCCCGCATTCCCAACATGCTGGACTTGAGCATCGGCCCCATCTGTCCGGACAAAGGGAACGGTCTGAGAAACACATTCGCCTGCAGGATCGCAGACTGTAAATGTCACGTACTCAACGCCTATCCAGTCGGTTGGAACGGACATGACGTTGGCCACTCCCTCTGCCAGTTGGATATCCAGCACCGTGGACTCACTAACACTCCAGAGCAGTGAGTCGAAGGCATCATCCGGATCGTCAACAACGTGGCTTAGCGCAATGGGTTCAAACGATGTTCCCACGGCAACCGTTTGACTGGGAATCGCAAGAGATGGAGGATCATTCACAGCGACGACGCAGAAGGTGGTGGTTTGCTGGTCACACGCTCCCTCAGGGTCGCACACCGACAGGGTGAACGTTTCGGTGCCCGTCCATTGTGGATCTACGGCCCCGAGGAATAGTCTCGTCCCCATCACAGAGAGCCGAAGGACATCGCTTTGCAGGGTCCATCGAAGCTCCCTTAGGCTGTGGTCGGGATCAGTCACGAGCTGTTCCATCTTCAACACAGCGAAAGCCTTGCCTTCAAGAAACTCAAACGGATCCAACAAAAACAATGACGGGGCTTCGTTGGCAAAGACACCCACGGCCAAGGCCCCCACGAGCGTAAGCAGACCGATGACTTTCATCAGAGTCCTCCTGTGTACAGGAGGACTCTGTCTGGTCAGGACTCACATCACCATAGAGCGCTACTTACATCTGAGTGACATAATCGCTGCCATACTGATAAACCCATTCATTCAACCCTCCCAGAAGAACGAACGGACGCGTAAATTTGGCACCGCGCAGTGTCTGATAGGCAGAAAGAGCGATACTCTCATCGTCATCGTAGACGATGATCTTGGCTTCGCGAGGAAAACGATCGAACCACTGAGGCAGCTGAGATGCTGGAATGTTGATTGCCCCGGCAAGATGTCCAGCCGCGTACGCATCTGCATCACGCAGATCAATGAGCACGTAGAATTTAGAGTTCAGCTCTCCCTGATTCCAGGGTCGTCCGCTCGATCCGCCTGACACGCTTCCGCCGGCTGCGGGCAGAGGAGACGCTTGAATCATAAATCGATCGCCTTGGATATCTGCCCAGCGTCCAATGCCGCCTTGGAGGTAGTAGGCGGACATGAAACCAGCGCCTAGCAATGTTTGAACAGCGGCGTCCGCAACCTCGCCAGCCAAATCATAAACGATGATGAGTGCTCCCTTGGGCAAGTCCAACTGCCCAGTCAACTCATTGGCGGGAATATTAATGGCCCCCATCAGGTGGTTGGCAGCAAAAGCCGCCGGATCTCGCACATCAACGAGCACCTGCAAGTCGTAGGCCAATTGGAACGGGGCAATCTCGTAATCCTGCATTGGCGGCGAGATCGCGCCACGCACATACAGCTTGATGTCATAGTCTGCCCGGTCGTCATTCGCGTTTCCGTAAATGTCGGGGGCATTGGTGTGGATGTAAATGCTGACGCCTTTGGTCGTACCGTGATCGGCGAGCACAAGAACTTCAAGAGGAACAGACGTCCCGGGAGCCAGTGTTCTGGTTGGAAGCTCGGTGGTTGTACATCCGCACGATGCGCGGACATAGACGATTTCCATCGTCTCATCACCTGTGTTCTGCAGAATGAACGTGTGCTTCACCATGTATCCCAAGCCGATCGTACCAAAGTCATAGTCTGGATCATCCACAGATATGATCGGCGTGGCCATGGCCACACTCGCTAACGCCATCAGCAACGCACATCCAAGCAGCAATCCCTTACGCATCGTCAATTCCTCCCATCGCATAGTAGACTTCGAGCTCCGATTATATCCGAGCGAGTACTCCATTGCTGGTAGAGATCATTCTCCTAGCAACAACGTACCTACATCACCAAAGACAAAGTGTTTCTCGCATGAGTCGGTGAACTGAGGTCATCTGACCTCAGTTCATTGGAGTTTGGCCAAGCGCCCCGTAGGGGCCAAACACCCCGCGTTGATTCCGCAAAGACTGGCAGTGAATTCTATAGACAGATCAACACCATGTGCGTATCCCGCAGGAGTCAGCAGCCTGAGGGCAGATACCTCCAGTTCGTTGGAGTTTGTCTATGCACCCGCGAACTGACGTGCTCGCCAGTTCGATAGAGTGGTCACCGCCATAAACATTCGGGCTGGCAACTCATAAAGAGAATGTGATGCGTCGATTTTCCTCTTCACCTCTGCGCCTGTGCAGGAGATGGTTTGGATGCCGATTGACTAGTGAGGGGAGGCGCTCCTGCAATTGAGTTCGCTCGCATACAAAGCTTTAGCGATCCTCTACGTCTTGGCGCCCTTTGGGGCTTGGCGAGAGAAATGCTCCATATCTCTCGCAAAGACTCTGAGTAACCGAAGAGCGGCTGTTGCCCTAGCTCTCTAGAAACCAAACATCAGGGCGAGTCTGCTTCTATCGGAAAAGCGGACCCAAGTCGTCAGACGCAGCCTTCTTGGCTGCTATAGGTTTCGTCTCGGCAACGTCGATGTTGAGATCTAGGATCCACTGATAAAATTTCGTCTTGGGCAATGGCGTGTCCATCCACGACTGGTCGGGTGCGGGATCGCGAATGACGTCTTCGGCTGTCTTGAGACGCTCCATTGGCTCTGAGCTGATGGTTCCTCTGCTCGTCGTCCATCGCACTTCCTCTGCCTGTTGAATGGCGTGGACAATCAGGTTGGTCATTTGGCAGTCGCCCATCACGTATTCCTTCACGCGATCGAAATGCCCCGCACGCCACTCTTTGGGTGCATCGGCGCCGTGCATCAATTTCTCTTGTCCAATGCCCATGCCTGCACCTACTTTGGCAAGCCCGACAGGGAACCCCTTCTGATTGAAGAACTGGAACATCGGATCGTAGCTCTTCAGGGCAATACGTGCCGCCAGTTCCATATTCCCGGCCTGATACCCAATCCACTTCAAATCGAAGCTCAAACCATTCCACGCACAAATCATGGCACCGGCATCCTGTTTCAACGCCAGGTACTCCAACATGTCCTGTGCTCGCTGCTTCGTCATATTCAGGGCCGGCGTGCCGTCGTTGTCTTCCGAAAACCAGAGTCGCTCTTCACCCCCATGAATAGCTGTCGCTGCGATTGAGATGTGAAACGGAGCGTACTTTTCAATGTCCTCGCCTGGTGCCAGATCGAAAACATCCGAGATCTCGATATCGAAACTAAGAATTTCCATCTCAAACAGCTCCTTCACTAGATTCCAGCGCGAACCGGATCCGCACGGTGTTCTCGTCCTTCATGTCGGCACCGCGGATGACGAATCGCCCGATCTGGGCTGTATGCTCAACGTGTTGTCCCACGCACGGGATGACGTCCAGGTCTCCGATTCTTACGATGCGGATACTCGTTGCTGAATCGGGCACCTTGCCCATGTTGTAGTGGGCATCGGCCTCTTCTCGCGAGATCTCAAACGTGGTCACCGGGTGATCCGCAAGGATTTCGCCATTGACAGCAGCTTCAATCTTGAGCATATCCTGAGCTGTCAGGGCATGTCCCATCACATAATCGCACTTGGATTTCTTGACGCCGAAGTGGGCTTCAACACTTCGTCCTGTTCCGAAGTCGCGCTGCATAATCGCGTTCAAGATGTGCTCAGTCGTATGATGTGCGGCCAGGTCCGATCGATCACTCATGCAACCATTTTACGGGAAGATGCCTGGTCATTTGTAGCGACGTGCCACGCCATTTCGACCATCCCTAATAGGTTCCACTTCACTCTCACAGGTTGCTTGCCCGCGCCACGCAAGATATTCTTCTTCCCGCCAATGAACGCCATCGCGGTCACAGATCTTCATGGAAACAGCCGGTTGTATGAACTCTTGTTGCGCATTGTTGATCTGTGGAGAATTTCGTCCGTATTCATCACCGGCGATTTGGCTCCCGCCATCCATGGTCCCCAAGACATTTCAGAACTAGGTGTCAATGAATCCACAGACAACCAGCGCACATTCTTCACCAACATCTTCATCCCTCTTCTGGAAGTGTTCCTAAACAGCCATCGTCATACGGACATTTATGCCATCATGGGAAACGATGATCGCCGGGCGAATGAGTTCATCCTTCGGGAATTCGATGACTCCACGCGCAACTTCCACTTGATGAATGATCGACTGGTTGAGTTTCGCAACGCCAAGCAGATACGCGCGTTCTTTCCCAACGAGGTTCCCAATCTCTTTGTGGCCGGTTACCCCTATGTTCCCATCGGGGGGAGCTTGCTAATGGATTGGGTCAAACATGAGGATCGCGTCGGATTGATGCCTCCAGGAATGGAGTCATTGATGGACATTGAATCCTCGGGAATTCGAACCGTGAAACCGAAGTTCACGACGACCATGGAGGAGGATCTTGTCGATTTCAGCAGTTACTTGCGCAAGTGGGAGCCTGGGAAGGGAATGTCCTATCATCCTGCACGAACGATTCACCTCTTCCATGCGCCTCCCTACAATACACCGCTAGATCAAGTCGCACCGCAGGGGCGCTTTGACTTTGTCAACCTCCCAGATCACATTGGGAGCACGGCAATCCGCAGATTCATTGAGCAGGAACAGCCCTATCTTGCGCTCTGCGGACACTGCCATGAAGCCGTTGTTCTTGGTGATTACAAGACGGACATCGGCAGGACGCGCTGCGTAAACCCTGGAAGCCAGACACACATTGATGTACTCAGCCTCGTTCAGTTCGATCCATACAGCACAGCCGACATGAAGCAGTTCTTCATCAACGCGGAGTAGGCACTGCCGAACGCCATTGCATCATCAGGCTGCATCCGGTCGCTAGGCGGAACCAATCTTCATTTCCTGCGCTGGGACCGGAGTATGGCCCCCAGTCGATGTCCGCGAGTAGGCATGAAGTGACCGCTGGGGACCCTCCTTGCGGAAGGCCCCCAGATATGCAGGATCAGATCGCCACAGACAGATGGGGCGTGTGTGAAGTCCGTCAAGCACTGCACCAAAGCCTGAGCGTTCGGCCTGTTGTTGTTTGTCCACGACATGAACATCGAGCAGGGACGTAGGATACTGTTTGAGGCCAAGCAAACACCGATAGTGTGCTGTAATCGACAAATCAAGTCTCTTGAGGAGATACTCGATCTCGTCTCGCCTTTGCTCAACGACGACGATCACATCAATATCCGAGCACGAATTCGACGTCTCATTGACTGAGCTGCCATAGACATACACCTCGTGGAATCCGCATCCAAGATGTGCCAAGTACAAACTCAACCCCTTAGCAATGCCATACCGAAAGGTGCTGTGCATGACGCAATCCCCATCCTCCAGGCGGCGGAGAATCACGTCAGCTGCAAGCCCATGTCGATGGCAGCAAATCGCAATCGCTTGCTCAAACAACGTCTCATTTGCCACTTCTGCGGCCACAAACCCGCTCTGTGTTCGATACGACATCACAGCGCTCCTGACTACGGAAAGATACCTCGCAGTTGAATGGCTGTGGCCACACGTTCAACACCAAGAATGAACGCAGCCAAACGCAAGGAAATGTCTCTCTCCTCGGCCAGCGTCCAAACTTCTCGTAGCGCCCGCTGCAGGATTCTTCCCAATCGCTGGTTGGTCTCCTCTTCTTCCCAAGGGAAGCATTGAATGTTCTGAACCCATTCGAAGTACGAGCAAACCACGCCGCCGGCATTGGCCAGAATATCAGGCACGATGGTAACACCCCTCTCTCCAAGGATGAGATCAGCTTCTGGCGTCGTCGGGCCATTGGCACCTTCGACGATGACGCGAGCCTTCACATCCCCAGCATTGCGCGCCGTGATTTGCGCCTCCAATGCAGCAGGAATGAGCACGTCAACATCCAAGGTGAGCAAGTCGTCATTAGAGATTTCTTCTGTTCCCGGATGTGGAAGCCCGGCAAGCAGATGTCCGGGGGAAGTGCTGACGTAAGCAAGAACCTGTTTCATGTCGAATCCAGAAGGGCAATGATGCGCGCCGGAAACATCGCTGATTCCAATGATCTTTGCGCCCTCTTCTGCGAGCAGGCGCGCTGCAATGGATCCCACATTGCCGAAGCCTTGTATCGCAACGCTCGCGCCTTCGACGTCAATCCCCAATCGCTGCAAGACGCCGAGTGTGGCAAACATGACGCCACGACCGGTTGCTTCATGGCGCCCCAGAGCACCGCCCACTTCAATGGACTTTCCGGTGACAATTCCAGGATTGGACTCGCCAGACAGGAACTGAACAGTATCAACAATCCAATTCATGACTTGAGCGTTGGTATTGACGTCGGGAGCTGGGATGTCGCGACGCGTTCCAATCAACGGATAGATCATCGCTGTATACCGTCTCGTCAACCGTTCAAGTTCGGTCCTGGAAAGACGTGACGGATCACAACAGATTCCGCCCTTTCCTCCTCCGTAGGGGATGTTGACTACGGCGCATTTCCACGTCATCCAGCCGGCCAGTGCCTTAACTTCTTCAGGTGTGACGCCAGGGTGGAATCGAATCCCTCCTTTACAGGGGCCTCGGGAGCTGTTGTACTGCACGCGATATCCTGTAAGGACCTCCACATTTCCATCATCCCGCGTCAAAGGGATGCTGACTTCGAGCGTTCGTTCAGGTTTTCGAAGAATCTGCCAGATGTTGTCTGGAATATCCGTATATTCTCGCACCATGTCTAGCTGCTGGAGCATCATCTCATAGGGATTGATCTCCACATCCCTAATGCGCTCACTAACCATCCTTGTTGTATCTTGAATCGCCATTTGGCGCTCACCTCCGACGGAAAGGGTACTTGTCCCCCAAGGTCGCGGTAGCGCTAGACGACATCAAACCAGGCGGGCTATTACAGGTCACGAGGTTGCTCATTGCGCGATTGAAGCGTCTCCTTGTTCACACGTTGAGTTCCAGGGGACATGCTTGCTCAAACATGTCAGCCCTCTCGGTGGCCTTCATGCGCCGCTCCGTCGACTGTCATATGACACCTGCTGCGGAGCCGCGCGGCGTGCATGGGACCGTGAAGAGTGGATCGCTCCTGCGTCGTCTAGCATTGAGACGCTTCTCTGGGGGCGCTACAGTCGTTGCAATGAATCACAAACAGCAGGCCGCCAATCTACCATCGATTGAATGGGAACGAATCTTTTGTTCCTATCGCCCGTTGGCGATTACCTATTCGCCAAAAGAAATGATCTGCCAGGCAGGCAGCTACGTAGCTGGCATCCACCTCATTGTGCAGGGTGTTGTCGCAGACATGATGCTAACACAAGCCGGGGAGCCAAGAGATCACGCCATTCTATCCGTGGGAGACTTGATTGGAATTGAAATTCTGGATGGCAATACGAGTCGGCTATCGACGTCCTTGTACAGAGCCGTGACCCGCGTAGACCTGCTCTTCATCGAACGAAAGCAGTTCCAATCTGCCGTAGAGGATCATCCGTTCCTGCAGCAGCAGCTCGTTGGACATCTGGTCAATCGTTACGTATCCGCAAGACAGGATCCTCGCGACAAGGCGTCTGCCGAAGCAAGGCTGGGGCACCTTCTGTTGCGACTCGGTCAAGCCTGTGGCACGTCCAACCAGGGAGGGAGGGTCATGCTGCCATCCGAGATTACACTTCGTACTCTTGGAGAAATCCTGTGCGTCTCAACACGGCAGCTTCGCCAGGCACGGCTATCGCTTGCAGGCCTAGAGATTCGGGAATCGGGCATTGAATTCGACAGCCAGGAAGTGCTTCAGCTGATCAACGACGAATGTCCCGCGCTGATGTAGTTCCTATAGTGTCTCTTCCATGATCGACAAGTAGAAGTCGCTAACGCGTGCCCGCTCAGCAAGACGTTTCGAGTCTTGGATGATGATCTTTCCATGTTCAGGGCCCAAGAATCCCAATTCACGGAATCGCTTGAGACCACGCATCAGAGTTTCGACAGACACGCCAAGCATCTCGGCCATAGTTTGTCGGGGAATCGAAAGCTCCAGACATACGGTGCCTTCTTGCTCACAGACTCCGTACTTGTTGCCAAGCGCTAGAAGCAGGAGTGCGAGATTCCGATCTAGCGATTCGACGGTTTCGCGAGTTAGTTTGAATTCGAGCATGATGACTTCTCGGGCAAGCCATCGGCTAAGGTCTCTAAAGATCCGTGGATGGTCTTTCGAAAACGCGAGAATGTTCGATCGCTCAAAGAAGACGAGCGTCGAATCGATGAGGGTCTTGGCGAATTGAACATTAATGGCCTCACGTTCGAGAAAGACTGCCTCCAGTCCGAACATTTCGCCCACAGCAAGGAATCGGAGACACCGTTTGACTCGTCCTTTGCTGGAGTACTTGCCAATGCTCACGAGCCCTGATTTGACGATATAGATGCCCGAAGCATAAGAACCCTCTTGGGCAATGAGTTCGTTCTCGCCATACCGAGTACGCAGAGCGATTCTCGAGAGCTCGGCAAGCTCCTCATTCTCCAAAGACGGAAATACCTCGGTCAAAAACGCGTCAAGAGGTTCTCTCTCTTCGTCTCTAGCCACGGCTCTCCCTGACAATCTGACACCCCCGACTCTCAACAATGTGAGAACAAAGGCGGGAACCTTTGTTCAAGGTTCCCGCCCGTATCTTGGGGCGTGAAGCGCAAAACGACATCATCCATCAGTCTGATGCGCTTGTCCTAGACCCAGCCACGCAATTTCATGGCTTCGGCAACGCGCTGGACAGACACCATGTAGGCGCCAATGCGGTTATCCACATTGTTTTCTTTGGCCATGTTGTGCGTTTCATGGAATGCCTGCACCATTTTCGCCCTAAGCTGGGTGTGAACGTCTTCGATCGGCCAGTAGTAGCCGCCGATGTTCTGAACCCACTCAAAATAGGAAACCGTAACACCACCGGCGTTGCACAGGAAATCTGGAATCACATAGACGCCATTCTTGTGCAGAATGGCATCCGCTTCTGGCGTTGTCGGTCCGTTGGCAGCTTCGGCGACGATTTTGGCTTTCACGTTGGCCGCGTTCTTATCGGTAATGACGTTCTCAATCGCAGCAGGAATCAAGATATCAACATCCAATTCCAAGATTTCGTCATTGGAGATCGCCTTGTGGCCACCAAACCCGGCGAGCGTACCATTCTTCTGCTTGTGCTGGAATGCTGCTTCAGGATCGACACCATTCGCGTTATAAACGCCACCGCGCGAGTCGGTCACTGCGACAACTTTGGCTCCTGCCAATTCTTCCATTAGCGTACCGCAGAAATAGCCAGCGTTACCGTACCCCTGAATGGCAACTGTCGCGCCCTTCAGTTCGAGGCCAAGCACTTTGGCGGCTTCGATGATGCAATAGACGGTTCCACGCGCGGTCGCGTCTCCACGCCCGAGCGATCCGCCCAATGGAAGGGGTTTTCCTGTGATGACACCGGGAGCGTTATAGCCAACCATCTTCGAGTATTCATCCATCATCCACGCCATGATCTGGGGGGTGGTATAGACGTCGGGCGCTGGAATATCCCTCTCCGGGCCAATGAAACGGCCGATTGCTCGCACATATCCGCGGGCAATACCTTCGAGCTCTCTCTCTGAGAGTTCTTTCGGGTTACAAATGACGCCGCCCTTGCCACCGCCGTACGGGATTCCCACAACAGCACACTTCCAGGTCATCCACGCAGCGAGCGCCTTGACGGTATCGATCGTTTCCTCTGGATGGAAGCGAAGTCCACCCTTCGTCGGTCCCCGAGCATCGTTGTACTGCACTCGGAATCCGGTGAATGTCTTGAAGACTCCGTCGTCCATACGGACGGGGAAGTGAACCTCAAGGATTCGAAGCGGTTCGCGAAGAAGCGCGTGAACTTGCGGATCAAGATTCAGCTTCTTCGCTGCCATGTCGAGTTGCCGTTGAGAGATCTCAAACGGGTTTAGCGTGGGCACATTGGCCATTTAGTAAACCTCCTGCAATCTAGTAAGCGGTCAGCCGATCGAAAAAAAAACGCGTACGATATTCCGAACGGCGGCGAGATTATACCGGCGCAGATGTAGGTTGCAATGAACCCAAAGATGGCAATTGTTGTGTATTCGCGCGTTACAATCGTTCCAGGAGAGCCATCAGCAATCGACGCATTTCATCCCCTTTGCGTCGCGTGGTTTCAATGACTTCCTCATGCGTTAGAGTCGCGGTGGGGTCGACACCCGCAGCCAAGTTGGTGGCAATCGACAATCCAAGAACCTTCATTCCCGCATGTGCCGCAACAATCACTTCAGGGACAGTGGACATACCAACGAGATCCGCGCCCATCGTGTGGAAGGCACGAATTTCGGCCGGTGTCTCATAGGAGGGCCCCAAGGCAGCCAGGTACACGCCTTCCTTGACGTCGATATCCAGTTCGGTAGCCACAGATCTGGCCATGGCGCGGAGTGCGGGCGTATAGGCAGCTGACATATCAGGGAAGCGAGGTCCCAATTCTTCAATATTGGCACCACGCAACGGATTGACACCAAGCATGTTGATATGATCCGTCAATAGGACGAGGTCTCCTGCCTGGAAGTTAGGATTAATGGCCCCTGAAGCGTTGGTGACAATCAGCGTTTGAATCCCAAGCAATGCATACATACGGGTCGCAAACGCGACTTCCTCGATCGAATTGCCTTCGTAGTAGTGGGCACGACCGCGCTGCACGAGCACAGTCTTGCCGCACAGCGGGCCAATCCAGAACTCGCCTGAATGGCCGGCAATCGTAGGAACCGGGAACCCAGGAATCTCAGAGCAGGGAATCGTAATTCCCCCTGCGGGTTTACCGAACGCGTCGGACAGTCCTGAACCCAAGGTCATGGCAACGTCCGGCGTCGTTTCAAGGCGAGCTCGTACGGTTTCAACGGCTTTCTTCAGTTTCATCCAATGACCTTCGTTCATTTCCGCCTCCTACTCAAAACTCAGCGCCTCAATCGCTTCAGATACGTGTTCCACTTCCACGACCTCCAATCCCTTGGGCTTCCCAATCCGAGGAGATTTAGGCACGATCATGCGTTGAATGCCCAATTTGCCCGCCTCGGCCATCCGCTCTTTCAACCGCCTTATGGGACGAATCTCCCCAGATAGGCCGACTTCGCCCACCACCGCCGTTCGTCCAGAAAGCGCACGGTTGCGAAGACTTGAGAGCACGGCCGTAATGACACCCAGGTCGGTTCCGCGCTCACGCACATCGAGGCCCCCAGCAAGATTCAGATAGACATCGGCCCCGCCGATATGCACCTCCAGGTGCTTCTCCATCACTGCAAGCATCAACAAAACGCGATTGACGTCAAGTCCCGTGCATCGGCGTTGAGGGACACCATATCCACCTGTCGGTGAGACAAGCGCCTGTAGCTCTATCAATATGGGGCGTGTGCCCTCAAGGACAGGCACGTACACGGACCCTGGCTGGCCCGGATGATCGCTATCCCCAAGAAAGAAGCGAGAGGGGTCTTCGATTTCCACCAACCCCTTGCCTGTCATCTGAAACACGGCCACTTCATGGGTCGCTCCGAAGCGATTCTTCACGGAACGCAGCATACGAACGTCTTCTGTACGACTGCCTTCGAGATAAATGGCCACGTCAACCAGGTGTTCGACTGTCTTGGGGCCAGCGAAGGAGCCTTCCTTGGTGATGTGTCCAACCAAGAACGTCGTCATCGCTCGGGTCTTCGTCAATTGAATGAGCGCTGAACAAACCTCGCGCAGCTGTTTCACAGAACCTGCTTCTCCCGCGACACGTTCGTCAGCAGTCGTTTGAATGGAATCGATGATCAGCACGAGAGGTTCAATGTTCTCAACAGCCGCCATGATGCGATGCAACGATTGCTCGGACAGGACGAACAATCGTTCTGAATTGGCTCCGATGCGATTGGCTCGAAGCTTGACTTGCCCTTCGGATTCCTCTCCAGAAACGTAAAGAATCTTTCCGACGCCGCGAGCCATGGCTTCAGCCATCTGCAGAAGAAGAGTCGATTTCCCGATGCCAGGCTCTCCCCCAAATAACACCACAGCACCAGGGACGAGCCCGCCGCCCAATAGACGGTCGACTTCGACCAATCCCGAAGGAAGTCGATGAACGTTTTTCAAATCGATCTCAGAGATGGATCGCAGCTCTTCGCCCAGCCAGGTGGAATCTACCACGCTATCTTTGCCAGCGGCTTGAATCTCCTCTAGAGAGTTCCACTCGCCACAGCCTGGGCAGCGACCAAACCACTTGACTGAACGATGGCCACACTGTGCACAGAGAAAGGCCATTTCTAATCAGGATGAGAGAATCGAATCTCGTCGCCCTCGGCCGACGCAACGACCACGGATCCGGTCGCCATGTGCCCAAGAAGGATTTCTTCCGAGATCGGATTCTCAATGTATCTTTCAATCGTTCGGCGCATCGGGCGCGCTCCATACTTGGGATCATATCCCTTCTGGATCAATAGCTCCCAAGCCGACGCATCCAATGTGAGGGTGATGTCTCGCTCTTCAACAAGTCGCTCCTGCAATTCGCCAACCATCAGTGTCGCGATCTGCTTGACCTGCACGCGATTGAGCTGATGGAACACGATGATGTCGTCTAGACGATTGAGAAACTCAGGACGGAACACCTTGCGGCCTTCGGCAGTTACGCGTTCCTTCATGGTGTTGTAAGACTCATCCGAACCGTCCACATTGTCTGTGAACCCCAGCGTGTCGCGATCGGTAATGAACTCAGATCCTACATTCGAGGTCATGATCAACACGGCGTTGCGGAAATCGACACGCCGGCCCTGCGAATCGGTCAGGATGCCATCCTCCATGACCTGCAACAGAATGTTGAACACGTCGCGGTGCGCCTTCTCAATCTCATCGAACAGAATGACGGAGTAGGGTCGATGCCGCACCTTTTCTGTCAATTCGCCTGCCTCGTCATAGCCCACGTACCCGGGAGGGGCGCCCGTCAAGCGCGACACTGAAAACCGCTCCATATACTCCGACATGTCGACGCGAATCAGTGCATCCTCGTCGCCAAACAAGAATTCAGCCAATGTCTTGGATAGCTCGGTCTTACCCACACCTGTCGGCCCGAGAAACATGAATACACCCACAGGCCGTTTGGGATTCTTAACACCCGCATAGGCGCGTCGGATCGAACGGGAGACCGCTTGGACTGCCTCATCCTGTCCTATCAAGCGATCATGAATCTTGGCGTCCATCGTGACCAAGCGGGAGGTTTCCTCTTCTTGGACGTGGCCAATCGGGACACCCGTCCAGGCCGAAACCATTTGGGCGATGTCTTTTCCATCGGCTACCAGCTTGGCGCCTTCGTACGCCTCTTCTGACAATTCGTTCATGCGAGCAATCAGAGCTTCCTTCTCATCACGTAGGCGGGCAGCCAACTCATAATCCTGACGCGCCACCGCCTGTTGCTCATTTTGCTCGCTGGCATCAACCTGCTCTTTTAGGTCACGGACTTCATCGGGCAGTTTGGTTCCCTGCAGCTTGATGCGAGCCGCCGTCTCATCGATGACATCGATGGCTTTATCAGGCAGGAATTGATCCGTGACATAGCGATCTGTCAGCCGCGCCGCTTGATACAGCGCCTCATCGGTAATCTTCACGCCATGATGTTGCTCGTAGCGTGGACGAAGACCTTTGAGGATTTGCACCGTTTGTTCTACAGTTGGCTCCTCAACATAGATGGTCTTGAATCGCCGCTTGAGAGCAGGATCCTTTTCCACGGATTTTCGATACTCATCCAACGTCGCTGTTCCGATACATTGAATCGCGCCAGATGCTAGCGGCGGCTTAAGGATGGAAGACGCATCAATGGCCCCTTCAGCGCCGCCTGCGCCCACCACAGTCTGGAGTTCATCGATGAACAGGATGACATTGTCTGACTCAGACACTTTGGTTATCAGCGTCTTGAGCCGCTGCTCGAACTCGCCGCGATATTTCGTCCCTGCAACCACCGAGGCCATGTCCAGTTCCAGAATTTCCTTGTTCTGCAGAATCGCCGGCACATCTCCGCTGGCGATGCGTTGGGCGAGTCCTTCAACAACGGCTGTCTTGCCAACGCCCGACTCCCCAATCAGGGCGGGGTTGTTTTTCTTGCGGCGGGTAAGGGTCTGAATAATGCGTTCGGTTTCCTCGTCGCGGCCGATCACAGGATCAAGTTTTCCAGCCGCAGCTTCTTCCACAAGATTGCGCCCAAATTCCGACAAGTCCCCTTTGGGCTTCAGTTGACGTCGTGCGGGACGCACCGTCATCGCTGCAGCCGAGGAGGGAAGAAAGTAGCCCCGAGCTTTCTGAAGATCGATGCCCAGCTGATGAAGCATGGCAGCCCCCGTCCCTTCCCCTTCACGCAGCATTCCCATCAACAAATGCTCGGGAAGGATCGCGTTGAGATTGGAACGCCGAGCTTCCTCAAAACTGAGCTTCATGACTCGCTTCAACCGGGGCGTGGGCTCCAGATCCTCTGCGGAAAGTCGAACGTCGCCGCGCCCTTTCTCTTCTTCGACCATGGCCGCAACTTTCGCATACGTCACGTCGTGAGACGTAAGAAATGTATGCACGTCCGTGTCAGAGACTTTCAAGAATGCCAGCAGCAAATGCTCTGTGCCAACAAAGCTGTGGTTCCAGCCCTCGGCTTCTTCCTGCGAGATAGCAATCATCTCCATCGATTCCCGCGAGAAACGGTCGTACATCGGATCCTCCTGAAGGGGTTACCTCAAATCGCCATCAGTATACGCGCAGGTGAAGCTCAGGCAACCGCTATTCCCATCGATTAAAGCGAGTCATCGCCTCGTCAATGCCGAGGTCGCAGAACACATCAATCGCCTCGACGGCTCTTCGTACGGCAGGCAATACTTCGCTCCACTCTCTTTTGCTGAATCGGTCAAGCACGAAGTCATGACCAGATTCTTGCCGCGTCTCGGTTTCGATGCCGATACGAAGCCTTGGGATGTCTTCTGTTCCCAGAGATCGAAGAATGGACTTCATCCCGTTGTGCGACCCGGCACCGCCTGTTGCCAGAATCCGAATCCGCCCAAGCACCAGATCAAGATCATCGTACACGATCATCGCATCCGACGGCTCAATTCGGTACTTGCTCAACACGGCACGGACGGCCAGTCCAGATTCATTCATGTAGGTCATTGGCTTGGCCAGCACAAGATCGTCAAGACAATAAACAAGGGCGGAACCCTCGATCCGCCCTTTCTTTCGAGTGCGATGTACCTCCCGGTACAGATCGACGACCTCGAATCCAATATTATGCCGCGTCAGCGCGTAAGGCAGTCCCGGGTTTCCCAGCCCAAAGACTGCCTTCATGACACAACCACTATTCCTCGGCAGCAGCTTCTTCTGTTGCTCCTGCTTCGTCGGCGACGCCCTCTTCACCTTCTGCGAGTTCAGCCTCGGCGGCCTCGTCAGCAAGCAATCCCCGCGGCGCAATCACGGTAACAATCGTTCGCTCTGGAGGAAGCATCGGTTCAACATCTCCGAAGTCGACGTCTCGGACGTGAATGGAGTCGCCCATCGCGAGGTCGGACACGTCAAGCGTGATCAAGGCGGGCACATTCCTCGCCAACCCGTGCACAGGTATCGAATTGAACTGCACGTTGAGGATTCCACCGCTCTTGATTCCTTTGCATTCGCCAACAGTCTTCACAGGAACGTCCAGGTTGAGAGGGCTGTTCACATCTGGATGATAAAAATCGACGTGCCGCGCTTCATCCGTAATCGGATCATAGTCGACAACCTTGAGGAAAACGTCGAACTCTCTTGACGTCTCGCCATCAATCGCCAAGTTGATCAAGGAGCTTCGCGTTATGTTGGAGAACAGAATCTTCAGATCAGCTCTTCCAATCGTGATCGACGTAGACTCAATGGACGGACCATAGACGACGCCAGGCACGAATCCCGTTCGCCGAAGCTCTCTGGCGTTTCCGGCAACTCTTTCCTTTACTTGTAACGTATGCATTCGATACTCCCCGAATCGTTCTTCCTAATAATGAGGGAACAGCAAGCTTACAGAACGATCCTCAAACACTTGACGGATCGTCTTGGCAAGATGCCCCCCCACAGAGACGTAGTTAATCTTGTCGCTCTGTAGAGCGCAGTGATTGGTGATGGTATTGGTGACTACAACCCTTTTCAAGGGCGATGCCTCCAGAACCACAACGGCGTCGCCGCTGAAGACACCGTGCGTACAGTACGCGGATACTTCGGTTGCCCCCGATTCCAGAAGAATTTCCGCTGCCTTGACCAGAGTGCCGCCTGAAGCCACCATGTCATCAACAAGAATCGCGCGTTTGCCGTGCACATCGCCAATCACGTTGAATACCTTCACGAACTTGCCATCTTGGGATCTTCGCTTCTCCAACACAGCAAGAGGAGCGTCCACTCGTTCTGCAAGCAATCTGGCTCGCCCGGTCGCTCCCGTGTCAGGGGCGACAATGACGACATCCTCCATGTTCCCTTCAATCGAGCGCATGTAGTCGGCAAAAATGGAATCCACACGCAGGTTGTCTACGGGAATGTTGAAAAAACCTTGAATTTGCCCGACATGAAGATCCATCGTTAACACACGATCTGCACCTGCCGTCTCCAGCATGTTGGCAACCAACCGAGCCGTAATGGGAACTCGGCCTGTGTGTTTGCGGTCCTGTCGTGCATAGCCATAGTAGGGCATCACGGCAATGACTTTTCTGGCCGATGCGCGTCGAAGCGCGTCAATCAGAATCAGCAGCTCCATGAGATTGTCATTCACCGGAGGGCAGGTTGGCTGAAGTACAAACACGTCGGCGCCGCGAACCGTCTCAAGAATGTGGACGCGTATCTCGCCATCACCGAAAGCCTCGACGCGAGCCTCGCAAATGTCGGTAGCTAGCTCGGATGATATCTCCTGGGCCAACTCGGGATTGGCGTTTCCGGCGATGAGCTTCAAATGTCTATCGATCATCCGACTTCTCCTCCTCAGCCGTTCGGCCGGGCGTCTTGTTCACTTGCCTTGCGCGTCCAAAGGCAAGTCCCGCAGGGGGGACATCTTCAGTAATCGTAGATCCTGCAGCGACTATCGATCCCTCACCGATTATCACGGGGGCCACCAACGAAGCATTGCTCCCGATAAAAGCATCCTTCTTGATGGTCGTGCGGTGTTTGTTCTTGCCGTCATAATTGCAGGTGATGGTACCCGCTCCAATATTGACGTCTTCACCCACATCGGCATCTCCAATATAGGAAAGGTGCCCTGCTTTTGCGCCCTGTTCCAATCTGGAGTTCTTTACCTCCACAAAGTTGCCGATGCGCGCTTCTGGTCCCACATCAGCTCCAGGGCGAAGATGCGCATAGGGCCCCACTGTTGAGCGCTCGCGAATCCGAGCGCCTTCGAGATACGAATACCGAATCACGCTGTCTTGCTCAATGGTCGAGTTCTCGATCCAGCAATCGGGTCCGATGGAACACCCAGATTCAATGGTCGTCAATCCACACAAATGGGAACCCGGGTATAGGACCACTCCCGGAGCAACTCGGACTGCCGGATCCACGTACGTGTGATCAGGATCCATGATCTTCACACCCGCTCGAAGCAGCGCCTTGATCGTCTCGTTGCGCGTTTCGAGGTCGGGCTCAGTGGCCGCGCCCTCGTTCGATAGCTTCATCTCTCACCCAAAACAGATGATACGTCAGAGCAAGAAGCTCGATCAAGAGATATGCCCCAGCCAAATGCGCTTGCGGACGTCATCAGAAGGTGCCTATACTTACCCGTCCACGGTGCCTACCGTGAACACATGCACAGGGCATGCAGTAGACGCGTCCCTGCAATGCTATTGGAGACATTCAGATCAGGAGGTGGTCGATGATGATTACGCGGGTCTTCTCAGGGATTCAGCCGACAGGCACCCTTCACATTGGAAACTATTTCGGGGCTGTTCGGAACTGGGCGGCTATGCAACACGATCTTGAGTGCATCATCTGTATCGTCGACTACCACGCCATCACCATCGATGTCGATCCCAAGACGCTCAGGCAGGCATCGCTGAATATGGCTATGGATTTGATCGCATCCGGGATCGATCCAGAGAAGACGATCCTTTTCGTCCAATCCGACGTTCCTGAACATACGGAATTGGCTTGGATTTTGGGCTGTGTGACCTCATTTGGCGACCTATCACGTATGACGCAATTCAAGGACAAATCAAGCAGGGAAGCATTTATCTCCTCGGGCTTGTTCACCTATCCCGTACTCCAGGCCGCCGACATCCTGCTCTACTTGGCCGACGGCGTCCCTGTGGGTGAAGACCAAGTGCAGCATCTCGAGCTGTCGCGGCGCATTGCCAGACGATTCAACAGCCGATTTGGCGAGACCTTCCCTGAGCCAGAACCGGTGGTAGGTAAGAAGGGTGGGCGCATCATGTCGCTATCCGATCCTACGGCAAAAATGAGCAAATCATCTGGGGAGGCGCATTATGTGGGTGTGATGGAGGCCGAAACCTCCATTCGCAAGAAAGTTCGCTCCGCAGTCACCGACATGGGATTGGAATCCGGTGACGCCATGTCTCCGGGAGTGGCCAATTTGTTTGAGATTCTCGAACTCTCGACAGAAGCAACAGGTGAAGCTGATCTAGTCGATACGTTACGAGCCGACTTCGCTGCGGGCACGTTGATGTATTCGAAGCTCAAAGACACTGTTTTTGAGCAGCTGATGGAGATCCTTCGCCCCATTCAGCAAAAGCGAGCCAAGTTGGAAGCATCCGGTGAAGTCCTCGAACTGCTTCGTTTCGGCGCAGAGAAGGCTCAAACGATCGCACAAGATACGATCGTACAAGTACGGTCCGTGGTGGGGTTGGGAACGGCCAACCCCTAGCCTCGTACGCCGCCGACCTCAAAACGATCTCGAAGCCTTTCCCAAACGGCTTCGAGATCGCCTTTTCCCAACGTCTCAATCTCTCGACAACTCTCATCCACCAACCGCTTCTGAGACGGCGCTCGGAACATCTGAAGCCAATAAGCTTTGCTCCCCTCCAGCCAACAGCCCATCCGGAACAGGTCATCTTCGGAAAGCCCTGGCGCTGCTGTTGTTCTGAATTCATATCGTTTTCCAGACTGCTGGATAAGAGAAATCGATTCTTGAATGAGATTCGTATCAATAGAGATACCCACGATCTGCTCATACCTATCCGCAGGAGACTTGATGTCCATGGCAATGAAGTCTAGCAACCCACGATCGAAAGCCTCCTCAATGATCTCGGGCCGCGCCCCGTTGGTGTCCAGCTTGACCAAGTATCCAATCTCCTTGATTCGCGCCAGGACATCCAGCAAGTCGGATTGCAGCGTAGGTTCTCCGCCGCTGATGACAATGGCATCGAGGAACCCTCGTCGATCGGCGAGTTCATCGAAGAAGCTTTCTTCAAGCGCTGTGCCTGCCTCTGCAACAAGTTCAGGAAGGACAAGCTCAGGGTTGTGACAGAAGGAACATCGGAAATTGCAGCCGGCCGTGAACAGGGTGGCAGCAATCTTGTCAGGATAATCGAGCAACGTCATCCATTGAATGCCCCCAACGATCATATCCCTCCCGAATCACCGAAACATCGTTCACGCGCCCTATACAGACGGCCACCGGTCAAGCGGGGGCGTTGCAGCTTGGTATATTTCATCTCCGTCAAGAATCCCGTCGCGCCAAGCCACGCCTGGAAGGCCTCATCTGATACGTATTGAACTGCCTGACCTCCAAGCGATCTGAACAGCGCAATCATCTCCGGGCTGTCATCGACAAGAAGCGACTTCGCAAAAGAATACTCTGAACCGAATTCGTCGAGCGCCTTGCACCAAAGGGTGCTTTTATCCAGTGTTCGATAATCAGCTGTGTTCAGTACGAGGTCGAAGAGGTCGCCAAGTCCATGCGCAGGGACGACAATGTCAGAGAAGACGTCCATATTCATTGTGACAAGCGCTGTTTTCCGCCCCGCTATTCGTTGCTGGAGAGCGAACTCGTAAACAGCTGGATTCAAGGACATGTCTAAACAGCCTCGTTGCAGCGCGGACTGAATGACGTCTCTTGCTTCTGGCAGGTGATCACTCAGGTACGACACGATATCTTCACTAGCCAACTCCCCTCGCATCCATGGGTCTGCCCATTGGACAGAGTTGTCGCCAAAAACGAGTTCGCCAACAGCATCCAGGGACGGCTGGCCAAGAGGCTCAAAATATCGTCCAGGAGCCAGAGTCCCCGCAAAATCGAAGAAAACGCTACGGATCTGCGCAGGAGTTATCATGTCGGTCTACCCCAAGGTCGCTAAACAACAGGTTGTTGCGGGGCCGCTGTTTTGTACAGCTTTCGATCGGCAAACTCCGCTTGCTTGCCATCATTCCACTGTTCAACAGGCCTCAGGTATCCGACAATGCGCGAATACACCTCGGCCTTCTGTTGGCAGTGCGGACAGAGTGTCTGTTCTCCAACCAGGTAGCCGTGTTCAGGACAAATCGAAAATGTTGGGGTGAGCGTGTAATAGGGGAGCTTGAACGTCTCAGCAATCTTGCGGACCAGTGACTTGGTTGCCTGGGGACTGGGAAGTCGTTCCCCAAGGAATCCGTGAAACACAGTCCCGCCAGTGTATCGGGTCTGCAGCGGATCCTGTAGGCGAAGCGCAGCAAACAAATCCTCGGTGTGGCCAACGGGCAATTGCGTGGAATTCGAGTAGTAGGGGGTTGTCCCTCCATAGGCTTCCTGATTGTAGATTCGCAGATCCGCATAACGAGCCAGATCGCGCATCGCCAATCGATAGCTTGCCCCCTCTGCAGGGGTTGCTTCAAGATTGTAAATATCGTGGGTCTCGTCCTGGTAGTCGCCCATACGTTCTCTCATCCAATCGAGCACAGTGAGCGCGAACGCCTGGCCGCGTTCATCCGCAATCGTGCAGCCATTCAAATTGAGCAGGGCTTCGTTCATGCCAATCAGGCCGATCGTGGAGAAGTGATTCTTCCAATAGCCACCTGTCGAATCCTTGATCCTCCCCAGATAGAACTTCGAATAGGGGTACAATCCATTCTCAGTGAGCGCTTCCAGCGTCTTTCGCTTGACGATCAGCGCCGCTTTCGCCAAATCCATCAAGTCGCCCAGACGATGAAAGAAGTCCGCTTCATCTGTCGCCAAGTATCCCAATCGGGGCAGATTGAGCGTCACGACGCCAATGGAGCCTGTCAGCGGATTCGCGCCAAACAATCCACCTCCGCGTGATCGAAGCTCACGGTTGTCGATGCGCAAGCGACAACACATCGAACGAGCATCCTCAGGATGCATATCTGAATTGATAAAATTGGAAAAGTAGGGGATTCCGTACTTCGCCGTCACCTCCCAAAGAGGCTCCAACACGGGGTTATCCCAATCGAAGTCCTTGGTGATGTTGTATGTTGGAATCGGAAACGTGAACGGTCGCCCTTGCATATCGCCTTCAAGAAGGATCTCGGCAAATGCACGATTGAACAGGTCCATTTCCGGCTGGAAGTCTCCATAAACAGAATCTTGCAGCACACCGCCAAGAATGACGGGTTCGGCTTGCATGTGTCTGGGGACATGCAGATCCATGGTCACATTGGTGAAGGGTGTTTGAAATCCCACACGAGTGGGCACGTTCATGTTGTAGATGAACTCTTGCAGATTCTGCTTCACTTCAGCGTACGCGAGTCCATCAGCTCGAATGAAGGGAGCCAAGTAAGTATCCACATTAGACAACGCCTGAGCCCCCGCAGATTCTCCTTGCAGCGTGTAGAGGAAGTTCACCATCTGGAGCAGTGCTACGCGGAAATGCTTGGCGGGTCGGGATTCGATTTTTCCGCGCACGCCACGGAATCCACGCAATAGAATGTCACGCAAATCCCAGCCCACGCAATAGGCACCCAGTGTGCCTAGGTCGTGGATATGCAAATCACCCGATTCATGAGCCGAACAAATCTCGTCATCATAGATCCTCCCCAACCAGTAGCGGGAGATGATCTTGTCGGTGATATGGGTATTCAGCCCCTGGAGAGAGAACGTCATGTTGGAGTTTTCACGGATTCTCCAATCACGATCATTGAGGTAATCCTCCACCAAAGGGAGTTCTGTAAGTCGTCCGCGCATTTCGCGCAAGTCTTCATGTTTTTTGCGGTGGAGGATGTATGCCTTGGCAGTTTGAGACCAGCCCGCAGCAATGAGTGCTTCTTCGACAACGTCCTGAATCTCTTCTACTGTAGGGTTTTCGCCGACGAAACGCTCGCCTAGCGTCGCAGTCACCTGCTGGGATAACGTGCTTGCCGCCGCTTCATCAGGATCTCTGACAGAGCGCATTGCTTTCCAAATCGCTGTCGTTATCTTGGCTTCATTGAACGGCACGACGCGACCATCACGCTTGACGATGAACTGCATGAACCCCTCCCCCCCGGACGAGACAGCACGAATTGAAAACAGGATCATCCTAGCAGTCAGAGACGTCCAGAACAATCTGCAAGAAACTCGAAAAACAACCGGAAATCCCCTTGATCACTGACTCTTACGCTCCAGAAAACCCAGATCTGGACATCAATCACGGATTCGCTTGGGGAGAAGTGTCTCCTCCCAGAGTCGGCAGGCTGCTAAGTTTGCCGACAGGAATCTGGTCCAGGCTTGATTCGCTTCTCGCCGTCAGCTAACATTTCCCGTACCTATGACAACGCAGTTCTAAACGAGATTCAAGGACGAGGTGATAAAAATTCCACATATAGCTTCCGCGAAGAAGAGACTACGTCAGAATACCAAGCGCCGTGGTCTAAACAGGTCAAAGAAAGCTGAGATCCGTAAGGTCTTGAAACAGATTCGCCTTCTACTCGATGCGAATGACAAAAAAGCCGCATCTGCATTGTTGCCCGAATTGGCCAAAGCAGTAGACAAGGCGGCAAAGCGAAACACGATTCATCCGAACAAAGCCGCTCGGATCAAGTCTCGGTGGACGCACAAGGTTCAGGCAGTTTAAGGGAGGCAGCGCATGCGGCAGTTCGATTTCCTCGGTAAGACCAAGGTTTTTCTACCCATATCTCTGTTGCTGATTGTGATCAGCATGATCGTATTGATCCCAGGGGTTCGCGGACTGCGCATGGGTATCGACTTCACCGGAGGAATGGAATTTACAGTTCTGTTCACTGAGGCCGTTGATACTGCCGAGATCCGTGCTGCACTAGGCAATATTCCCGCAGGCGACGTAGATCTAGCCAAGAGCGTGATCCAAGATGCAGACGGCAACAAGAAGATCATCACCATGCAGCTGGATGATTCCGACACAGCAGACGATGTCGTCACCATGTTGCAGCGTGACTTCCCAGTTCAAGCACAGGGAATTAGTCGCCGACTGATCGGACAACAAGTGAGCCGGGAATTGGCTGAGAAGGGCTGGCAGTCGATTCTGCTGGCACTGGTTGCCATCCTCGTCTACATTTCCTGGCGATTCCGTCTCCGATATGCTGTTGGAGCCGTGGTCGCCATTCTTCATGACGTGATTATCGCGCTGGGAGTATTCGCGATTTTTCAAGTGGAGATCAATTTGGCTACAATCGCTGCCTTCTTGACCATTGTCGGATATTCGCTGAACGACACGATCGTAATCTACGACCGAATTCGCGAGAACCTGAAGCTTGAAAAACGCAAATCCGTGTTCGAGGTCATCAACCTCTCCGTCAATCAATCGTTGAGCCGCACGTTGAACACCTCGATTACGACGTTCATCCCCGTCATCATTCTGTTCATCTTCGGTGGAGCCGTGCTTAGAGGATTCTCGCTGGCGCTACTCATCGGAGTCGTCGTGGGAACGTACTCGTCGATGTATATCGCGAACCCGATTCTCTACGCGTGGACGATGAAGGCCGGAGGAAGAAAAGCCGCCAAATGAGATCTGTCCTCTGGAAGGGGAGAAACTGGGAACTTTCTCCCCTTCCGAGTGAACCGCTCATCTCAGCTATCCAATCATCCCTTAGTTGTGCACAGGCCTTTGCCGTTCTCCTCGCGCAGCGTGGCGGCCGGGATTGGAACGATCTCATTGATCCCAGCATGCAGAGCTTCCATTCACCGTTCTTGATGGATGGCATGTCTGAAGCACTGGATCGTCTTCAAACGGCAGTTGCCCGATCTGAGCGATTATTCATTCACGGTGATTTTGATGCCGATGGCCTCACAGGCGCTGCGGTGCTGTATCGGGGGATTCGTCCCTTCCTTCCGAAGAACTCTGTCAAAGTCGATGTCGGTGACCGCGAACGGGGCCATGGTCTTTCCAAACCGTTTGTCTTGCGGGCCATCGAAGAAGGGTTTTCGCTCGTCATCACTGTAGATTGTGGCATCGGCAATGAGGAAGAAATCGAATTGCTGAAGCGAGCTGGCATCGACACGATCGTCACCGACCATCATCTCCCCACAGGCGGGTTGCCCAAGGCCGTCGCTATCATCGATCCTCATCAAGAAGGTGACGGCTACCCCAACAAAGATCTGTCAGGCGTAGGTGTGGCCTACAAGCTGATTTGTGGACTTCATGAACGTCTTGGCGTTCCGCTTCCCACGCATTTGCTCGATTTGGTGGCGCTGGGGACCATCGCCGACTTGGTTCCTCTGTCTCGCAATGGGGAATCCGAGAATCGGGCGTTTGTACGAGAAGCTTTTTCCCTGATATCCAAGGGACAGGGATCGTCTCTTGGCTTGCGGGCGCTGATGGAAAAGCTATCCATCAATCCGAAGAAGATCAATGCCATGGATGTTGGCTATCTCGTGGCTCCCAAGCTAAACGCAGCCAATCGTTCCGGAGATCCGAAAGTGGCGTTCCTGTTGCTGATCACTGAGACTCAGGACCAGGCTGAATACTTGGCGGAAATCCTCATCGACTACAACAAAGACCGAGAGATCGCTCAAGCTGACATGATTGCCCAGGCCGATGAGATGATTCGTGTGAAGGGTGTAGATCCCAAGGAATTGGGTTTGGTCATTCTCTCAGGCGAGTACTGGAATGAGGGGATTCTTGGTCTTGTTGCGTCGAGCATGTCGGATCGTTTCGGCGTGCCCTCGATCATCATGTCGCGAAGCGATCGCGTCAGCCGTGCGTCATGTCGAAGTGTTGGAACGTTCGACATCAGTGCCTGCT
>JAHITR010000058.1 GCA_018817505.1 Candidatus Bipolaricaulota bacterium | reverse complement strand
CCACGATTGAGTGGAATGGCGGAGCCACTGACGTCATCAGCGGTCTGTACAAAGCCGGATTGGCGATGAGTCTTGCAGATGACAAGTTTGTGCTGGCAGCAGACGTCGACTTTGACGGCAGCAGCCTTGGCGACACGCACGTGGGCATGGAATTCCAAGTGATTGACGAGTTGGCACTGCGCGGTGGCGTGGTTCTGACGAACAACTTCCAAGACTACTACCTGACGGTAGGTGCTGGAATCAACGTAGCCGGACTGTATGTTGACGCAGCCTACATTTTGGAAGAAACGCTTGGCAACACGCTGGTGTTGTCGGCCGAGTTCTCCTTGGGCGGCCTCCTTGGTGGGGACGAAACCGAAGAAGTAGGGACCGAATAGTCAAGGGAACGTAGCGCGTTCTCTGGATCCTTTCGGGTCCTTTGCAACTGCCCCCGGTGGGCAGTTGTCATGCACAAAAATTGTTGCAGGGGGTACAGCCAACGCTGTGCCCCCTCGTTTCATTGGGGGCTCGTTTCGCACCATCCCCCATCGCAAGATAGAGTGGCGCATCTTCTGCCCAGCCTTTCATCAAGTGCATTCCCGAATCCATTGCCTCACCAGGGTTGAACCAAGTGTCGCGGCCGAGGCGCCGTTGGTAGCAAACGTCGCGCCTGTAGATGCGACGTGAGCGAGCATGCCATCGCGTTGTGCAATGTAATGGGTATCTCACGAATTCAGAGGCATATGTCCAGCCGTTCTGCGACAGACGAGAATGGCAGGAGTATTGCGAATCAATTTTTTTCCTTGGCGCCCGATTACAGTAGAATACGAGCTTGAAACAAGTGGCCTCGTTGAACCTTGGTAGGCCTCGACGAGGAAGACGAATTCTTGTGGAGCCCGACGTGCCTCCAAGGCACTGCGAGCTCCCGAAATGAAGCTGGTGGAAGAGACTCAAGGGGGATTCCATCAAGCCATCCTTGCGTTTGAAATAGGAGGTACGACGTTGAAAAAGCAACTAGGTGTACTGAGTGTCATGACACTGCTTGTTGTGACGCTGTTCACCGTTTCTGCGCTTGCTACGGACGCACAGATGTATTTCTCGTCCGACAAGAATGGCCAGAATCGCGTGACGAACATACAAGAAGGTGACGAGATTTGGATCGTCGTCATTGACAACGACCAGAACATTGACTGCGATGTGCGTGACAAGATGCAGCCTGATTTGAAGATTATGGATCCGAAAACTGGCGCATATATCGTTTGGGAGCTTTGCGGGTGCGGAGATTTCGACCCTGCAAACCCCGTTGGGGACTTCCTAGAGGAAACAGGTGCTGATACCGGTGTCTTTGTGTCCAACCGCGCTTTCCAAATTGGCTCCCGCGAGAACTTCGACATTGAGCGACAGCATGGTCACGTCGTCGATGTGCCCACAGCTGCCGGGGTGGTTGACGAATTCCAATGGGGCCACTACCTGTATGCTCCCAACCCCGGAGTCACCGTCGGCTTTGCCGATGACCGCGTGAGTGTCGAGCCTGGGCCGATCCTCGTGAATGCGGTGGGTGTTTATTACGGTCTAGGGTTGCCGGCTGATCCTCCATCCGCCTGGGTGAACGGGACGAACGATTACATCATCGGTCGCTTCGAGAACATGGATACCCTGATCGGCATGTACCAGGATCCCAATGATGCGACAGACGTAGCGATTGGTCTGATGAAGATCATCGATACCGAAGCCACCATTTCCTGGGATCAGCAGATCTACAAAGACGCCAACGGTTCTGCTTCGATCACGGTCGTTGACCCTGACGAAAACCTGAACTGCAACGAAGTGGAATGGGTGCCCGTCACCATCCTCGTCAATCCGGGTTCCTGGAACCTCGACACGGATGGCGACTTCATTCTCGTGAACTCGTTCTGCGGCTTCTTGCAGGACGGTGGATTCCAAGATGATACGGGCGCGCGATTTGGCGGTCCTGGGGCATTGCCTGCCAATGCTGAACCGATTCGTTGGTACAACATCTACGAAACCCGCTACATCCAATATCCTGTTGCAGCCGATGACAATGTTGTGGCATTCGATACCACGAATGCTGACGGCTTTGTCAAGGTGACGTTCTATGCCCAGGAAACGGGTGTCTCTACAGGTGTGTTCCAGGTCAACTTGAACCAGATCCTTCGCGATCTTGAGTTCAATGACCTGTATGTGCGCGACGTATTGGTCGCCTACTACCTGGATCCGAACGATGCCGACGACTTCAAGCTGGCTACGGCCTACATTGAAGAGAAGCAGCATTCGATCACCAGCTTCACCAACGAAAACCGAGCCGACAAGGATCTGTTCTGGATCGGTCGCGACCCGGTGTACGTCCAGGTGATTGATGCCAACGCCAACGTCGATCCTT
>JAHITR010000057.1 GCA_018817505.1 Candidatus Bipolaricaulota bacterium | reverse complement strand
TTGACGTGCTCCCAACCGGCCAGACGGACTTGGCAAGGGTCTATGCAGGGGGCGACATCACCCGGGGCCCCGCCATCATTATCGCTGCCTGCGCCGATGGACGTAGAGCGGCCGCAACGATTTGCGAACAGCTAAACGTCACCTTCTCTCCCCCTCAACTGCCAGAATTGCAGCTCGAGGTTCTCGACTGGGGCGATCTCAAGGCTTCCCGCGCTCAGCAAGTGGCCCAGTATCAGCCCGCGTTTCTTGCCGCAGACCGGCGGACCGGATTTGACCTCGTCGAGGCGACCTTCACACGGGATGAGGCGGCTCTTGAGGCCGAGCGTTGCTTGCAGTGTCAGTTGCTGTGTGACAAATGCGTCGATGTCTGTCCCAATCGAGCCAATATTGGGCTTCGAATTGAGCCATTTGATCGCGAGTTGAGCCTATTCGGAATCGCCGACGGCCACCTCAGTCCCCGCGGAACAGAACGCGTGACAATCCAGCAATCGCGTCAGATCGTCCACATCGACGAACTCTGTAACGAATGTGGAAACTGCGCGACCTTCTGCGTCCATCAAGGTCGACCCTATCGCGACAAGCCTCGTTTGTTCTTGACCCGCGAAGGATTTGATGCCGAAGTCGACAACGCGTACTGGATTCAAGGAGAGACGATCGCGCGCCGCGACGAAGGGGCAACGTCATCGTTGGCGCGTGCAGAGGACGGCGGATGGGTCTATGACACGGCGGGTTTCCGATTGACATTGGCCGCAGATTTCTCGGTCACTGATAGCCGTGTGACGGGAGCGAATCATGAAGCCATTTCGCTACGTCCCGCCATTGAAATGGCCATTCTGCTTCAAGCCGTCCGCTCCAATGCAAGTTACTTGCCACTGTCGCCGTCATCCGAGAGGAGGATTGACTCATGGGAGTGATTACTGGCCTACACTGCGTCACGTGCGGATCGATCTACGGGCCCAATGACGTGGAATATACCTGTCCCAGTTGCGGTCCGCGTCTAGGAACGCTTGAGGTTCGCTATGACTACGAACGAATGGGCAAGACGTTGACCCGCGACGCGTTCGCGAAATCGGGACATGAATCCATGTGGCGGTATTTGCCGCTGCTCCCCATTGAATCTGAAGAGCACATTCAGCCTCTGCGCGTCGGCTGGACGCCGCTTCATTCGTTTCCCCATCTCGCACGGGAGTTCAAGCTATCCTCGCTTTTCGTGAAGGACGATGGGCAGAATCCGACTGCTTCATACAAGGATCGCGCTAGCTCAATTGTCGTGATCAAGGCTCAGGAAAAGGGCAAATCTGTGGTCACGGCTGCCTCGACTGGGAACGCTGCCAGCTCGCTGGCTGGATTCGCTGCTGCTACGCCACTGGAGACTATCATTTTCGTACCCAAAACAGCACCTGAAGCCAAGGTCGCTCAGCTGCTTGTTTATGGCGCACGTGTCTTCCTTGTCAATGGTTCGTACGATGTAGCGTATGATCTGGCGTCTGAGGCATCAGAGGCGTTCGGATGGTACAACCGCTCCGCAGCCGTCAATCCGTATCTCGTCGAAGGCAAGAAGACCGGAGCGATTGAGCTCGCCGAACAGCTGGATTGGCACCCACCGGATGTCGTGTTCGTGGGAGTTGGCGATGGGTCTGTGGTCAGCGGGATCTGCAAGGGATTTGCCGAGCTCCAATTGCTGGGGTGGATCGATCGGCTTCCGCAGGTCATCGGCGTGCAGGCTGAAAACTCAGCTCCGATTGCCCGGGCATTCGCTGCCTATGATGGGAATGATGTCTGGTTCGAGGACATCGATGCGCACACGGTGGCTGACAGCATCTGTGTCGGCAAGCCACGCGACGTCGTCAAGGCAGTCAAGTCAGTCTATGCCAATGGAGGGCGGTACGTGACTGTATCGGATGAGGCCATTCTCGATGCCATTATTACTCTTGCCCGCAGAACCGGCGTATTCGCCGAGCCTGCGGGAGCAGCTGCCTACGCCGGGTTGCTTTCGCTGGTCAGAACTGGAGAGCTGCAGGGAAAATCCGCCGCAGTGATGATCACCGGCAATGGATTGAAGGATATTTCATCGGCGCGCAAAGTTGTGGGCGAGCCCACACTCATCGAACCGACACTGAGAGCTCTTGAGGCGCATCTGCCATGAGAATCCAATGTGTGATCAATGGACAACCCGTTGAGCGTGACATCGATGCCGACATGCGGCTTCTTGACTTCATCCGCGAAACGCTGCATCTGACAGGAACCAAGGAAGGATGCGGCGAGGGGGAATGTGGCGCATGCACAGTGCTGATGAACGGGAAGGCCGTCCATTCATGTCTTGTCTTGGCCATGCAGGCCGCGAATGCGAACATCATCACCGTCGAAGGGTTGTCTGATGGACATGCCCTACATCCGATTCAACAAGCGTACGTTGAGACAGGGGCCGTGCAATGCGGCTTCTGCACTCCGGGATTCATCATGGCAACCTATGCTTTGCTGCAAGACACGCCCGACCCATCAGAAGAGGAGATCCTCGCTGGACTAGAAGGCAATCTGTGTCGCTGCACAGGCTACGCCAAGATTCTTGATGCGGTGAAGCTGGCTGCCGAGCGGCTACGGGCGTCAGAATGATTCGTCCGATCGTCTTCGCTGCAGGCCTCGGCACGCGGATGGGCACCATCAAGGCACTCATGCCCATCAACGGGGACCCTGCGATCTGCGTTGTGTTGAGAACCATTGAGGCCGCACACCTCAAATCGCCTATCCTCGTGTTAGGACGCGATGCACAGGCGATTCGCGATCGTGTGGACGTGGAGGACTGCCACATCGTGATCAACAATGACCCTGAGCGGGGACTCAGCGAATCCATGAAGCTGGCCCTGGACGCTCTCAGTGACACAGACACGGGCATCCTGACGTTTCTCGTCGATATGCCCTACGTCGCTCGATCCACGGTGCAGAAGGTTTTGGAAGCGATTGGCGAGGGGGCAACGCTTGCCGCACCGTTCCACGAATCAGTCAGAGGATTCCCCGTCTTCTTCCATCGTCGCTTCTTTCGCCCGTTGCGTGAATCACTCCAAGGAGATAGCGGAGGGCGTCCGTTTCTTGCCAACCACGAAGAGGATCTCATTCACGTTCCTGTTGAGGATCCTGGATGTGTTTTTGATATTGATCGCCCGGCCGATCTCAGGGCATGGAAGGGAGTACACCTATGCGCTACCAACGAGTAGTCAATGAGAAAGAGCTTCTTGAGAGCCTTGCAGAGCCCGGCGCCACGATTCTCTGTGGCGGAACCGATGTGATGATCAAAATGCGGGCAGGCATGATGCAGCCGAGCGCACTGATTGATGTATCTCAACTGGACTCCATGCAAGGCATTCGCCTCGACGAATCGACCTTGATCATTGGTGCTGCCACCACAGAGTCAGACATCCACAAATCACCGCTCGTGCGCGAGCATGTGCCATTGCTGAGCACGGTGTTGGCGAAGCTGGGTTCCGTTCAGATTAGGAATCGAGGTAGCTTGGGCGGCAATCTCGTTAATGCTTCACCGGCGGCAGATGGTGCTATCCCTCTTCTACTCTTCGATACTGAAATAGAACTGGTGAGCGCCAAAGGGATTCGATGGATCAAACTCGAAGATTTCTTCACTGGCCCAGGGCGCACAGTGCTCGCGCACGGGGAGTTTGTTCGCTCACTACGGCTTGCGATCCCTAATGCCGGATATGGCTCTTTCTATCACAAGGTGGGCAGACGCAATGCATTGACCATCGCCATCGCATCGCTGGGCATGCTCCTCTGGATCGAGGAACACGTCATTCGCGAGATACGAATGGCAGTCGGGTCGGTGGCGCCTACGGCGAGGAGATTGCGCGCTATTGAGAATCAACTCACAGGCCGCTTGCTGAATGACGCAACCCTTGATGCAGCACGTCAACTCATTACAGATGCCATTTCGCCAATATCCGATGTGCGAGCATCAGCGTCCTATCGCAAGAACGTGATCGGAGATTTGTTGGTTCGAGCACTCGGTGCCTCGTTGCATTGATGGCGAATTCGTTTTTCGAATTCCTTTGTGCTAGGCTGCATCGTTCAAGGAGGTCCTCATGTTGAGACCATTCGTTCGGCGAATCGGGGTTGCCACGGTGCTTGTCGGCTTTCTCTTCATCATGCTCTCGGGCTGTGCCTTGTTTCCCCAGCCTCCCGTTGCGTCCTTCGTGGTTGAATACAACGTGACCGCCGATGTGCTGGTCGTGAATTTGAACGCCGCCGGCTCGTCAGATCCCAATGACGATGCGATTGTTTCTTATATGTGGGCTTTCGATGACGACGTAGACATTGTTTCGCCCCTAGATTACTCGAAGACACTGCCTACTCCGCTACTTCAGGCGAGGTTCCCCGATGAAGGTGAATACACGATCCAGCTGCTCGTGGTGGATGACACAGGAGCGATGTCTGCTCCAGTGAGCCAGACGATCACGCTCCCCGTGGTCGTCATGGCGCCGACACAGTAGCCGAAAACGCAGGAACTTCTACCAGTCTTGCGACTGCCGCTTCGAGTAGTAGGTAATGTCACCATGGCCTAGATAGCCGAGCGATTGGAACAGCGTCTCAGAGGGTCCGTTGTCTGCCTCGATCAAGCAGGTGACAATCAGAATTCCACGATCATTCAACCGCCGCTCCACCTCGAGAACGAGGGCCCGAGCGAATCCACGGCCACGAAATGCTGGGAGTACAGCTAGGCGATTGATCCACCCCTTGCGGCCATCATGAGTGCCCAGGACGACGCCAACCAGCTCACCATCGACTTCAGCTCCCAGGAAAACGGCGGTGTCTTCTTGAATCTCTAGACAAAAGCGTTCGCAGGCATCTCGCCCCAATGGACGATAGGGCAATCCTGCTTGTCGCCAGATCTCGACCATTGGGTCGTAATCGCTGATGGTTAGTTCACGAATGTTCATGAGATTCCTTGCGTTGTTTACGCACAGGATATCCAAGCGTTCGGCAATCGCAAGCATTGACACGCGGCCTGAATGGGACACGGCTCCCATGCCCAGGGGTCGAGCGCCCTCACCTTCCTCCTCGGATCGATCTAGCATCATGTTGGGGAAGGAGAGGAATGACGCAACGAAGAATCGTGGGTTTGCTGGTGATATTGGCCGTTGGTGCCATCACAGCCACCGGGGCACAGGCACCGTTCTCCATTGGATTTGGCGTCGGCGTTCCGTATGAGCTTCCCGTCGATTGGACACGATCCTTCTCCTATCTGACGACTGAGTTGTTTCTGTCTCAAAACCTGACCGCTGTCTTGGATCTTGGCACCTATCCGCCCGACTTCCCAAATCTCTTCGAGGGTACCGCAGGTATGTTGGTCAAGGCGTGGGTGGGGCCCGCCAACGCATTTGCTGGCGGCGGATTCACACTGCAGTGGCGACACGTTGGAGCTGTTTGGGGGTTCAATCCCTATCTGACGCTCAAAGGTGGTTTCCAATTCTGGGTCTTGGATTCTCTGGCCATTGTGGCCCAATTTCGAACCCACGAACCGCTGCCCGTTCAGTGGACGTTCGCTCCTGAATTTTCTCTGGGCATGACTGTGGCATTTGGAAGCGGCAGACCTGATCCTTTGATCTACGACCCCGCCACGCTGTGGCTGGTTGTCGGATTGGGAGTGGCCGCATTGATCGCCTTCTTGCCCAAACAATAGGTTGTTCGCTATGAGGAAGTAGTCCACACAAAGACGCCAGTTTTTGCTTGCAGATCCGGCAGATGACTGCTAATCGGACGATTGGCCTCTTCTTTTCAGGATCAGCTTGTGCTATACTGAACGTCGCAATACTTGGGCAATAGAACTCATAACGAACACTGGGCAACTAGTATATCTAAAGGATCGGAGGGCCCCCAAGGTCATCCGATTCTCTTTCGATTACCTGGCACACTGACGAGCAGGAGTGGAATGAACGAATCTAGAGCAACGATCAACCTCAGCAAGAATCTGAGCAACAAGCCAGAAGGAAAGCGAAACCTGGCCGAGGAACGCTCGTCGCGTTCCGACAACCCCATTCGCACGTACTTCGGCGAAATCAGCCGGGTTCCGCTGCTGACGCGCGAGGACGAGGTCCGTCTATCGAAGCGCATTGAAACTGGAGACCAGCGTGCCAAAGAGGAATTGGCAGAAGCCAACTTGCGATTGGTCGTCTCCATTGCCAAGAAGTACCGCGGTTGCGGACTCCCTTTCCTTGACTTGATTCAAGAAGGCAACCTTGGTCTGATGAAAGCGATCGAGAAATTCGACTACACGAAGGGATACAAGTTCTCTACCTACGCGACCTGGTGGATCCGGCAGGCCATCCTACGCGCCATCACCAACCGCTCGCGCACCATTCGTGTCCCCACGCACATCAACGAACTCATTCGCAAGATCTATCAAGTCGAACGCAACTACCTGAAAGAAAACGGCGAGCTTCCCTCCCCTGAGAAGCTGGCACTTGAACTTGAGACAACCGTCGAGAACATCATCAAGGCCAAGAAAACCGCCCAAAGCATGACCTCGCTTGATATGCCAATCGGCCATGACGATGACGGTTCTGTCCTCGGCGACTTCATTGAGGACGGTAGCGTGGAGTCTCCGGAACGAGAGACATTCGAGCACCTCCTCGTTCAGGAACTCGTGAAGGCACTTGATGAGCGGTTGACAGATCGGGAGAAACGCATCCTCGAATTGCGGTACGGACTCAATGACTATCAACCCAAGACGTTAGACGAAGTGGGCGTTGAATTCGGGATCAGTCGAGAACGCGTGCGTCAAATCCAAAAAGAAGCCTTAACCAAATTGCAGGATTCAGATCTGAAACAGAAACTTGAATGGTTCAAGCTGCTTTCCGAAGCCGCCTAGTCGAAATAATTCTCAGCGAATCGATTGATGGGGTGAGCTTTGCTGTCGCTCAAGACGGCCAAGCTCACCCGTTTGCTTTGATCATTAAGTCCCATGACCAGATGTTGTGCACACACGTCACTCAAGCCCCTGGCTCGATGCTGAACGACAGGCTGTCGGCTAGACCGAGTCGTCACCCTCGGCTTCGAGGTCCGATTGATGATCGCAGATTTTGTTGCTACAAACCAGATGCCCCGATTTCTCAACTAGCACGCCCTCTTCACACGCAGGGCAAAGCGCCGTTGGCCGGTCACCAATTGCATATCGGCAATCTGGATAACGATTGCAGCTGTAGAAAGTTCTCCGGCGCTTGGTCGAATACTTCTCCACCAACTCTCCTTGTTTGCACGTAGGGCAAACGACGCCAGTAGAGACGGAAGCGGTCGCTGCGCATTCCGCATTCGTGCACTTGTAATAGCGACCGAAGCGACCGGTCTTCAACTCCATCTTGCCCCCGCACGTTGCACATGGCACGCTCTCTACAGCAGACGCGGCTGCCTCGGCCAGCGCATTTGCCACAGCGATCGCTCCCTCCCCATACTGCGTCGCAATATCTGGCGGCAGGTTGATGGTCGTCTTGCACTCCGGATACTCAGAACATCCTAGGAAGAACGATCCCTTCCAGAACCGCAGATCCATCGGGGCGCCACATGCCTCACATTTCACGTCCGTTCCGACGCGAAACAGTTTGTTCGCACCCTCTTCGACTTTGCCCTCGAGTTCAAGCAATTGCTTCGAGAATGGCCCGTAGAACTCATTAAGCGCATCCACCCGCGACATGCCGCCTTCTTCGATTTGGTCGAGATCTTCTTCCATGTGCGCTGTAAACAAGGGATCAATGGTCTCAGCAAAGAAACGCTGTAGAAAATCGACCACCATCTGCCCAAGCAGCGTCGGCCGCAGACTCCCGCCGTCACGGATCGCATAGCCGCGCTCCTGGATCACGGAGATAATGGTCGCATAGGTGCTTGGGCGGCCGATGCCTTCCTTCTCCAGCAGGTTGATCAATCCTGCTTCGGAATACCGGCGAGGTGGTTCAGTGAATTTTTGCATCGTCTCCATCAGTTCGATCGCTAGAACATCGCCGACATTCACCTTGTCGGGAATGATGTTTTCCTTGCCGCGAGCATCGGGCATGATTTTAAGGAAGCCATCGAAGACAATCGTGCTCCCCGCAGCTTCCAGGGTATAGGCCCCGGCAGACACAAGAATCTTGCGTTGCTTGTAGATGGCTGGCGTCATCTGCGTCGCTAAGAATCGACGATAGATGAGCCCATACAGCTTCTGCTGATCAGGGCTCAAATGCTCCGCAACAAGATCCGGGGATCGATCAATGTCAGTCGGGCGAATGGCTTCGTGTGCATCCTGGGAACCCCGTTTGTTTTTAAAGGTTCGCTCGTTCGGCTCTAGATAGTCGCTGCCGTAATCCGCCTGGATCAAGCTGCGAGCAGCTTTGATTGCATCCGCTGAGATTCTCACCGAATCCGTACGCATATAGGTAATAAGACCCGCGGTCGCTTCACCGAGTGTAATCCCCTCATACAGTTCTTGAGCAATGCGCATGGTTCGCTTGGGCGAGAATCCCAATTGGGAAGAGGCGGACTGCTGAAGCGTACTCGTAATGAAGGGGGCTGCCGGTTGACGTCGTCGTTCTTTTTCTTCAACGCCTGCAATGACGATCTTGGCCGCTCGGATTTGCGTCTCGGCTTCGCGCGCTTCCTTCTCGTTGCTCAGCTGGATCTTCTCGCCATCTCTCTTGGTCACTGACGCAACAAAAGGCTCTCCATTGCGCAGGTGAGCTTCAATCTCCCAGTACTCTTCGGCTGTGAATCGCGTGATTTGTGACTCACGATCACACAAGAAACGTAGCGCCACGGATTGGACGCGTCCAGCAGACAGACCAGCAAATCGATTTCCAGCAAGAATTCTGGAGAGCAAGGGGCTGAGCATATAGCCAACTAACCTGTCGAGAATGCGCCGCGTTCGTTGCGCTTCCACTTTGGGGAGATCGATGTCTGACGCTTGGTTCAGTGCTTCGAGAATCGCAGGTTTGGTAATTTCATTGAAGATCAGTCTGGAGAAGGCATCGTCATTCTTGACGACCCGCTTGAGGATCTCGTACAGATCATAGGCGATTGCCTCGCCTTCGCGATCGTGATCCGTTGCGAGGTAGACGTGTTTTGCACCTTCTGCAGCTTCCCGCAGCAAAGCTAAGTTCTTTGTCCGCCGGGTCTCGAACTTAGGTTCGTACCCTTTCTCAATATTCACGCCCAGATCATTCTTGGGCAAATCGCGGACGTGCCCTTGCGACGAGAGGACGACATAATTCTTTCCCAAATACTGCCCGATCGTGCGCGCCTTGGTCGGCGATTCAACAATGATAAGATCCTTCAATTCTGTAGGCTCCTTTCCGAGGTGGCCCATTATACAGAAGCGAGCATGAAGTGCGACATCCCTTGTCCGTTATCGTAGCTGGCTATTCGCCGAACGTCCCGTGTAAACTCTAGATGAGGTGCACAATGAAATACGTGGTTGTCGAAGGTCTACCTGCAGTGGGCAAGAGCGAAACGCTTGAGCTATTAGCACGTTTCTATCCTCACCAAGTTCGCGTTCTACCGGAATTGGTCAAATCGATCGTTCTTGAGGAAGGCATCGACCTATTCACGGAACGTGCACGTTTGGCTGAGGCGATTCGCAAAGCGCTACCCAAACGCAGGCAACAGATTCAGGAGATTGTCAACCGCGGACTTTTGTGCTTGGAGGAATCGCATCTTGGCGTTCACTACGCGTATTCCGCAGCCCTAGGCGATCGCGATTTCATTGAGCTATACCCGTCACTCACAAAAGCACTCCCTGCGCCTGATGCATACATTCGCATGGACCTACCCATTACCGTATCTCTGGATCGTCAGCGCTCCAGAGCAGCGGCTCAGTTTGATGTCAATGGCTCTTCACTTGGGACGATGCTTTCCGAACTGGATCGCTGGCATGAGACTCAGGCCACTTCGTTGCTCCATGTCGATGCCGATCGTCCGGTCCACGAGGCGTTGGAGGATTTTGTGGAACTGCTTGGCTTGGAGTACAACGCGCCTGTCGTACCCAATGAGGAGACACTCGACGTGCTTCTCTTGCTGGGGCGCCCTGCCAGCGGAAAATCAGAGTTCATTGACTTCATGACACAAATTTCATCCGATCATCGGGCACGCGAGTTCTTCATCGCACCCTTCCAGATCGTAGATGACTTTCCGATTCTCTGGGATCTCTTTCAGCAGGACGATATTTGGGAATCTGTCGGTCGCGAACGACTGTTCTCCAGACGAACCGACGGCAATTACGCTGTGGCCGACGATCATGTCTGGGCGTTCTTGATCGAACAAGTCAACCAACGAGTTCTTGCTTCCCCCAGTTTCGCCAGGCCTGGTAGCCGCCGAACGCTCATTATCGAGTTTTCGCGAGGCGGCCCATCCGGTTACTTGGATGCACTCAGCCGGCTTTCAGCTGACATTCTTGGGCGATCAGCCGCTCTTTATGTGTCCGTCTCATTCGAGGAATCGTGGCGGCGCAACATCGCACGGTACGACGCGAAGAAGCGCGACGGAATCCTCACCCACTCCGTCCCACGGGAAGAGATGGAACGGACGTATGGCACCGACGATTGGCCTGTGCTCACCCACGGCACTACAGGATTCCTGCGCGTGGGGGACATCGAGATTCCCTACTCAACGATGAACAACGAGCCTGAATCGAAGGTTCCCCATGTGTTGGCTGACCGCTATCGCGCCTCACTGGGACCGCTCTACGCACTGTGGCAGCAACGCCTGTCAGCTCGGCAGCAGCTCTGAGAAGATGCGAACGAAGTTCTTGTAGCAGATTTTTTCAATCTGTCGCTGAGACAACCCTGCTTCTTGAAGCAGCGGAATGAATTTGAGGTAGTCCACTACGGTATCGACACCCTCGGGCGTCTGCCCGATCCCATCCAAGTCGCCTCCCAGCCCAATGCAATCCTCGCCACCAATATTGATCGCATGTAGGATGTGACGAGCGACCCAATCCAGTCTGGGTCTAGGCACAGCTGCTGCCTGGGCGCGAAGCTCTCTCCGCCTTTTCTCACTCACGCCTGCTTTCGTTCCTTCTCGAAATAGGGGGTCGACGACGCGTGCATATTCTGGATCGAGGAATGACGGGGACAGGTTAATCCCCATCACGCCACCGCGCTCAGCAAGCGTGCGGATCATGTCATCTGTCAGGTTCCTCAAGCTGGGACAAAGCGAACGACAATCGGAGTGGGAAGCAATGAATGGCCTCTCGGAGAGGTTGACTACATCAACAAAAGCAGTGTCCGAGAGGTGGGACACATCCACCACAACGCCCAACTCCTCACACAGTCCCAGCAATCGTCGCCCCTGGCTTGTGAGCGGTGTGTTGCTGCCAAATGCCGTTCCCGAGAACGCATTGTCCTGCCACGCAAAGACCATGCTGCGAACGCCGCGCTCGAAAAACTCCCGTAGTGTGTCCGCCTTGCCCTGGAGAGGATCCGCGCCTTCTAGACTGAGGATGCCTGCTCTGGGGCCACCAGAGAACGCCTCAAGCATTTCAAGCGAGGTCCGTATGATGCGCAACGAACCGTTTGTTGAAGCCGCCAACTCATGGACAGCATCGATCATCTGACACGCGCGCTGATATTCATGTCCCTCATGTTGCGAACTCAGCACGAAACAGGCAAAGATCTGTGCACGAATATCCGCGCGGACCATTCCGGGAAACGAGATATGCTTGTTGCCTTCTGTACTGAGGAAGTCCTCCCCTTCGTCCAACACCTTCATCACCGTATCGCAGTGTGCGTCGAAGAATCCTGGATTCGGCAGGGGCTGTTTTTCCTGTCCCCACGGCCTATTGGACATATGCCATGGCTTCGATTTCCAGCACAGCATTTAGGGGAAGTCCAGCAACTTGAATGCATGATCGCGCCGGATAGGGCTTGGGGAAGAACTCCCCGTACACGCCATTGACTACGGCAAAGTCGTTCATGTCCTTCAGAAAGATCGTCACTTTGACGACGTCTGCAAGCGTCGCGTGCGCCGCTTCCAGAATGGCGGTGACATTCTCCAGCGATGCACGGGCAGCATCTGCCACATCGTCAGTGATCAAGACCCCGCCTCTCATCGGAAGCTGTCCCGACGTGAACACGAGTCGCCCGGCAGAGATTCCTTGAGAGTAAGGGCCTACGGCCGCTGGAGCATCATCTGTGTGCAATTGCAGTTTGGTCAACTAAATCACTCCCAGTTCGCGCCCTACAAGGGCAAATTTACTGATCGCCAGATCCAAATCATCTCGGCTGTGAGCTGCTGACAACATGGCACGAATGCGTGCCAATCCTTGAGGAACCGTTGGAAAGGCAATCGCGGTGGCGAAGATGTCTTCTTCGAACAACCGTTTCGAGAAATCCCAGGCCGTCTTGGCCTCCCCGAGCATCACCGGTGTGATTGGAGTCTCACTATGTCCGCAATCGAAGCCTAGTTCCTTCAGCTGTGACGTGAAGTAATTGGCATTGTCCCACAGCATTCGGACGGGCTCGTCGGACTCCTCCAGTATTTCGATGGCAGCGATGCACGCGGCCACATCAGGTGGTGTTGCTGCTGACGAGAACAGGAAGGGTCGCGCTCGTTGCCTGAGGTATTCGACCAATTCCGCCTTCCCTGCGATGTAGCCGCCCATGACGCCAAAGGCTTTGGACATCGTGCCACACTCGATATCGACGCGACCATGCAATCCGAAATGATCGGCAATGCCGCGCCCATGACTTCCCAGGACACCTTCACCATGGGCATCATCCACCATAACCATAGCATCATACTTCTCAGCAAGCTCAACGATGGCTGGCAATGGAGCGAGATCTCCGTCCATCGAGAAGACCCCGTCGGTGATGATCAGCTTCTTGGCAATGTCCTTGTTCTCTTCTAGTTGCGTGGCCAGCGTCTTCACATCACGATGTGGGAAGATCACGCGCTTGGCTTTGGTCAGCCTTATGCCATCAATAATCGACGCATGATTCAGCTCGTCGGTGAAGATGACGTCTTCCTTGCCCATCAGGAGGGGGATCACGGCAAGATTGGTGTTGAGGCCGGATTGAACAGACAGCGCCGCCTCTGTTCCCTTGAAACGAGCAATCGCTGCCTCGAGTTCAAGATGAAGCACGTTCGTCCCTGCAATGGAGCGAACGGCTCCAGGACCAACGCCGTAAGTCTGAATCGCAGCAATGGCCGCCTGAGTGAGCCGGGGATCATTCGCGAAGCCCAAGTAGTTGTTCGAACAGAGATTCAATCTGGTTCGTCCGTCAATGGTGACCCATGATCCCATCGGACCTTCGATCGTACGAATCGTGTTATACAACCCCTGATCACGCAAATCAGAAAGCGCCTGCGTGATGAATGCCATCTTGCCCATGGTTCCTCCTTGCTCGTGCCTGCGCCTTCAGGCTACCGATGATCTGACATCGTATCGGGCCGCTCGATCGTGCTCAGAAATGCCATCGCATGCCTCAAGTGGGGGATCGTGATCGACCCGCCCACGACAAGGGCGATTCCAAGCGCTTCAGTGATTTCCTTGTCTGTGGCACCCTGCTCGACAGATTCAATCAGGTGATAGCTAATGCAATCGTTGCATCGGAGCACAGTCGATGCAGCCAATCCGATCAATTCTTTCATCTTCCTCGGAAGCGCACCATCACCATACGTGTCGTGATCCAACGCGAAGAATCGCTTCATTGTGAGATCGGCTTGGGATAGCACTTGGTCGTTAAGTGTCACTCTGCGCTTTGCGTAATCGGCTGCATTTTCCATGGCTCCTCGCTTTCATCCAACCGGAAGATTACACCTGGGGATCGCGCGGTTCACGTCACATGAAGGACGAGGCCAGCAACGTTTCCGCATTCGCTAGAACGCGACGGCACGCATCGTGCGTCAGCAACTCGATTGCCTTCACAAATGGAAGCCATTGAAAGTCCTGATGCTCGCTCGATAGAACGATCATCGACTGACGGGTTTCGGCCAGAAAGTAAACAGCCGTCTTTGGCGTTCGTTTCCCGTTCCTGTCGACTGTGTAGCGACACGTCTCACGAAATCCCGAAATGGCAGATAGTTCGTGGATGCTTGTCTCTTCTTGTGTTTCTCGAATCGCAGCATCCAGTTCGCCTTCTCCTGATTTGAGATGTCCCTTGGGGAAACCCCAATGACAGTCGCCGTGGTGGCGAAGAATCAAATAGAGACGTTGGGAATGGAAGGTTCTGAAGAGGACGAAGCCCGCTGCGCGTTCTTCGCCCTCTTCAGTTTCGCTAGGCGATGTCAATCTCATGATCGTTCTTGTCATACACCCGCGGGTAAAGCCCGAGGCTACGTAATTCTCGCAGTAGGACCTTGAAGGATTCCGGAATTCCTGGTTTCGGGAATTCTTCTCCCTTCAAAATGGCCTTGTAGAGCTGAATGCGTCCGCGTGTGTCGTCAGACTTGACGGTAAGCATTTCCTGCAGCAACGCAGAAGCTCCATAGGCTTCCAGCGCCCATACTTCCATTTCCCCAAGGCGCTGGCCACCGAACTGCGCTTTCCCGCCCAGCGGTTGCTGAGTGATGAGTGCATAGGGGCCTGTAGAACGAGCATGGATTTTCTCATCAGCAATGTGCTCCAATTTCAGAATATACATAGAGCCCACTGTGATCGGGCGACTGAACGGTTTGCCGGTGCGGCCGTCTCGCAAAACAACCTTCCCGTCGTAGTCGTCACCCTCTGCCAATCCAGCCTTCACGCGAGCATCGTGCAGCTCAGACATGATCTCTTCTTCTTGCGCACCATCGAAGATGGGTGTGGCCGCAAACTCATTGCGAAGGACCGACAACCATCCAAGATTGGCCTCGAAGATTTGCCCTAAGTTCATTCGTGAAGGGACGCCCATCGGGTTCAAGACGACGTCTACGGGTGTCCCATCCGGCAAGAACGGCATTTCTGCCAATGGGCGAACCGTCGAGATAACGCCCTTGTTGCCATGGCGTCCTGCAAGCTTGTCTCCGATGGAGATCGTCTTGCGTTGCGCGACGAACACTTTCACCAGTTCGTTGACGCCCGCATCCAATTCATCGCCTTGCTCGCGGGTGAATTTCTTCACCTTGATGACCTTCGCTGTTCCCGCGACAGGATGCATGCGTAGCGATGTGTTACGAACATTGCGAGCACGCTCACCGAAAATGGATCGGAAGATTTTCTCTTCAGGCGTCGGTTCGGACTCGCCACGAGGCGTGATTTTTCCGACCAAGATATCGCCCGTTCGAATCACTGTGCCTTCTCGAACGATGCCGAACTCGTCGAGATTCTTCAGATCTTCTTTGGAGATATTGGGAATGTCCGCGGTGATCTCCTCAGGCCCAAGCTTCGTTTCCTCGGCCTTGACCTCGAATTCTTCGATATGTACCGAATCGAGCAGGTTCTCACGAACCAGTCGATCGGAAATGACGATGGCATCTTCGTAGTTGTAGCCCTCAAAAGGCATGATGGCGACGAGCAGATTGCGGCCCAAGGCCAGCTCTCCAAAATCGCTTGAAGGTCCGTCGGCAAGGAGATCTCCGATTTTGATTTTGTCGCCCTCAGATACAACCGGCCGTTGATGCAGAATCGTGTCTTGATTGGAGCGTTCAAAGTTCACAAGCGGATAGTTGATCTTCTTGCGCCCTTTCCTAATGACGATCTCCCGAGCGTCGACAGATTCGACGATCCCTTCGTCTTCAGAGACAAGCAACATGCCCGAATCCATGGCTGCTTGGCGCTCGAGACCCGTTCCGACTCGCGGAGCCTCTGGCCTTAGCAATGGAACGGATTGGCGCTGCATGTTCGCGCCCATCAAGGCGCGGTTGGAGTCATCATGCTCAAGGAATGGAATCAAGGCTGACGAGATGCCGACCAGCGCTTGTGGGCTGATGCCGATGTAGTCCACTTCTGTGGGGGGGACTAGATAAACTTCTTCTCGTCCGGTTCGAACCTCGATTCGTTCCCCCATCAACTTGCCGTTCTTATCCATGGGCGTGGTCGCAGGAGCCAGCTTCAAATGCTCTTCATCGTCAGCCATCAAATAGTCGATGTGGTCAGTCGCCTTGCCGTTAACCACTTTGCGATACGGAGCCACAAGAAAGCCAAACTCGTTGACGCTCGCGTAGCAGGCTAACGACGTAATGAGTCCGATATTCTGACCTTCGGGGGTTTCAATCGGACAGATACGCGCGTAGTGAGATGAGTGAACGTCGCGAACCTCAATCTTCGCTCGACGTTTGGTCAAACCGCCACCCAATGCGTTCAATCGTCGTTTGTGCGTCAGTTCAGTAAGCGGATTTGTCTGCTCGAGGAACTGTGAGAAACGTCCCGTATAGAACAATTGGTTGATGGCCCCTTGGACCGTCCGCGTCGAAATGATGCGGCGGATAGTGTCCTTCTCTTCCAACGCGTACTTAGAAAGCTTGTCGCGCGCAATACGCGCCATGCGCACCATGCCCGTTCGAATGGCATTCTCAGCCAACTCGCCGGGTAAGCGCACTCGTTTGTTGGCCAGATGATCTTTTTCGTCGAGAAGCGAGAGATCATCAGGTACTTGCAGAAGGAGGCGAATGGTTCGGACGATATCCGCCAAGTAAAGGGCTGGCTGCTTCAATTGCAGGCCGAGCTTGCGGTTGACCTTGAATCGTCCCACTTCCGATAGATGGTAGCTCGTTGGATGGAAGTACAAATGTTCGATGTACTCTCCCATCTGCGCTGGCGACGATCGATCAGATGGCCTTAGTCTTCGATAGACAGCGCGCAGAGCCTCTTCTTGAGTCGTCGTCTGATCTTCTTCCAACGCATGCTGGATATAGCGATTGACGATGCGAATTGACTTGAGCTTCGCTTTCTCCAGCACAGACAGGTGCTCTTCTTGGAGCGTTTGTCCTGCCAGCAGTAGCGGTTCCTCGCCACCTGTATGTACATCGTCAGCCACGAGATGCCCGACATATTGTTCAAGTTGAGCGGCTGTCACGGGGCTGATTTCGCTGCTGAAATATCGTCGAAGCCTAGGCGTATCAAAGCCCAATGCTTTCAGGAGTGTCGTCGCCGGCACCTTCGCTTTGCGATCCAAATGTGCACGCAAAGTCGACCGTTTGGTATCGAGCACAATCTCCAACCAAGCTCCCATTTCTGGGAGGATGTGTCCCTTGAATTGCTGTGTGTCCTCTTGCGTGATGTAGACACCTGGCGCACGCGTAAGTTCATTGACCAACGCATTCTCCGAACCGTTGATAATGAACGTCCCGCGATTGGTCATCATCGGAAAATCTCCGATGTAGAGCTCAGTTTCCTGGATCTCAACGCCTTCTTGCAGCAATCGAGCCGTCACACGAAGCGGACGGGAAAACGTTAAGTCCTTATCTTTGCATTCCAGTTCTGAGTTACGCGGCTCCCCTAGATAGGGATTAATGAACTCCAAAACCAATCCGTCTTTTCCATGTCCGACAATGGGAGATACTTCTGTAAATGCTCGTGTAATCCCATTCTCGACGAACCCGGCAAAGGACTTGCGTACATCCTGCAGCAAATAGGGCGGGGGAAGGATTTGTTGAATCCGTCCGTATGACTTTCTTTCTCGATACTTCATCTTCACCCCTTGAAAGACGCTCTGCCCTAAGGTGACAAGCACCTTAAGGCAGGCGTTCAAAGCAAGCTTCTGATCGGGCGTATCCTAAGATTACTGCAGTTCGACTTCAGCTCCAGCCGCCTCCAGCTTCTCTCTAATGCTCGTCGCTTCGTCGTTGGATACGCCTTCCTTGATAACTGCAGGAAGATTATCGGCGAGCTCTTTGCATTCCTTAAGGCCCTTGCCAGTGATCTCTTTGATTTCTTTGATCACTTGGATTTTCTTTTGGCCAGCGCTCGTCATGACGACTTTGTTCGTTTCACTCGCAGCTTCAGCCGCGCCACCATCTGCAGCTGCAACAGCCACTGCAACAGGGGCAGCCATCGCTGCCGAAACGTTGAATCGCTCTTCAAACATTTCGACAAGCTCTGCTAGATCCTTGACCGACAATTCCTCAATCTGCTGAAGGATATCTTCTTTTGCCATATTGGTTAGGCCTCCTCTTTCTGATCCTCGCGTTGTTTCCTATATTCATTCAGGACGATGGCCATTTCGCGAATCTTGGCCTGCAGCATAAATGCCATCATGCGCATCGGACTTGCCAGCAGGTATGCCAGCTTCGTCAGAAGCTCTTCGCGCGACGGTAGAGTCGCATACTTCGCGACCTGCCCCTCGGGTACGACGACTCCCTCAAATACGCCGCCTTTCAACGTGTAGTTTGGGGAGTACGTCTTTCGGCATTCATCAGACAATTTGAACGCAATCGCCGGGTCGTCATCATAAGCTAGGGCAATGCCGATGGGGCCTTCGAACAACTCGGACAATCCTTCGATTCCGGCTTGCTCAGCCGCAATCCGCGCTAGCGTATCTTTGACAACTCGATACTCCAACCCTTGCCTGGTGAACTTCTCACGAAGTTCAACCATTTCGTTGGCGTTGACACCACGGTAGTCGGCCAGTACCAGCGATACTGCGCTCTCGAATTTTTCTTTCAAGCGTGCAACTTCATCGATCTTTGCTTGTGTTGGCATCTCGAGCACCTACTCCGTAGATTCCACGATTTCATTCACTTCTGCCGCGTCCAACGTAATGCCGGGGCCCATCGTAGAGGCGATACAGACCTTGCGGACGTATCTTCCACGGACGCCTTCGTCTGGACGACGCTCGCCGACACTCCGAATAATTTCAGCCAAGTTTTCTTTCAGCGCGGTAGCTTCAAAAGAAGCCTTCCCGAACAATGTGTGGATGACTCCCTGCTTGTCGGTTCGGAATTCAACCATTCCGCCCTTCAATTCGGCAATCACTTGGCCGATGTCCTTGGTGACTGTGCCGGTTTTGGGACTTGGCATCATGTTTCGTGGGCCAAGCACCTTTCCCAGTTTTCCTACCACGGGCATCATATCGGGGGTCGCAACGACCTTATCGAATTCGAACCATCCATCTAGAATCCGTTTCGACAGGTCTTCGCCGCCGACATAGTCGGCACCGGCAGCTTCTGCCTCTGCAACGGCATCGCCCTTGGCAAACGCAAGGATGCGGACGGTTTTTCCGGTTCCATTCGGCAGATTGCACGTGCCACGAACGACCACTTGCGACGCCTTAATTCCAAGAACGAACGTCACTTCGGCTGTTTCGTCGAATTTCGCAGTAGCGCCCGCTTTGAGCTTCTCGACTGCGGATTCAAGGCCATACGTCGCCTTGGGCTCGACAAGTGTGGCCACGCCTGAATAGCGCTTACTGTGCTTCATCGGCCGACCACCTCGACTCCCATGTTGCGAGCTGTCCCTTCGATAATTCGCATCGCTGACTCCAACTTGTACGTATTGAGGTCAGGCAGCTTGCGCTCAGCGATTCGGCGAACCTGCTCTTGGGTAATTCTGGCGACCTTCTTTACATGCGGTGTTGCCGATCCAGATTGGATTCCCGCCGCCATTTTGATTAACTCGGCAGCCGGTGGCTGCTTGAGCACAAAGTCATAATCCCCACGGAAGTACACCGTGATGACCACAGGGATAATCACGCCTGGGGTCTCGCCTTTCGTGGCATCATTGAATTTCTTGCAAAACTCCATGATGTTGAGTTTGTGCTCACCGAGAGCGGGTCCAACCGGAGGCGCGGGGGTCGCTTGACCAGCACGAATTTGTAGATTGATCTTCGCGACTACTGTTTTCGACATCTTACCTCCTCCCCTTTCTGGTGATTTATCTGAAAGCCTAGAGCTTCTCGATTCCTTCAAATCCAAGACGCACTGGCGTTTCTCGTCCGAAGATCTTGACCATGACGGTCAGCTCTTCGGCTTCCTTATCAATTTCCTTAATTGCACCCGTAAAGTCAGCAAATGGACCATCGATAATCTCCACAACCTCGCCAACAGTGAAGTCAATCTCCACTCGTGGCTCTCGATGCTCGTCCGTGCCATCTGCGCTTGCAGAAACAGATGTAATCGACGGGATGGGTAGCAAGCCAGCCTTGCGCTTGATGAGCTTCATCTCAGGCCCTTCGATGGGCATCGGCTTGTACCGAGAACCTACGTAACGAACGGCTCCCTTGACGCCATCGATTAGCTCCATCATCTGCTCTTCTTCTAGTCCCATTCGAGCAAACACATAGCCAGGAAATAGCCGTCGCTTCTCGATTCTCTGAATCGTGACGATGCGTTTGTCTTTGTATTCTTTCACTTTCAGGAGTCCCGAAGCCCGGCTGCTAATCTGATCTTCCGTTTCAAGAAGATCGCCAGCCTCAAAGTTGAGGCCTATGCGAACGCGAGAGAGATATTTTTCGGGAATGATTCGCTTCTTTTCCTTGCCATCCTCGGCTTCGAACGTGACTCGGCGAATCTTGTCGCGCGACACGATGGTTCCCCGATTCACGATGACGTATTTCTCATCAGAATCTGAGGTCAAGGGAACACCGTTGCGAATTTTCTCGCCAACGCGAATATCGCGGCGAATTCGTTTGTCCCCAGGAACATAATAGATTTCTTCGTTCCGATTGGTCATCTCGACGATGACTCGATGCAATGATTCGACTTCAGTTACGGTTGCCTTCTCCTCAATGTGCCGAGGCGGCTTGCGTGCGATCACGTCGCCGCGTGAAATCCGCTCGTTCGGCTTGGCAACGAGATCGTACTCGTAGGGAATACGGTATTCGCTGCTCACACCGCGTCGACTTCGAGAAGTAATAACCTCTTCAACAGGAACGAGGAAGAACGTCTCACCGCCTTCTATGGTGAATCGTTCTAGGGCACGATCCCATTCGCGTTTACGAATCCGATCATTGAGGTCTTCCTTGACCTTGAGTTCAGATCCCGCGTAGGTCTGGATTGCATACCACTTCTTCAGCCGCATAGTTACCTTAGCTCGATCGGACGAGTATCTTGATTAGGGTTCCGAGGATGGTGTCAACACCCGAAATGTAGAGTGTTACGAGAACCACCAGCAGCAAAATCAACGCCGTTAACGAAATAATCTCGTTGCGGGAAGGCCAGCTCACGCGGGCGATTTCGCCCCTAACACTCTTGAAATAATTGGTGATTCGCTCAAACATCGTTATGTTCACCTCGCGTTGCAGGCCCGGGAGGGCTCGAACCCCCGGCCTTCCGATTTGGAGTCGGACGCTCTTCCAACTGAGCTACGGGCCTTTATGCCTAGTCTCAAGAAGGACTAGACCTCTTTGTGCAGCGTGTGCTTCCGATCCCACTTGCAATACTTATTCAATTCGAGCTTATTGCGCGTGTTGTTCTTATTCCGCCGCGTATGGTAGTTGCGGCGGGCACACTCGCTGCAAGCGAGGGTGACATGAACGACGATTTCGCCCTTCTTCTTTGCCATGGTCTAATTCCTCAGTCCCTTAATCTTCGATCTTGGTTACGACGCCGGACGCGATGGTCTTTCCACCTTCACGAACCGCGAAGCGCAGGCCCGGGTCCATGGCGACTGGATGAAGGAGCTCGCCGAAAACCTTGACGTGGTCGCCAGGCATAATCATCTCGACGCCTTCAGGCAGATTCACTGTACCCGTAATGTCCGTCGTTCGGAAGAAGAATTGCGGCTTGTAGCCAGTAAAGAAGGGCTTGTGTCGGCCGCCTTCATCCTTGGTCAGAACGTAGATCTCACCTTCAAACTTTCGGTGAGGATGAATCGTCTTCGGAGCTGCCAAAACCTGTCCGCGCTCGATGGCGTCCTTGTCGATTCCTCGAAGGAGAACGCCCGCGTTGTCGCCGGCAATTGCGTAATCGAGTGTCTTGTTGAACATTTCCAGACTGGTGGCAACCGTCTTGGTGATCTCGTCATGAACACCGACGATTTCGAGCTCCATGCCAGGAGTAATCTTTCCGCGCTCGACGCGCCCAGTGACGACCGTACCACGCCCTTTGATCGAGAACACGTCTTCGACGGGCATCAGGAACGGACGATCTTCTTCTCGATCCGGCTCTGGAATGTAATCGTCCACAGCTTGCATGAGTTCGAGAATGCACTGAACGCCCGGATGGTTCAGATCGTCCATGTTTTCCATGGCTGCCAACGCAGATCCACGGATAATCGGAACCTCGTCGCCCGGGAATTCGTGTTCCGAAAGAAGATCGCGGATTTCCATCTCAACGAGATCGATGAGCTCAGGATCGTCGACCTGATCAACCTTGTTCAAGAAGACGACAAGTGCGGGAACGTTAACCTGGCGTGCCAGAAGAACGTGTTCGCGCGTCTGGGGCATCGGTCCATCAGAGGCGGCTACAACGAGAATGGCGCCGTCCATTTGAGCGGCACCGGTAATCATGTTCTTGATATAGTCAGCGTGGCCCGGACAGTCGATGTGGGCATAATGACGCTTCTCAGTTTGGTATTCAACGTGGCGAACGTTGATCGTGATTCCACGCGCCTTTTCTTCAGGGGCGTTATCGATATCCGCAAACGCCATCTTTTTTGCGAAACCCTTTTGTGCAAGGACACCTGTAATCGCCGACGTCAACGTCGTCTTTCCATGGTCGATGTGTCCGATCGTACCAATATTCAGATGAGGCTTGTTCCTCACAAATGCTTCTTTCGCCATCGCCAAAACCTCCTGTGAGACAAACCCCACGGCGTCTCTTAATGTTTGCTCTCCATGATGGAAACCTGTCCGTCACGAGCAAAAGCCCGCGATCGGAATCGAACCGATGACCTCCCCCTTACCAAGGGGGTGCTCTACCGACTGAGCTACACGGGCGTCTCGATTCTCCGAGTTCGGAGTGTAACCGAAACTCCCAATATATCGCAACTACAACAGCTATTGGAGGGGGAGGGATTCGAACCCCCGTAGGCGTACACCAACGGATTTACAGTCCGCCCCGTTTGGCCACTTCGGTACCCCTCCTACATAAATCGAACTGAGCCAGCGGCCAGAATCGAACTGGCAACCTACGGATTACAAATCCGTTGCTCTGCCGATTGAGCTACGCTGGCACTTCAACTCGATTCGCGCGGATTGTACTTTACGAATCATGAGGGGTCAAGATAAAACCTGTACCCAAACCTCTCGCGTTCGCGGCCCGTCAAATTCGCAGAAAAAAAGACCTTGCCACCTGCCCAATCCAAGCTCTCCATCTACAATGGGCACCATCACTGAAGAGCCCATTAAACTTGCTTTTACATGCGCTGGCGAGTTACCCTCAACATGCTCCCACGGGGCAACATCAGCCACCAAGTCATCCAGCGCCATCTTCATATCAAGAACTACGGCCGGATCCGCGCACTCATTGACGGTAACTGCGGCCGTCGTATGGGGGCAGAACACCAAACATGCGCCACTTGCCCGTGAGTTCGCGTGGATGATCCCGTTAATCCGGTCCGTTATGTCAATGAAGGCTTCTCGCTCACGGGTCGAGACCTCAATCATCTTCATACGGCCTGCAGATCTCGCAGGGCAGTTTCAAGTTCATCCCGTAGTTTGGCCTTGTCTTCCACTCCTCGGATGCGCAAGATGACCTCAGAGTGCGTTTCACCGCGCTTACCCTGAACGAGGCTGATCAATTGAGCTCCATGCGTTCTTAGGATCTGGAGCACTTGATACAGATCGTCTGAATCATTCCGGACCTTGGCAGTGAACCGTGTCGCTTCTTGCCCGATGCCCAGCCCGACCGTCAATCCCTTGAGGAGCTCGGCTTGGGTGATCACGCCAATCAGTTGCTCGTCTTGCACTACGGGAAGCACAACCAGCCGGTTGGCCAGCATAATGAGTGCTGCCTTTTCTAGTGTGTCACCTGGCGCGACGAAGAATCTCACTGGATGGGACAGCTTATCCACAGCCATGTCCCAATCCTTGACATCCTTGAGCCCTGCTCGAGTGATGAATCCTGTCAACGTGCCTTCAGACGTGGCAATGAGCAGTAGTCCGAAGCCATGGGCGTCCATCGTATCCCGGACGACCGAAAGCGGCGTGTCCGGCGGGAGGGCAGTTGCTCCCGGCTGCATGTATTGTTCTACGTTCATTCCTCTTCTTGTTTCGCCTGGGCGATGACTTTTTCTTGGACGTTTCCAGGGACTGGCTGATATTTGGCGAACGCCATTTGGAATGTTGCACGCCCTTGAGTTCTTGATTTCAGATCAAGTGAGTACGACTGCATTTCTGAGAGCGGCGCTTCGGCTCGAATGATCGTTGCCTTACCCTCCGGCTCCATTCCCAAGATCCGACCTCGTCGACCATTCATGTCTGAGATGATATCTCCGGTGAATTCCTCAGGCACACGAACATCCACATGCATGATCGGCTCAAGCAAACATGGATTTGCCTTATCAAACGCATCACGGAAGGCATGACGCCCCGCCATTTTGAACGCCAGCTCCGATGAATCGACCGGGTGATAGCTACCGTCAAACACAGCGACAGACACGTTGGTCACTGGGTACTTGGCGAGATTGCCCTCTTCCATCGCTTCAATCACGCCCTTTTCGACACCAGGGACGTATTGACCTGGAATCGAAGCACCCTTGATCTCGTCGAGGAATTGGTACCCATCCTCGAACGGATCGAGTCGAAGCTCGCATTCTCCGAATTGGCCGCGTCCGCCGCTCTGCTTCTTGTGGCGGTAGCGAGCCGTCGCCTGTTTGCGAATCGTCTCCTTATAAGGAATCGTCGGGCGATGGGTATCCAGCGTGACGTTGTACCGATTCTTCATGCGTTCAATCACCAGGGATAGATGGATGTCTCCCATCCCCTCAAGGATCATTTCTTTGGTCACTGGATCTCGACCGACAAGGACTGTCCCCTTCGTCGTCGAAATTTCACGCAACGCTTCGGACATCTTCTCAACATCCGCTTGCGTTCTCGGCGTGATCGCCCGCGAATACACGGGTCTTGGAAATGTGGCCATCTCATAGGCGGGCAATCCCTTTTCAGCTCCAAGGGTTGACGCGAGCACGACGTCGTCGGCTTTGCCCAATGCGACGATTTGGCCGACTTCTGCCCGGGTCACTCGGTGCTGCTTGGTTCCTTCAAACGCATAGATATCGCGAATTTCAATCTTTGTGCCTGTTACCACATCGTAGAGGGATTTGCCTTCTTGGATTGCACCATCAATCACCTTGACGACCGCCAATCGGCCCAAGTAAGGGTCGCTGGACAAGTGGAAGGCAACGGCGCGCGTCGGGGCGCTGGCGCTGCCGATCTTCTGCTCGACAGCTTCCGTAATCGTGTGTAACAGCACGTCCAGGCCCTTCCCTTCAGTCGCCGAAGAACAAAGCACCGGCACCAATTCACCAGCAGCCAAGCCGTGGGCCAGCGTCGTCGCCAATTCGTGCGGCGTAATCGGTTCTTCTTCAAGGAACTTCATCATGAGTTCATCATCGAAGGACGATATTTCTTCGATCAAGGCACCACGTGATTCTTCAACGAAATCGGCAAGATCGGCTGGGATGTCCTTTTTCGACTTGTTGCCAAAATAGACGGCTTCATTTTCCAGAAGATCGACGACACCCACGAAGACGCCGTTTTCGCGAATCGGGACCTGGAGGGGAACGAACTTGCCATCAAAGTGGTCGCGAACCGACGCCAACGCGACTTCAAACTTCGCATTCTCCCGATCCATTTGATTGATGAGAATTGCTGTCGGGCGCTTGGCGACGCCAGTGATTTCCCAGGCACGTTCAGTTGATACCTCGACACCCTTTTCGGCGTGGAGAACGATCAACGTTAAGTCGGCAACTGGAACGCCCTTGTACATTTCCTCCACGAATTCATCGCCGCCTGGCGTATCAATCAGTGTGATAGAAATGTCCTTGGCCTTAAAGGTGCCGACGGTCATGTCGATCGTATAGCCACGCTCTTTCTCTTCGTGCGAAGAATCGAACGCCAGATCTTTCACTCCTGCCCTGGTCATCAAGGCGGCAGCAAGCGTTGTCTTGCCGCATCCTGAATGCCCAACCAAGCAGATATTTCTTGCTTGCCCCATGCTGATGTCCCCCTTGCGTGGTCCTGGAAAGAATTCGAGGGCAGTATACCTTGCCCTTTCTAGGTGAGCAAGCAAGCTGCAATCGGGGCTTGCGAGACCCTGTGGTCCGAGGCTTGAGGACTGACGCCTCTGTTCGTAACCTTTGTAGCAATCGAATCACAGGTTGTTCCACTGTTCCCAAGGGGGGTATTGATGGCGACACAGCTGTTGCTGGGGAACGAATCCCTTGCCCAAGGTGCAATCGATGCGGGTCTTTCTGGAGCGTATGCCTATCCGGGCACACCTTCGACGGAGATCACTGCCTACGTCCTGAGGAGTCATCAGGCGGCCATGGGTGATATCAGCTGCGCATGGACAGCCAATGAGAAGACAGCTCTCGAAGCCGCGCTCGGCATGAGCTATGGCGGCAAACGGGCGATGGCCAGCATGAAGCACGTCGGACTCAATGTCGCTGCAGACCCATTCATCAACTCGGCGATATCCGGCTCGCATGGCGGCCTGATCATCAATGTCGCGGATGATCCATCGATGCATTCCTCTCAAAATGAGCAGGACTCACGCGTCTACCTGGATCTGGCCATGATGCCTTGCCTTGAGCCGGCAGATCAGCAAGAGGCCTACCATGCCCCTGCCATTGCCTTTGCGCTCTCTGAGCGGTATCGAATTCCGGTGATGATCCGACTCACCACACGACTTTGTCACTCACGCGCCACAATTACCACGGGCGCCATGCAGAAGCGCAACGCGTTTTCACTGCCTGATGATCCAAAGCGTTTCATTTTGCTGCCCGCATTGGCGAGAAAGAGCTATGCGAAGTTGCTCGATCGGCAACTGGACTTCACTCGCGAATCGGAGACCAGTCCGTTCACGACCTATTGCGAAGGAACCGATCTCTCGACGGGCATCATAGCCTGTGGAACCGCCTATCACTATGTACGAGAGATCGTGGGCGAGAATTGTCCTCATCCCATCCTGAAGATCGGGCAATATCCACTCCCTCTGTCCCTCATCGAGCGCATGATGTCGGAATGCGATCGCGTTCTGGTGTTTGAAGATGGGTACCCGTATGTGGAGGGCAAGCTCCGCGGCGTGCCGCTTCGCAGCAGCCCCATCATCCACGGTCGGCTTTCAGGACACTTGCCGCGAACCGGCGAACTGAATCCTGATCACGTGGCCAGCGCCTTCGGATTGGAGATGCCTTCGCTTCATGAAGTCTCAACCATTCCTGCCCCGCGCCCGCCGGCGCTGTGTCCCGGTTGTCCGCACGGCGATACATGCCGAGCTCTCAATGCGGTTCTCAAGTCGGATGATGCGATCGGGAAGCTGTTCTCAGACATCGGTTGCTATACGCTGAGCGCCATGCCACCCTACGAATCCGTCGATACATGCGTTGAGATGGGGGCCTCTATCACCATGGCCAAGGGAGCATCGCAAGCTGGACTGCATCCATCGGTGGCATTGATCGGAGATTCCACATTCACGCACTCAGGAATGACGGGGTTGCTCGACTGCGTCAATGAGAACGCCAACGTCACCGTCGTCATTGTCGACAACCTCACCATTGCCATGACTGGCGGACAGAAATCATCTGCCAACAATCGATTGGCTGACATCTGCGCTGGTTTGGGCGTCGATCCTGCCCACATCCGCATCATCACGCCCTTGCCCAACAAACACGATGAGAATGTCGAGGTGATTCGGCAAGAGATCGCCTTTGAAGGTCCGTCTGTGGTGATCGCGGTCCGTGAATGCATCCAGACGGCGCGACGATCACGTTCCAAGGGAGGGGCATCGTGAAGCAGAATCTTATTCTCGCTGGAGTTGGAGGACAGGGATTGTTGGCACTTGCTGCGGTCATCGGCGAGGCTGCACGATCGTTGAACATGCACGTGCTCCAGGCAGAGGTTCATGGCATGGCGCAACGTGGCGGTGTGGTTCAGAGCCATCTACGCTTCTCGGATCAGCCCATCCATTCCGCGCTCGTCAAAGAAGGCACAGCCGATCTCGTGCTGTCCCTGGAACCGATGGAAGCCTTGCGCTACATGCCCATGCTCGCCCCGAATGGTGCCATTGTCACCAATGCTGTCCCATTCAAGAACATCCCCAATTATCCTGACGACGCGGTTGTGGAGAGGCAGATCCGGCTGTTGCCTAACCATCGCTTTATCCATGCAGTCGAGTTGGCCAAAACTGCCGGGGCACTCCAGGCAGCCAACATGGTGATGCTTGGAGCTGGAGCGCCGTTTCTTCTTCTACCCGTTGAGGCTCTGAAGTCGGGGATTCACACGGTGTTCGCGGGGAAGTCAGACGCAGTGATTGAGACCAATCTTCGAGCGTTTCAGCTGGGATATGAAGCATCGCAAGCAGCCGCTTCCTAGCGAATTTTCGATTCTTCCGCCGACAGAGGATTGCACGCTGTCGGCGGGTGCATCACAAGTCAGATCACCTGTCAGCCATTCGACGCTTGCCGTTCTGCCTAGGTCCAGCTAGTCTGTACACATTGACACGATGAGGGAGGCTTCCATGTTTCGAAAAGTCAGCGTATTTCTCGTACTAGCATTCGTTCTTGCAGCCAGCTGGACGCTCGCTGCAGCCCCCGTTCAAATCACCATCTTCACGGATTCGCACGTTCACGACATCAATTCTCCTGTTGAGGGCAAGGTGATGACCAATTACGCGGAACGATTGGGAGCATTTGTCGAGGCTGCCAACGCGTGGCCTGCGAATTTCGCCATCGAATTGGGCGATTTCATCAACGGCGCGTTCGTCATGGGGCCTGGCTACGGTGACCCAACGCGCATTCCAGGGCTGCTTGAACTTGGATTGGCCTGTATCGCGGATCTGGAGCCACCCATGTACTACGTGCTCGGCAACCACGATCTTTACGACATGTCAAAGCCAGACTTCCTTGCTGCAGTCGGACAAGAAGACGCCTACTACAGCTTTGATCTTAACGGCCTGCATTTCATCGTCTTGGATGCGCAATTCAATGACCCCGATGAGTCCGACTTTGACCATGTCTTTATGCGCGTCAAGTGTCGTATCCCCGTCCACGAAATCAACTGGCTGACGAATGATCTGGCGCAAACCGACCTTCCGACGGTCGTGTTTATCCATCAGCCCCTGGATGCACAATTCGATGCCAATGCCGGCGGCCCGCCTGTCGTCAACAATGCGCAGGTCCGTCAAATCTTGAGCGACTCTGGTCGTGTCATCGCCGTCTTCCAAGGACACGATCACGGCAACGTTTACACGCAAATCGATGGCATCCACTACGTGACCCTGGCAGCGATGGTCGATCACACGGTACCTGGTCCGGCCACATGGTCGCAGGTTTCCATCGATCTGGAAACGCGCATGATCGTTGTCGAGGGAATCGGATTGCAGGACAGCTACGAGCTGGCGTTCTAGCGAGCAAGACCTTCACAAGGAGATCCCACGATGAAACGATCCCTTGTCCTACTGAGCCTGATTCTTGCAGTGGCCTATGTTGCCGCCGGAGCGAACGACGAGATCGTTCGCTTCGGCTTGATCACCGATACCCACGCCCATGACATCGATTCGCCGCTAGAAGGCAAATGGATGTCGCACACGCAAGAACGAATGACGGCCTTCACAGACGCCATGAATGACTGGTCTCCCGATTTCATCGTTGAGCTGGGTGACTTTGTCAATGGCTGGGTTGTGTTGGGCGCCGATCCCGGCGATCCGAACCGCATTCCCGATATCCTCGCCTGGGCAGATAGTCTTTACGATCAGTTCAATGGCCCCAGTTATCATGTGATCGGCAATCACGATCTTTACAACCTGACCAAACAGCAATACCGTGACGTTCTCGGCACGGAATCAACATCCTACAGCTTCGATGTTGGGAGCTTTCATTTTGTCGTTTTGGATGTCCAATATGCGTCGGATGGAACCGACCTCAAGAACACCTACACGGGAATCGCCGGATTCGTCCCAGAATCCGAGTTCGAGTGGCTGCGAGATGATCTTGCGACATCCTCGTTCGCAACCATCGTGCTCGTCCATCAGCCACTCGATGATACTGCTGAGGAAATCGCTGCATGGAATCGCCCCACGGTCCTCAATCAAGACGATTTAAGGCAATTGTTTGCTCGAGATGGCGATGTCATCGCCGTATTCCAAGGGCATGATCATGCCAATGTCCACAACGTCATCCATGGCATTCACTACATCACCTTCGAAGCGATGGTCGATCAGGGGACGCCCGCCTCTTGGGCGCAGATCACGCTCGATCCAACCTCGAAAAGCATCCTCATCGAGGGAATCGGCGTGCAGGCGTCATACGAGCTAACCTATCCCGCGAATTAGGCACTACCCGAGGCACCGCCAAAGGAGCAATCATGATCGTCGACTTCTCCATCGCACCGATCGGCAAGGGCGAGAGCCTCAGTTTCGATGTCGCTGAGGCATTCAAGATCATTCATGCAAGCGGCATTGCCTTCGAGCACCATGCTATGGGAACGAATCTTGAGGGTGATTGGGATGAGGTGATGGCTGTCATTAAAGCCTGCCGCGACAAGCTGCTTCAATCCTGTGATCGCGTGTCCATCTCGATCAAGATCGATGATCGAAAGGGACGCGTTGACGGCTTGAAGAGCAAAGTCATATCAGCTCGTAGCAAGATGCTGGATTAGCTGTCGCAGCCGAGCCGCTCGGTCGGAATCACAACATCTCTATTCCGACAAGATTTCTTCTTGTTCACGTTTCTTTTTCCCACCGGTTCCTATGCGGTGTGCGAATATTGGTCTCCAGGAACGAAGGCGTCATGCATTCGATCGCTGGAAGCTGTAGGACTGAGCGAACGCATCGACCATCTGCCAGCTCAATTGTCGGGCGGCAAAGAGCAGCGTGTGGCCATCGCTCGATCCATGGTCGCCAATCCTAAGTTGCTGTTGGCTGATGAGCCGACGGGCAACCTCGACACAACAACAGCCGAGGGTGTCATGGAACAACTCCTCTCGCTGAACGCCAGCGGTGCGACGCTGGTCATCGTCACCCACAATGCTGATGTCGCCGCGCATTGCCACAGACAGCTTCACCTGTTGGACGGAGCGATTCAGCACCCACAGGACGCGTCGTAGGTGCGTTGGCTTCCGGCTCCAGATTGCAGAGGAGGCCCCTTTTTTCGTAGAGTTAACGTATGCACAAGGATCTTCGTACGTTGCCTAAGGTTGAATTGCACGTCCATCTCGATGGATCCATGCGCTTGGCAACGATTACGGAATTGGCTTCCGCTCTGCCAGAAGAGACGGCGTTCCCAAAAGACTTCGATTTCAAGAAGGCAGTCACACCACCGGAACGATGTACGCTCCCGGAATACCTCAAGGCGTTCGACGTCACCATTGCCGTGCTGCAGACGGCAGAGGCCCTGGAACGAGCAGCCTACGAGCTCTGTGAGGACGTGGCCAGCGAGAATGTTCAGTATCTTGAAGTTCGTTTCGCCCCGTTGCTGCATCTTGAAAACGACTTGAGCCCACGCGAGGTGGTTCAATCGGTTCTTCGCGGATTGAAACGCGGCGAAGAGGAATTCGACATGCATACCGGCTTGATCCTGTCTGCGATGCGCAATCGGTCGTTGGAGCACTCGATGGAAGTGGCGCAGCTCGCTGCTCAGTTCTCTTCCAAAGGTGTTGTCGCATTCGATCTCGCAGGTCCCGAACGTCAGCATCCGCCGCAGATTCATCGGGAGGCGATCGCCATGGCCCAAGAGTCCGGCGTCAATCTCACGCTGCATGCGGGTGAAGGCTGTTGCCCCGAGCAAATTCGCGCTGCCCTAGAGCTGGGTGCCAACCGTATTGGCCACGGCGTTTATTTGCACAAGGATCCAACCACCGAAGCGCTGGTTGTGGAGCAAAAAATTCCTCTGGAGGTTTGCCCGACAAGCAATCTTCAAGTCTCAGGCATCATGGATTCCTATGCCGATCATCCGCTCAAGCGCTATTTTGACCTTGGCATTCCGATAACCCTGAATACGGACAACCGCTTGATGTCTGGCGTCGATTTGACGCATGAGTATGAAGTCATCGTCGATACGTTCGGATTCCATAACGAGCAGATTCATCAGATTTGCCACAATGGCATCAACGCTGCGTTTGCGTCGAACGAGATCAAGGATGAGCTGCGTGCGAGTCTCGACGCATTCTTCGCCTAATCTCCCCACTGCCACTCCGCCTGCTCTCTTTTCCTGCGAAGTTGACGATCGCCATGCTGTCCTGTCAGCCAACGGAGCTAATCCCCACCATGAAGACCATGAAGGAAGGAGGGTAGAAGAGAGCCAGTTTTCTTCGCCAACTCCGCGAGAGAATACGTCATTTCTATTGCCTTTCCCCTTCAATTCTTCGTGCTCTTCATGGCTAGAGGCTTTGTGGTCTGCGCCTTGCAGCTTGCTGTTGCTCCCCTCAGCGTCTCTGCGCCTCAGCGGGAGAATGCCCTGCTTTCTTGTTTCCCCTGCACTTCTTCATGCCCTTCATGGTTTGAAACTTGATGGCTTGCGATTTGCCGTTGCCCCCCAGCGACTCCGCGAGAGTGCGTTTAGGTTGTAGGGTTCCCCTCCGCTCCTACGACGTCTAATCCCCGCTTGCCCATCCATCTTCTTGTGCACGAGATGCCTCCACACGACGAACCATCTCTAGGATGCGATCTTCAGGATCATCACTCGCAAACAGGGTATGAGAGACATCAGCATCGCTTCGAACGTCCTGACCGAATCGCTGCTTGAGCCGTAGCGCATTGACGAAGCTACTGCCCTTATGGCAGTTGTTGGCGAAGATGAACGCCTTCTTCACAGCATCTAGCGAGCCTTCCACTCGCTGCCCCCACTCTTCGAGCTCCGCATCTGTATAGAGGTAATCGTAACGATGACTGCTTGTGGCGGGGTTGTACCATGCATCCTTGTTGCGCCCGTGCAGCCGGAAATAGGCCACGTCATGTGTCTGAATGCTCGTCGGCTCGGGAAGCATGTCAATGCGAGGCAGATCAACATTGACGAACCCTAGTTGCAGTTTGTTCAGCAGCTGATAGACACGGTCCTCGTACCATTCCTTGTGCCTGAATTCCACACATGGGGTGATATCGCGACTCACAAGGATGTCAGCCACCCTCTTCAGATGATCGAGCGACGTGTCGGTGAGATGAAACGATTGCGGAAATTGCAGCAGCACGCCACCCAGTTGACCTGCACTAAGCAACGGTTGCAGTGAGGCGATGAACGGTGGAGCCACCGCTGCCAAGGTGTCCCGCTCATGCGTCATGCCTTTGGGAGCCTTGATGACGAATGTGAAATCTGGACTGACCTTGCGCAGCATCGCCTCGAATATCTCTGCTGTGGGATCGCGGTAATAGGTGAAGTTGATTTCCACGGCATCGAAATCGCGCGCATACGTCGACAGCATGTCGGCGGACCGTGTCCCTTCAGGGTAAGCCGTGCCCACCCAATGGGGAAACGAATACCCCGAAGTGCCAATCCGTAATTCTGCAGTCATGAGACATCCTAGTGTGTCACTAGTTGGACGAAAAATCGAACGAGCTCGTCTCAGCAAAGCCGCCGACGTGCTCGGGCAATTTCCGTGGCAGGGCAGCTGCAGCCACTTGAATCGCGCTGTTGCCAAATCGGCTCTGAATGACATCGACGGCGCGATTGAGTCTGCGCCGCGTTTGATCGTCGGCAAGAAGAGGAATGGCCACGCCCTTCTCATCGACAAGATTGGATGTAGAAATAGACACACGCGCCATCGCATCCGGCTGCACAGGAAGCATCGCGAGAATCCGCATGCAGGCCTCGAAGAGTGTTGCGCCATCGTCTGTTGGCAAAGCCAGCGTCGTCTGTTTGCCAAAATGCCCGGACATCACTTCCAGCGAGAAGCCACAGTGAACGGTACGTGCCATATAGCCATGTTTGCGCAATCGACTGGCTACCAGGTCGCATAATCCCCGCAAGACCGTCAACGCCAGCTCACGGGGCCGGATATCGGGCGGCAGCGTTCGAGAATGACCGACAGATTTGGGTGGAGGAATTTCTGTATAAGGAACCACAGGTGTGGGGTCCTGCCCCAACCCAACGGCCTTGTAGAACAAGCCATGCACGCCGAACTCATTCTTCAAAATCGACAACGGACATTGCCCGAGCTGCGCCAGTGTCCAGATTCCCAGCCGTGACATTCGCTTTTCAATTCGTCTACCAATGCCGCAGATTTCCTGCACGCTTGTCGTTGCCAGCAATTCGGGCAGCTCTTCGGGATCGAGAACACCAATCCCATTCGGCTTGAATCGCTTGGCAATCAGCTTGGCGAATGTTTTGTTATCCGCTATGCCAATGGTGGCAGTGATGTATTTTCCCAATTCGTTTTTGAAATCACGCTGAATGGATTGCGCCAATCGAATAGCCCCTCCGTAATGCGGCGCGTCTTGCGTGACATCCATATACACCTCGTCAATACTGGAAACCTCAATCATCGGCGTATAGCGCTTTAGGATGTCGATGAATTGCTGCGTCAGTGAAAGGTATTTTGAGCCGTCGCCAGGAAAGAGAATCAGTTGCGGGCAAAGCCTCTTCGCTTCCCATACCGGCATTCCTGCTTTCAATCCAAACTTCTTACCCTCTCGTGAAGCCGTGACAATGATTGTGCTCTCGATCGGTTTGCCCGTAATGCCGACAGGCAGACCCCGCAAACTCGGGTTTGCCTGTTGTTCGATCGAGGCAAAATAGGAGTCCATATCGAGATGCAGGATCGTTCTTGGCATGGGAGACCTCACATGGTTTCATTTCGCACATCGCGCCAAGTGTGCCATATTATCGTCTCGATTTCTACAAGACAAATGACCTCATCGCGAGTTTTTCCAGAAGAGAAACCGTGCGCGGAATTGTCCGTAATCGCCGTAGGGAACTTGTCATTCGGCTGATATCGAGAGCGATCTAGACTGCGGGCACTATGACATGGATCCGCATACATCAAGAAGTCGATGCCGTCGTTCAATTTGCTCCCGAGTCTTCGATTCCAACATTGAAGGCAATCAACTGGCAAGGTCAGCGACGGACCTTCGTCGGCAAGCCACAGATCGAAGGCGATCCCGAAAGCATCTACTATGACATCCGCGACAAATCGACACGCTATGCCATTCGCTTTGATCGCGGACGTCAGCGATGGACGCTAGAAGGTCTCGATGACTCCTGGATTCTCGCACCACACGAACTACCACGTCCCAGATATTTCCCGCCACCGTAGATCAGTGATCGATTCATGTTTCCCGAATTCAAGCATAGGAGCCTGCCCCCGAAACCTTCTGGAGTCGGATGTGAAACCAGTCCTGGGCTGAGGTGTAAGCCTAACAGGAATCTAAGGAGTGACTGAGTTGGTGGTACTGGATTGTGTCCGGTGTCGCGGGCTCTTTCATGTCATAGGAACAGCAACCCGAGGGGGTAAAGCATGGCGAACAAAGAGCTTATGGACAAGATGTCGATTTACATCCCGCAATCTAAAATTGGCAGGAAGCCGGTCGAACGTTTGATGGCGCTAGGCAAGAAAATGGACAGATCCGTCAACTACCTGGTAGTCGAGGCCATTCTCCAATACGTCGATCGTGAGGAGAAAAAACCTGGATAGCCTGAGGAACTGATTTCTTCCATTCCGTTCGAGAGTCTAGCTCCGCACAGCCCTCCCAGACATGCCTGGAGCAGCACGTTGCCTCGCGTGAACCGACGCTCCAGAGTCACTTGGAGTTCCCCGGGGATACCGTGCTCAATGTGTCTCGCCTTGGCTTCGATTCGTACTGTGCCCCCAGAATCAGGGGTGCAACTCTCTAGCACGAATCCAGAGCTTGCGCCCCTGTCGACTTGTCAACATGTACTGAATCGTTGTACGTTGAATCAAGTCGTGCATTCGTGCGCGCACTGTGGTCTGCTTCCAGAAAGGCGGATCGCGAAAAGAAGGGGGTGGAAAGGATGCCCGCAAAGAAAAAACCGGCAACTACGAAGAAGACTGACAAACCAGCACCAAAGAAAAAGTAGTATTCGTTCAAAGATGGGGGCGTGCGCTTTCTTCAGGTTCGCCCCCGTGTTTCATCACACATCACTGGTCGATGTCCAGAAACCGCCACGCGTCCAGGGCGCCATATCCCACAATGAATCGCCAAGATCTGTATTCTTCACTGCTTGCCGAACGGAATCTCGATCTTGCCGAACACACCGTCGTAGCCAGGCTCGATAGCGATGTCGCCAGATCGCATCTTGTCGATGCCTTCGAGGACCCGGTCGGGCGTGCCCGGCGTGAGATCATCAAGTGATCGCTCAAGCAGGATATCCAGCTCCGTTCCATGCCGGTTGAGCAGGCTGTCGTAGACGCCAGCCACCGCTTTCGTGTTCACGCCCTTGCCCAAGGCCTGAGAAATGATCTCTTCCAACGGAATGAGGCTCTTGTACGGGACGCCGCCAAGCTCAGGCTTTGTGCGATCGGCCAAATCCTGCACACGATGCAGCACACCGATCGTCAGCGTCTTGCCGCACACGGGGCAGATGTCATTGGCAGCATTCGATTGATCAGGAGACCAAGAGATACCGCATGTTCGATGGCCATCGTAGTGGTATTTGCCTTCCTGCGGATAAAACTCAAACGTGCCTGCATATCCTTTCCCCGTTGTCAATGCACATGAAATGGCATCAAAGCACAGGTCTTGAACGTCAAACAACGTCGCCTCGCGCGCGAGCTTGGCCGGGGAATGGGCATCTGAACAGGAAAGCAAACGCAGGTGATCAAGTGCAGATACACGTCGATTCATCGGCGGATCACTTGACAGCCCGGTCTCAATGGCAACAATCCGATCTGTGTAATTGCCGAAGCATTCTTCGAGAGAATCAAACCCGCTCTTCGCGCCGAATACGGCATACCACGGTGTCCAAACATGGGCGGGAACAAGGAGTGTGTCTGGCGATTGCTCCCATACGATTTCACAAAAATCGGGCGCAGACAGTCCGAGCATGGGGCGGCCGTCATAGACAAGGTTCCCGCGAGGTGACAGCGCTTCGTGAATACGAACGGCATCATCAAGCGAGGGCACAAGCAACACAATGTGGATGCGCCGCCCCTTGCCATCGTGTTTCCACACCAAGCTGACTTCGCCTGTCACCATGAAGGCGATGCCATCGAAGCTGTAGATGCCATCGCTTGTCTCAGCCAACTCAGAGGACAGCGTGCCCAGCCAATCCGGCTGCGTGCAGTCGCCCGTTCCCAACAAATGAATGCCCTTCCGCCTCGCTCCCTCGGCCAACGCCGGCAATTCCATTTGGTAACTCGTCGCATTGGAATAGCGCGAGTGAATATGTAGATCAGCAATCACCGTCATTCAGCGGGCACTCGCTCAACCGGGGAATACCACGAATTGGGGCAATCGGCGACAAAGCTGTCTACACCGACCGTCGCATGAAAGATGCTGGCAGAATACTCAGCTGCCTCAACCGTGTAAGCCACCTTCTCTCCGGGCTCCAGATCGAAGAGGGTGATGGTTCCGTCTGTGATGCGAATACCGTTGGTGTCATAGAACTTGGCCTTCACGACTACAGAGTCCAAATGAACGTCAGCTCTGTTGGCGACGATACCCGTGACTCGAGCTCGAGAGCCGAGCGTGAACTTCCAGTTGGGATAAATCTCCACCGCCATCCGTACAGGCACATCCTTGGTCACAGTTCCTGAGATACCGCGAGTATCCGTTACTGTGAGGGTTACATGATAGACGTCCTCTTCTGTATACCGGTGCAGAGCCTCCCAGATCTCCTCGCTGGGAGTCCCATCATCGAATTCCCACCGCATGGATACGATGTAATGTCCATCGATCGTGGTCGAGGTCGACGTGAACTGATAATCGAGCGCGCCATCAAAGCCATAGGGACACCAAGTGAAGTCCGCGATGGGCCGTTCGATCGGCCCGAAACAGCCAGCCAAGACCAGCGCGGACAGTCCGACAATCAGCAAGGCAGCTCGTTTGACGTTCATGATTCCTCCATTCCATCCCATCCGAAGATTCTCAAACTAATCCGCCCATTCTCGTCGAATTGAATCCCTTCTGCCTGGAGCCGAACGATCTGTTCTTCGCCGATACTCGACTCGCCCTTGGCATTCACGACTCGGTGCCATGGTACTTCCGGTCGTGGGCGACCGCGCCCGAGCGCAGCCATGGCATACCCCACCTGCCGGGCTCCTTTGGGAATGCCTGACATCGCAGCAATTTGGCCGTACGTGGCCACGGTTCCCTCGGGAATTCGTTGAACTGTTTCATAGATGCGCTCATAAAGGCTGTCTGCCATTTCCATCACCCCATGTGAGAGACTGTCAAGAACCTCATGAAGCCTACGTCGCAAACCGATCTTTCACAAGAAACACAACGAATCCAGCGATACAATAGGAAAAATTGAAATCCTTCTGGAGGCAACATGCTCAAGACAAATGCTGATTGGATCGTAGAATTTCTGCTGCAATGTCAACCAGGTCCACCGCGAACGCGCGCCAACTGGGGTGTCGATCATGAAGGCGTCCCGTTCCTCGTCCCCGGCATTGGTGGCATTTCGTTGAACGTCGCTGTGGGCGATCCCGCTTTCGGGTGGGCTGGCGACCATGTCGAGCCAAGTGTCAGTTGTACAGCCGACACGAAAAAACCCTTTGAGCATCCGAATATCGGGCTACAGCTGTATGCCTGCGCCGGAAACAAGGCCACGCTCATTTCCGGCGAAGCCGAAGGAAGCACCGGCTATGTCATCGGACACCACGGCGGTAGCGAGCATGTGATCGTGGAGTTCCCCCGCGAGACGAAAGAAAGGATGTCCTACGATGACAAAATCCTCATCCGCGGACGTGGACAAGGCCTCAAGCTCACCGACTACCCCGGGATTTCCGCTTTCAACCTGGATCCTGAATTGCTGCAGAAGATGCATATTCAGGAAGCCGGTGGCGTATTGCGCATCCCCGTAACGACGATTGTCCCACCAACCTGCATGGGTTCGGGCGTCGGCTCCACCATGCCCGGGACAGGCGATTACGACATCATGACCAGCGATCCGGCGACGGTAAAGAAATACGGTCTAGACAAGATTCGCTTCGGCGATTTTGTCGCCCTGTTGGACCATGACAACCGCTTCGGCCGCACGTATCGACAAGGATCCATCACCATCGGCATCGTCGTGCACTCCGATTGCATGCTCTCTGGACATGGCCCCGGCGTCACCACATTGCTCACTGCCGGAACCGCGCTCATTGAACCTGTCATCAATGCCAAGGCAAATATCGCCGACATTCTCGGTCATGGCACGTTCGTTGAATCCAAAGACAACGATTAGCACGACCAGGTCCTCGACCTAGAAGCATCTCCATCCTTTGCGCCCCGCTGCCCATCCTCTGCGGGGCGCTTCTCTGGAAACGTAGCTCTTGCGATGCGGACACCATCCAATGGAGGAAATCGAGCTCTGAGAGCAGCAGCCAACCATGGGCCATCGTCATCAGGAGAATCGGGTCCTCAGAAAGACGCTGGCAGATGGTTGAACGGCAAAATCACCCAGCGCCACCCGCTGTGGCGGGCACAGAAATGGCGCCTGAGGATCCTCAGTCAGACCTTGAACCCATCCCGAAACGAAGTCATCAGACTTGATCGCTGTTCATCGTTGAGGCCTTCACAAAGCGGGGCAATCCGGATGGAGATTTTGGTGCCATTTCCCCAGGGCCACCAAGCACAGAAGACGCACGACCATTCATCGAACGCCCTAATGAGGAGCCTTTGTCCGGGCATGATCCCGCCCAGCCATTTGCCCACTGCCTGAGCCAGCGCAGGAGCTTCTTTCAAGTTTGTCGAGTCCCATGAGTTCGCAAGCTGTTCCCCCAAGATGTGTAGTATCTCGTCTCGCCTATCTGTTGGAAACTCGGCAAGAGCCGTGCCAAATCGCCCGTCCCATTTCCATTCAAGAACATCGCAAAAGCTGGCGGCAAGCGCTTCGAGGCATTGTTCAACCGATCGATTTATTCCGCTCAATGCAGCACTCCTGGATGCGAAGACTCAGACACTCGCATTGTCTTGAGTATTCCTGTACTCGCGAACAACTAGCTCATTCGCATGTAGGGCAGTTCATCGATCGGCAGCTAGTGGCCGCTGGGTCAATGCGATCCAATAGCGGGCAACCTCGCGTCCCGCGGGTGCATGAAAGAATTGATTCTCAAGTACTCCGCCGCATTTGACGATAACCTTGGCAGAGGCCACATTCTGGGGATCGCACGTCACCAGCAGGCGATCGATACTCATCTCACGCCCCAACTCCATGGCACCCTCCAACAGCCGTGTGCCATGGCCTTTGCCTCGGTCAGATGGGCGAACGCTGTAACCGACATGCCCTCCAAATTGAAGAAGGCCTTCGGTCAGCCGATGGCGCAAATTGGACACACCAAGGATTCTTTCTTCGTGGATGAGGAATCGCGTCGTCCCTGGCACCCAGCCTTCAGGCAGATCCTCGCCACGCGACTGCTTGGCGAATCCCTCGACCGTCTCCTGAAAAGACCAATCTGGATCCGGCAAGTAGGCAGGAATATGGGTTTCTCCTGATGCTGAAAATTCCCTTACGAACTCAGCCAGCGCGTTCTCATGCTCCCAACTCAATGCAACGATTTCCATGTCCCTCTCGCTTCTTTCATGTATTTGGCTCATCGGACCATGGGCTGTGCTCGCGGAGCCTAGATCGCCAATTGCTGTCTGAGCCACGCCATTCGATCTTGCTTTGCTTGTTCGTTCAATGCATGCCCTGCTTCATAGGTTTGCACTTGCTTGGGCTCGTCCGCAGCGTCAGCAAATGCTGTAGCACGCCCCAGGGGTACATGAGGATCGTGAACGCCAAACTGAAACAAGATTGGAGCAGGAGACAGACGTCCCACATGACCTATAGGATCGAGTGGCTGCATCTGCCGAATAAACGCCTCTCGTTCATCTTCCTGCAATTCCGGGTAGTAGAGAAACCAATCTGGGAAACGCGGCGTTCCAGCCATGAGCACATAACAAGATGGACGCCGATCCAGACTACCGGCGACCACACCATACATCGCGCCGAAGTCATGCCCGACGTAGGCGACGCGGCGCGCATCTGCGCCAGGCTGGGCCAGCAACAGGTCAATGGCTCGCCTCAGTTCACTCACTTGCGACACAGATGCCGCATAGTCATCCTGTTGCGTGCGTTTGAGAAACCATTCACGATCGGACCACGCGGCTTCAATCAGAAGGGACATGGCACCGCACTGAGCCATCGTTTGAGCTTCTTCAAGAAATTGCGTCCGATTGGAATTGGCAGCAGCAGGTTCGTACCAATGAACGTACAAGATGACGGGGAAGGGGCCATCGCCCTCCGGCCGCACGAGAGAGGCCGCGCGGCGCTGTCGCATGGCCGCTTGAAATGTCAGATTCGATGTGGTGATTCCATTCGTCGATCGCTCGCCGATCCAACGCACATCCAGAGAGCACGTCGACAATTGATTAAGATGGATTGATTCCATACTTTACTCCCACAAAACCTCGTGAAACAGCAGAATGCTATCACAACACTTGAACCGATCCATGAATACTGAATACTAGTCTGATGATGATCGAAAACAAGCCTCATCCCAGGGAGTGGTTGATGTGACGACGCCAATGATTGCTGTCCACCCGAATCGAAGCTATGGGGAACGAGACGGTCTACCACTTACGTTCGATCGCTACTCGCCAGAGAACGCCACTGGCTCCTCCATCATTTTCGTCAATAGCGGTGGATTTCAGTCCGGCAAGCTCATCCAATACGAAAGATACTCGCCTGAGACGTACCGTTTTTTGTGCGCGAACGAGCTCACAGTCGAGGGGAGCGCCCCCATTCCCCTTCTCGCCCAATTCTCGTTTGAGAATCTCTTGAGCGCGGGATTCACGGTGTTCGACGTCAAGCACAGCAATGCGCCGCACACGTTCGACAAGATGCTCGCCGATGTTCGCAAGGCCATCGAATGGATTCATGCTCATGCAGGTGAATTCGCCCTCGACCCAGTCCGAATCGGCATCTTTGGCGCAAGTTCTGGCGGCTATCTCGCAATTGCTGCGGGATTGACCGCGGTGAACCAAGATGGGTGCCTCGTCCGTGCCATTGCCGCCTATTACCCCGCAGGATTCGATTTCCCGGCCGATGTGGCAGCATTCCCTCAGATCCGAGAAGGACTTCCCGCACTCGCTGTCGATGATTCCGTATTGGATTCAAATTCAATCAAGCGCCTCCATCTGTTGGGAGGCCCTCCCACATTGGTGATCTATGGCGATCAGGACTTTCCATTCATCCTCAATCCCTGTCGGAGTATCTGCTCCGAGTTTCCCAGGGTGGGGATCGAAACCAAATGCGTGGTAATCGAGGGGGCAGCCCATGAATTCATGCGCGAAGACGGCTATCGACCTCAAGATGGAGACCTCGCACAAGAAGAAATGTTGGACTGGTTTCAGCAGCAATTGGCCAATGGAATCGCTGCTTGCTGAGATCTGAACGTGCGTGGGCTATAATCACGCCGGTGATCGCCCATGTGTCTCGCAGCTCCAGCCAAAGTTATTTCCATTTCTGAGAACGAAGCCGTCGTAGATTACAACGGCGTACGAACCACGACGCGTTTGGATACGCTCACTGAGCCGCTGGCTCCGGGCGATTATGTGTTGATTCATACCGGCTTTGCCATTCGCAGAATGTCAGCCGCAGATGGCGAGGAGACGCTCAAGCTGTTTGACGAATTGGCAGACTCGCTTGGCGAGAAT
>JAHITR010000056.1 GCA_018817505.1 Candidatus Bipolaricaulota bacterium | reverse complement strand
GCACTCTGCGTACCTGAATCTGAGAACGGGCGAAGGGTATATCACCTCCGAACTCGGCGACTCCGATGAATTGCCCGACGATTTCGAAGAGAGTGACGATTATCTCAAGATCCCTCACCCAAGCGATCTCGATTTGGGGCGGGAGCTGGTGTTTGAGTTCGTTGCGCAACGTTTGCCTGGTGCTCTGAACGTGGTCCGGGACTTCTTTCGTCGTAGCGGAGCCTATGGCCGCTTCCGTAATCTGCTTCAGCACAACGGCTTGCTTGACGAGTGGAATGGCTATCAAGCGGAGCGGTTACACGCGGCCATGCTAGAGTGGTGCGCGAAGAACGGCATTGAACTGGAGAAGTAACTTAGACTCCGCTGTCAGTCTGGATTCTTGACGGTGAGGGTCTTGCAAGCAAATTCATCAAGCCAGATCATTGCCCTCTTGGTGAGAATACCAACGCACCGATTGCTGTACCAATGAGTGCGCCAACAACGCCGCTTCCTATGTAACTCAGCGCGAAAAGGGCTTCGGATGGGGCGATCGATGGGAATAGCATCGGCGGAACTAACACAATCCCGGCAAGCGCGCCGACAGTGGAAAGCGCTGCAACGCCGCGGCGTTGCAGACCAATTGAGAGTCCGGCGATCAGCAGTATGGTAACTGCCGCTACCATCCCGCCCATGAGGGCTCCTCCTTCATAGCCTGGCGATCCAAGAAAGGAGAGATCAGGGGCGTAGTTGCCGCCATAGTTGGATCCGTTCACGAAGCCGCCAACAAGGGCGATTGCACCTGCGAGTAGTACTGCTAGGACACGTCCGATGCCATGCCGTCTGGATGACTTGGTCGAATCTTGTTCGTCGGGCCGAGGGATCTCATTCTCTGCATTCATTCTGCCTCCCTAATCACGAATAGCACTCTAGCGTTGTGGCTTGTGAAATCAAACCCAATCTTGGGGGGGAATCTTGTTCCCTGAGTTTTGCCAGCCGACTGACGCGGGACTACACCATGAGGAGCATGACGAAGTGCTTGATGGCTTTGGCATTCCCCGTTGTCCATGGCAGGAAATCTGTGCTCCGCCTCTGCGCCTCCATACGCCTGCCAACTCCTTGAGTTGGTTGGAGAAGCTTCTGACCGGACCTTCTCACGTGGCAGTTCTTCCCCTGCTCAATCCTTTCGTGCCCTTCATGGTGTGAGCCCTCCGGCGTATCTGCATCTCCAGGCTCTCGATCTTCTGGAAACGCGGACGGTATTTAAGCGGCAAGATCAGGCCACTAATCGCTGTTGCGGGCGTCCAGGAGGCAATAAATGGCTGATAGAAGCTGATTGATGTGTCTTGACAAAGGTACGCAAGAGGACATATTATGCCGATAAGATGGCAAAACGAATTCAAAGAGGCAATTGATGGCCTATAAAATAGATTTCTCTCTTGCAGCGAGTGATCAAATCGAGGCTGCGCTTGGCAGCCAACTGGAGCACATTCGGCTTGCCCGCAACATGACGCAGGCTCAGGTTGCCAAGGAATCCGGCGTGTCGCTCAGAACCATCCGGCGCCTTGAGAAGGGTCAAGGCGTGTCCCTGGACACCTTCATCCGCGTTCTCGCCGCTCTGGGTGTCCAAGGAAACCTGGAGTCACTACTTCCCGATCCGACGGTGCGGCCTGTCGAACGCATGGGCAGAACGGGCAAGGAACGCAAGCGTGCGCGGCCCACTCAATCCAAGAGCGAGGACGCGACGTGGGCATGGGGCGACGACAAGGCCGGCCATGAATAACGACGCGCGCGTCATCCTGTGGGGGCGAGCCATCGGCGCGGTCACCTGGTTGGATGATCGGGAAGTCGCCGTCTTCCAGTACACGCCGGAGTTCTTGAACAGCGGCATTCAACTGGCGCCACTGATGATGCCGCTTGCCGAGTTCCCGTACGAATTTCCGGCACTCGCCCGAGGCACGTTTCGAGGATTGCCCGGGTTGCTTGCCGACTCCCTCCCGGATCGATTCGGCAATGCCCTCATTGATGCATGGCTCGCTGCCCAAGGGCGGGCACCGGGCAGCTTCCATCCGGTGGAGCGCCTGTGCTACGTTGGCCATCGGGGCATGGGGGCGCTCGAATTCGAACCGGCCGTGCTCGGCCCGCCTTCGAGCACTAGCACGATCGATCTTGCCAATCTGGTTGAGCTTGTGAATCGAGTGCTTGACGAACGCTCTAGTCTCAGCGGTGTGCTGGCGGGCGAAGACGATGGCAAGGCGATGCAAGACATTCTTCGAGTTGGAACGTCAGCCGGGGGGGCACGCGCTAAGGCAATTCTTGCCTGGAATCCTGAAACTGGTGAGTTTCGCTCGGGTCAGATCGATGCTGCCGCAGGCTTCGAGCACTGGCTGCTCAAGTTCGATGGCATCTCCAACAATCGTGACAAGGAGCTGGCAGACCCCAAGGGGTACGGGAAGATCGAATACGCCTACCATCTCATGGCAGTTGAGGCGGGCATTCACATGATGCCGTGCCGACTTCTCCATGAAGGCGGGCGTAGCCACTTCATGACCAAGCGGTTCGACCGGACGGCCGACGGAGGCAAACGCCACCTTCAGTCGTTGGGCGCCATCGCACACGTCGACTTCAATCACGCAGGCGCGTATTCCTACGAGCAAGCAATCCAGGTGATGCGGCAGCTGAGCCTGCCGCGTGAGGACTTGGAACAGCAGGTGCTACGCGCGGTATTCAATGTCGTCGGCCGCAACCAAGACGATCACGTCAAGAACATCGCCTTCCTGATGAATCGGCGCGGCGAATGGCGATTGTCTCCCGCGTTTGACATCACCTACGCCTACAACCCTGCAGGCGCGTGGACAAACCGACACCAGATGAGCATCCACGGCAAGTGGGTGGACATGGATCGCGAAGATCTGATCGCCCTGGCAAGCGCCGCCGGCATCAAGCAAGCACGCGCAAACGAGATGATCGATCGCGTGATCGCCGTGATGCGGCACTGGCCGGACTTCGCCCTGAAAGCCGATGTGAGCGACGAGCACATGGCCAAGGTGCAAGCAGCCTTGCGCACGAATCTATGAGTCGCTGCAGACTGCAGCCTGACGGCGTCCGCGCCGCCAGTTGGATGGCTCTCGATGCCTCGGGGCCACGGCTTGTTCTTTGACCTTGCGGGGCATCGAGAACAGAACGCTACCGCGAAGAGCTTGAAGAGGAATCGTTGACGCTGCGGACTATCGCCAGCGGATGACGATGGACTCGCGGGCGAACAGCCGCACGGCGATACGTACCATCAGCACGTCAATCGCGATGAAGCCAAGCGACAGGAGCGTGGTCGATAGCGGGGTGAACCACATCAATCCGCTGACCTGCAGGAAGATCAACGCAAAGATCGGCAGCACGACGAGCACGGCCAGGCCCTGGGCTCCCTTGGCGTCGCGAGCGCGGGAGGAGCCGATCACCCCGACGGCAAAGCTCAGCAGAGAGACAGCGGGCATCAACACAAACAGCGAGATGGCCCACGTCGCGTTCAGGACGTAGGGGAACAGTGATCTCCACCCCAGCAACGTGGCCAGCAGGATGAATAGCCCCGTACTTGCCCAGGCCGCGGCCAATGCCGGAACGGCCCCGGCGAAAATCTTGCCGACCAGCAATTCCCAGGTGCGCACGGGGGTGGCCAGCAACGGCTCCAATGTTCGGTTCATCTTCTCCTCGACAATGCTCTGCGTGGCGAACACATTGGCGATCATTGCGGGAATCAGCAGGACGAAGAACTGGAATTGGCTAAGGATGAGCAGGCGGAAGCCGTCCGTGGCATCGAGATTGCTTCCCTGTGGAATCGTCACTGCGATGAGAGAGGGATTGACGTAGCGCGGAAGAAGCCAGGAGAGCAACAGCGCCTGACCGATCAGGATGATGGGAATCACCACCAGGAACAAGAGACTGCTCGGTGTCCGAGCCATACCCGCCCATTCCATTCGCAAGACGTTGGTTATGCGGTATCTCATGGCGTGTCCTCCCTCACAAGGCTGAGGTAAACGTCTTCCAACGAGCGCTCATCCTCGCGAACTTGCAGGACCTCTGCTCCCAGCGAGACCAAGCGGGACACCAGTTTGGGGCGATCCCGGTCGATGTCTTGCAGAGAAACGATCAACGTCGACGGATCTTGGAGGTCACGTGAAGCCGTGTTGACAAAAACTTCGGCGGAGATGGCGGCGATCAAGTCATTCGTCATGTTGCGGATTTCGACTCGGACTTGGGGTGCGAATTGGCGATCGCGAAGCGCCTCCGTTGTGTCAAGGGCGACCAACCGTGTTTGGAAGACGCCGATGCGGTCGCAAATTGCCTCGGCTTCGGACAGATTGTGCGTCGACAACAGAATCGTTCGCCCCTCCCCTTTGAGCTGCAGGATAAGCTCGCGAAGGTTCTTGGCGGCCTCAGGATCCAGTCCAGACGTCGGTTCATCGAGAAACAGCACCTCGGGCTGATGGAGCAGCGTTCTTGCCAGAGCGAGCTTCTGCTTCATCCCCTTGGAAAACGTGCCTACCTTGTCGTGGGCACGATCGAGCAATCCCATCGTTCTTAGACTTGCTCTCACTGCGTTGGCCACATCAAGATTCGGGTAGAAGGCGGCGAAGTAGGCGAGATTGCGGGCCGCAGACAGACGCTCATAAAAGCCCGGAGATTCGGTCAAGAAGCCGATGTGCTCATGAATCCGCTCGAGGTGTTGGCCTGGATCGATTCCAGCTACCGACGCGGTGCCCGAGGTCGGGGCGATAATCCCTGCCAGCATGCGAAGCGTTGTCGTCTTGCCTGCGCCATTCGGTCCGAGCAATCCGAGGATCTCCCCTGGCTGAGCCTCAAACGTCAGTGCGTCCACGGCCACGCGCGTGCCGAACGCTCTCGTCAGTCGATCTGCTCGAATCATGGGATCCACTCCTCGCAAAAAGCGAGCAACTATACAGCAGCCATCCCAACACGTCTACACGGTCGACTCATTGACTCTAGGTGAGGCAAGTGCAACTGCAATCTCGGGTGGGACGAACCATGCCTGGGTGCAATGCGAATGGTTACGTCTTGTTCTTCTATCTCTCCGGCATCCAGACTGCCAACATCAGCTGAAGACGAGGCTCTGATTCTTGTGAGTTGGGGCAGGTATTCTTTGATCCTGTGATCTGCCACTGGCTCTTTCTGGCAGCCGAGGACGATCCCTTGCCCTTACCCAACCCAGCTGGCACAATCCTTCTGATCGACGGGAGATGTGTGTATTGAACCGAGATGAATTGATCTACCTGTCAGCCGCAGACGTTGCCTGTGTCTTGCCCGCACCTTCCGAACTCCTTCAATTGCTTGAGGCGATGTTTGGCCACAAGGCACAGGGCGAGACGGAGATGCCGCCGAAACTGGGGATTCATCCCAAGAGCGGATCCTTCTTGCACGCCATGCCAGCCAGCGTCCCTGCGATGTCGGCCGCTGGAGTCAAATGGGTAGCTGCTTATCCAGGAAACGCATCCCTTGGACTTCCTCAAGTGAGCGGTCTGATGATTGTCAATGACTGCAATACGGGGTTGCCCAAGGCGGTGCTCGATGGGACCGTGATTACCGCAGCTCGCACAGCAGCGGCTTCAGTTCTGGCCGCACGGTTCCTCGCGCGACCCGATTCAGACACACTTGGTATCCTTGGCTGTGGGGTGCAGGGCCGCAGTCATGTGAACGCATTCGCCAGCGAGTTCGCCCTGCGTCGTGTGGTCGCATTCGATCTCAACACAGACATCACCCAGCGGTTTGTTGCAGAAATGTTTGATCTGCATGGCATTGATGTCGTGCCAGCAAGCTCGGCTCGCCAAGTGGTCGAGACGTGCGATATGGTGGTGACGGCTGGCCCCATCACCAATCCTCCACACGCGACAATTCAGTCAGGCTGGCTACGACAGGGAGCGTTCGCCGTTTCGATCGACTACGCCTCTTACTGGCATCCGAAAGCGCTTGCTGAGATGGACGTATTGTGCACGGACGATGTCGCGCAGGTCTCGTCACATCAACGGGAAGGGTATTTGCCAGGCCTTCCGGCAATCGTCCTGGAATTGGCTGATCTGGTTTCCGGCAAACAGACTGGACGGACGGATTCTTCCCAACGTACGTTTGCCTGCAATCTCGGAATCGCCTTGGAAGACGTCGTTGTGGCCAAGGAAGTCGTCGATCGCGCGCAACAGCTCGGAATTGGCACGGCGTGGCCGCGATGAGTGTGATGGCAAGGTTCAAGAGGCGAGCATGGTGAGGCTTGAGCGATCGGATCGTGCCATGCTCGATGGAAGCCGAGGCGAAGCGGCACGATTTGCCATGTCGGTGATCGTGCGCATGGCAGAGGCTGTCGGCGCGGACGAGTTGGTCTCCGTCGAACAGGCACATATCGATGCCTGCGCGTTGATGAGCCAGTCGAGTCTAGATCTCGTAAACCATCTGGCCATGCACGAAGGACGCGTCTCCGTTCCCACAACGCTAAGCATGGTGTCGCTCGATTTGGAGAACTGGGAAGCGCTTGGCGTTCCGTGTGAGTTCGCCCAGGTCTCGACCCAAATCGCAAATGCCTATCTGAAGCTGGGATGTATCCCCGCGTGGACGTGTGCGCCTTATCAGGGGTATTTGACGCCACGGTTCGGTCAGCAGATCGCCTGGGGAGAATCCAACGCTGTCGTCTATGCCAATTCAGTTCTTGGTGCGCGCACAAACCGCTACGCCGACTATCTGGATATCTGCGCGGCCATCACCGGCCGTGCGCCGTTTTCTGGACTGCATTGTCTTGAGAACCGCCGCGCAACGTTTCATCTTCACCTCGAGGAGACGACCCCAGCGGATTGGGCGACTCCGGCGGCCTGGGCAGCGTTTGGCTCGCTGGTCGGAAGCCTTGTAGGGGAAAACGTTCCTGTGATCGATGGCCTGCCGCCCATGCGCCCCTCCAACGACATGTTCAAGGCGTTTGGTGCTGCGGCCGCTTCAGCAGGATCAGTCGGGCTGTTTCACATCGCGGGCTTGACCCCCGAAGCACCTGACTTGCCGTCTGCTTGCCAGGGACAAGATCCGCTCGAGTCCTGCCGTGTCGGACCGCGGCAGCTGCGGGACGCATGGGATGAGCTGTCCGATTCCGTTGAGGGTGAATCCATCGGTGTGGTGATCCTCGGATGTCCTCACCTCAGCTACGCGGAATTCGAGGCGCTAGTTGAGGCGATTCGCGACAGCGGTGCTTCCGGCGTGCATGAAAATGTGCAGTTCCTCGCGTTCGCGAGCGCCACCAGCATCGAATTGGCGCGACGGGGAGGCCTTCTCAATCCACTCCAACAATTCGGCGTCACTCTGGTGCGAGATACGTGTCCCTTCCACTCGCCCGTGGTGGCGCACGACGCTCAAGCGATCATGACGAACTCCGGCAAGTGCGCGTACTACGCTCCGGGAGAACTGGACGTACGTGTGCATTTTGGCTCGCTTCGAAGCTGTGTTAGTGCCGCTGTGACTGGCAAGGCCCCGGGAAGGAGCAATCCATGGTAGTTCTTGCCACAGCATGTCCGATCATCCCGGGAGAAACGCACGGATCGATCCTTCTATCCCGACGTCCGCTTAGTCTATGGGGCGGCATTGATCCCCAGACGGGAGAGATCATTGATCATCGTCATGATCGGTTTGGAGAGTCCGTCGTTGGCAGAGTGTTCGTTCTCCCTTCGGAAAAGGGTTCGAGTACAGGCAGTGCCGTCCTGTTGGAACTCGTCCGGATTGGCAAGGGTCCAGCAGCCATCATCACGCGCTATCCGTCACCCATTCTGGCGCTCGGCTCGATCATCGCGAGGGAGTTGTATGATGTGGTGTTGCCTGTCCTGCTCGTATCCGAAGACGGGTTTTCTTCACTCTCTGATGGAGCGGCAATTCATATCACGGCTGACGGAAACATCTGTTCTGCAGAGTAGGTGAGGGTGTCTTCACCCTCTGCGATTCCTCGAGACCGATTGCCGTGGGCTTTTCGCCTCATTGGATTCGAGTTCTGGTGAAAATCGGTATAGACTGCGAGCTGGACTCAGAAGATGAGGCAAGACTCTCCGGGGCAAGATCAATCAAGGACTGCGACAAAGGAAGAACCAATGAGCATTTTCGAAGTGATTCAAGATCGTCGAAGCATCCGGACGTATACCAATCAGGAAGTGCCCACAGGCGTCGTTGAGGAAATCCTTGAAGCGGCTCGGCTTGCTCCATCGGGATCCAATACGCAACCCTGGCGATTCATTGTCGTTCGCTCGGACGAGGCAAGAGCGCGAATTGTCCAGGCCTGTCACAATCAACAATGGATGAACCAAGCGCCGGTCCACATCGTCTGCATCGCTGACGTACAAGCTCAGTATTCCGAGGTTCGAGAGCTGTCCATTGACGAACACAGCACAGAGCCAGAAGTCAAGCGCGTCATTCGCTGTACAGCGATTGCCATAGAGCACCTCGTGCTGCAGGCACAAGCGATTGGATTGTCAACGTGTTGGGTCGCCTGGTTTACACAATCGGAGATCCGACCGGTGCTTGCCATTCCCGAAGACAAATACGTGGTCGCGGTTATTACGGTCGGCTACTCCGAAAATCGACCGGCTCCGCGCCCGAGGAAGACCATGAATGAGATTGTCCGATACGAATCATGGGACGGGATCCCTGAGGAGAGCTGATCGAACGTTCCCCTACGTGCCACGCGGCATGCCTTTCATGGCTGGGAATTCCGGGTCACTCTTTGTTGCTTCGACGCGGTTGGCCTACGAAGGCCGCCGTATGGGAGAAGCGGCAACATAGCGCCGATTGAAGCAGCCAGTTCCTGCTACGAGGCAGCGAACGACCTGACGAATGTGCATGTTGGGTTCACGAACTCGGCACGAAACTTGGGATGAACAGCGAACCAGCCAGCATCTCCCGGACAATTCTTGCCGCATGCCCTGCAGACTGAGCTGCGTGATCGTCGCCAGGAAAAATAGTGAAAGGAGAACTGTGAACAGTCAAGCTGCAATGCCAAACTCGCCTGAGTCACTTGCTGTTCAGGTTGCGGACGGTCGAATCCACATGGGCCGCGTGTGGGGAATGCTCGCTGTCCGCTCCGCGCTTTCGTTCGCCCTGCTGCTTGCGCTGGCTGGCGTATTTGCCGTTGTCGGGAAGAGTGGGGCGATCCGTGCAGCGGCGGCGTGGTGGCTCTGGTTTGTCACGGTGGTGAACGTTGTCAGTATCATCCTGATGGCCCTTTTCGGGCGGTCAGAGGGCGTGCGTCTCCGCGACATATACTTTGTCAACCGTTCAACCTGGAAGGTCGATCTCGCATGGGCGTTTGGCGCGATCGCGGTGACTGCGGCGTTGGCGCAGCCTCCGGGGCTTCTTCTAGCGAAGGCATTATGGGGAGACTCCGGACATACTAATCCGATGCTGATTCAAGCACTGCCGCTGGCAGCGATCTATCCACTTGTTGTGCTAATGCCGATCACGCACGCATTGGCTGAACTGCCTACCTATTGGGGTTATGTGGCTCCGAGGCTACGCGCTACGGGTACAAACCGATGGGCGACGATCGTGATTGTCGGGACAGTGCTCTCGATCCAGCACATGTTCTTCAGCTTTCAACTTGACTGGCGCTACGATCTATGGCTCGCCCTAAAATACCTTCCCTTTGCGTTATGGATGGGTATTGTCATCGACCGGAGGCCGACCACGTTGCCCTTCCTCATGGGGGCGCACTTCGCACTCGATGCGATGTTGCCCGTGCTCGTGCTCATGGTCTCCAACGGAGCGCTGATCTTCTAAGTGAGGGGCTTCCACTCGTCTGCGAATCGCGTTCTGGGATTGCCGCGCATTTCATCGACTCCAGCCGCCCCAGCGACCCAATCAGCGGCAGTCGATTTGTCACCGGACTGCGTAGCTCTGGGAGCGTGATTCTCCCCCGTTTGGCAGTATCTCCAATTCAGAGGATTGGGTCCGTGTTTGTTCGCGTGGATCCATGGCAGTAGGATGCTTCGCCGCATCTGACGAGGATTGTGAGCTAGGAGTTGCCCCTGCAAAATCTAGAAGGAGACGCGGCAGAAGGAGACACGATGAGTAGTTGTCAAAGCTGCAGCATGCCGATGAAGAAGGATCCCAAGGGTGGCGGAACGAATGCCGATGGCACGAGAAGCACCGAGTACTGTAGCTACTGCTACCAAGACGGGCAATTCACTGAGCCAAACATCACGCGCGACGAGATGGTTGCCAAGGTCAAAACAATGATGCAGGAGCAGATGAAGTTGCCCGGGTTTGTTGCTGGGCTGTTCGCGAAGAAGATCCCCAAACTAAAGCGGTGGGCTCCGTAGATCATTCGGCTAGCAGCGGGAGACTCAGGGCTCTTCAACGAAACGCTTTGCCCTGATGCAAGTCTTGACGTGCTTTTTTCCGCTTGGGCCGACGCGCGGAGGAAGCAGATGACTGAGATTCATCGTAGCCTCGGAGGCTGTTGCCTCGAGACGTCCAAGTGGAAATATCATGTTGCGGTCGCCTTGTGCGTGGTTCTCATTCTTGGAGGAATGGTGATCGCCATGGGAGAAGACGGACATCGGCTCACGATGCCAGCCGGGACAGCACCGGTACTCGATGGCATCGTTGGCGCGGGCGAGTGGGCTGATTCGCTTGTGCTGTCACTTGCCAATGACGCATTCCTCTATGCAAAGCATGCTGACGGGTCCCTGTATCTTGGAGTGAAGGCGCAGACCGGTTCTCAAGTGGTGGGCAATATCTACATCGCCCGCGATGACACAATCGAAATCCTCCATGCGTCGCACGCACTTGGCCCTGCAATCTATCGGCTTCATGAGGGAGTTTGGAGCCTGGAGACTCCCTTCGTCTGGAGCTGCCGTACGCTTGGATTCTCTGACACAGCACTTGCGGAGCGGGAGGCTTTTCTTGGGGCGAATGGCTGGCTGGCCACGGTCGTCAATCTAGGAGAGCCGGAGCAAATGGAATACCGCATGGTGGTTGACCATCAGCCCATGCGGATTCTGTTTCGATTTGACGTGCACCGAGCAGCTACTCAGCAAACGCTCACTTGGCCACTGAATACGGTTGTCGGAATCGAGGCCGGCCCACTGCCGCCGGAAGCTGCATTCCGACCAGAACAATGGTGTGTCGTTAGTTTCGAAAACCCTCATCTCTAGGCATTCTGTTTCCCACGACCTGACACGATCAGGCTCTTGTGCCCGGATTCGCTACATAGGTTCCTTTGGATAGGCTCAGCAAACGTTGATATCAGACTGCACAACCAGATTGTTCCCGCCCCAAAATGCCAACGTGCATGTGGCGCACATCCCGCGGACCTCAATTGATCGGATTCCATCTTCGCTCTATGATGTCTAGCTCTTGTTTTGGACGAGACGTCAGCCTTGCCCGGAGCAGGCGCGGATGTGAGGAGGAACCACTGATGAAGATTCCCGAGTATATTACCAAGGAAGAGGTTCGACGGGTTTGTCACGAATTGGGTCTTCAGGATTGGTCGGTTCTTGACGAGCGCGCCATCTCAATGGCTGAGGCAGAAACGATTCTTCGCGTTCTCAATGTGGCGGCGATGGAGATTGACACTCACACGTTCAAGGCGGGACTTGATGTCGAGTTGGAGCATGGCACTCGCTATCCAGAAGCCAACATTACGAACAACCATCCCTTGATTACGGGGCGAATCGTCGTCGCTCATCTCAAGGAGTCGATGGACTACTATCGGCGACTTGCTGTGGCTGAGGCAGAAGGGGACCTAGTGGCTGCCATTATCGCCGGAGACAACAAGCGCGCGCTCCGCAAGCTCACCGCCCTTGCCGACGCTCGCGCAGACGTAGCCCGAGCAGAGCAAACGCAGCTGGGTGAGCACGCCTAGTCGCTGTTGGTCAGATTGCACACTGTGCCGCCCGCGACGCAGGCGGATGCACATGCGCGAAGCGGGTCTCCCCCGCCTCACGAGGCGATTGACCTGTTCTGCAGAATCTCGAATCGATTCCCATGCTTGCGCAGCTGTTGCGATGCTGAAGCGGGATCGAGGCATGAAAATACGTTTGCGAGCCACAAGGTGCGATGAAACAACGATTGACGCATGTCGTGAAGAGAATCAAGGACGAAATCGGCGTTTACCGAGCGGTGATGGCAGATGCTCGCTGCCCTCGGATGGCTCGCTGGATGTTAGCGGCTGCGGTGGCCTACGCGCTGTCGCCGATTGACTTGATTCCCGATTTCATTCCGGTGCTTGGCCAGCTTGATGACTTGCTGATTTTGCCTTTGCTGGTCTGGCTGGCCATCCGCATGATGCCCAAAAGCCTGATCGCCGAGCACAGGGCAGCACAGCAACAGAGCTGGACTTCTTCCTAGGCAACAAACACCCACAACGCGCATGACGACACTTGTTACGCATTGTGGCGATGAAGCGGTCGAGGACGGTACGATCGGTTCCACTGAAGGCAGGCCTCCATCTGAGTGATGGTGCCGCGACAAAAGGGCAGGAAGTATCGAAAGGAGAATAACGTGAGCTTTCGTCTGGCTGCCAGACGCCTATTCGCCTACGGGATTGACGTCGCATTGTTGTTTGCTATCCTTGCGCCGATGGTATTTGTTGCCGAGAAGCTGACGGGTCTTGTGCCAGAGACTCCTGGGGAGGTTTGGCAGGCAATCGTCCTGGGATTCTCGATTCCTGTCTGGGCCTATTTTGCTCTCTGTGATGCCTCTCCTCGCGGTGAGACTCTTGGAAAGCGGCTACTCAAACTGCAGGTGGTATCGATGGATGGCCAGCGACTCGGGCTGGCAACATCCCTTGCACGAACCGCACTGAAGCTCCTCCCTTGGGAGATGGCGCACGTGTTCGGATTTGCGTTGGCTGAGCAAATCGGAGGCGTGGGGCAAGCGGTCGGGCTTATTGCTGCCAACGGGCTGCTTGTGCTGTACTTGTGCGTTGTCGTCATCACGAAAGGCAAGCGAACCGTGCATGATTTCATTCTCGGCACAGAAGTGAGAAGAACCCTTCAGTCGATCCAGTCAATCCCGAAGTGACGTAGCTACTTGTCGTGCGCTGGCGACGCGATCTTCCAAGAAACCCGCGAAGACGCTATGATTCGCGAAACAGCTACAAGGAGGATGTTTCCATGCTGATCGACGGGATTAAGACATTCGTCAAGGGGTTGCCCGCTACAATGAACGAGAAGCGAGGCGTTTACTCATTTGAGGCTGTTGTCGCCGAGAGAAAGGCATTTCTGTCAAAGAAGAAGCTGACCTACTGCGCAAAGTTTCGCGTGGATGACGACGTCAAAGAGCTGCGCTTCACAGAGATGCTCAAGGAATCAGGTTCTGGCGTTTCCGGGGGAGATGCCGGCACTGGATTCAAGAAGGAGAGCTACAGGACGGGCACGGGGCCGAGGCAGGGTTCGATTGAAGAACAGTCGAAGCTGTTCGGTGCTCACTACAGCTACACGTTCGACTTTTCCAGAGTCCGGGCTTTCATCGAGAATGAGACAGTCAAGGCGGGCTACACGTTCTCATATCAGATTACGCCTCGTGGATTGTAGGCGATGTTCATCTTCGTGCGAACGGCTAAATCCTGGAAATGGACTGAACGATGAGCCCATTGCTAGTCGTGGTTGCAGCTTCGTGGCTGGCCGGGTTCCTTGCCTTTGTTGGCGGATTTCTGGCATGGCTTGAAGGGACCGCTGAAACAGAATCGAAACGCGAATTTATTCACGGCGTGGTTGCTTTCGGAGGTGGCATTCTTCTTGCGGCAGTCGCTTTTGCTCTTGCCCCTGTAGGGATTGCCACGCTCAGTCCTGTCGTTTTGATTACAACATTCTCTGTTGGCGGCGTCGCCTTCTGCATTCTGGATGTTTGGATGAGCAAGAAGGGTGGCCCCAAGGCGCAGTTCCTCGCCATGCTGATGGATTACGTGCCTGAAGCCATTTCGCTAGGCGCGGTGTTTGTCCACGATCATCGGTTGGGTCTTTTACTCGCTGCATTCATTGGTGCGCAAAACCTGCCTGAGGGATTCAATTCCTTCCGGGAGATCAGTGCCTCAGGAATGAAGCCTCGCAGAGCCCTGGCCACTCTTCTTGCCGTGAGTCTACTGGGTCCTGCCGCAGCTGGATTGGGGTATCTTGTTTTGCAGGACAGGGCCGGACTGACCGCTGGCATCATGAGCTTCGCAGCAGGGGGCATCATGTATCTCATCTTCCAGCACATTGCGCCTGAATCCAGAATGCGAAGACATTGGACGCCAGCGCTTGGCGCTGTGCTCGGATTCATGGTGGGGATGATCGGCAAACAGCTGATTGTGTGAGTGTGGGAACGCTTGGTCATGCTTGCGGCAGCTCGGCGCAAGTGTGCTGTGGGCTACTAGTCAGTGATCAACGCAGGATTACGCTGCCACTTTCCCCTCGCTAGGATCGGGCTCGGTCTCACATTCAGGAATGAGTGTCTCCAGATTGCGAATGGCTGGGACGATGAATCCGGTCAGCCCCAAGATAAGGCCTACGGTTCCGGCCAACACCATCATCAATCCCATGCCTGCGCCGGGACCAGTTCCGACAAGTCGACCAAAGACATCGGCGCCCCAGTTGCCAACCTGCATCATCGGCTCGAACACATAGTCGGCCAATGTGCCCGCCAATATCATTCCGATGGGCGATGCGATCGATGCGATCATTCCCCGATAGGCGAACACGCGGCCTTGAACGTCGTGCGGCACCTTGGTTTGCCAGATGACGCCGCTCGTTCCGCTGGCGATTTGGGAGAAGAAGACGACGCAGAACGCGCCGGCAGCCCAGACTGGCAAGCTGTTGCCGATACCCAACAGCGTCGGTCCAAGCAGCATCGAGCCGAGAATGCTCAAGTACAAACCGCGAATGCGTTTCCTCGGCGCCCCGAAAATCGACATGACGGCACCTCCAGCTACGCCGCCGATGCCGAAAAACATCTGCACGGCGCCCAGAAGGAACTCATTCGTGCCCGTGCGTGCCAGAATCATCGGAGCGAGGATGGAGAAGGCAAACGTGAGTGTGAGATTGAGTGTGGCAAAGGACATCAGCAGGTACAGAAGCGGTTTTCGTTCCCATAGGAAATGAAATCCGAATGCAGACTCGCGCCACATACTGCCGCGTGCCCTCTTCCCCTCGCTGCTTTCTGCTGGCCGTGGAATGTGAACGATGCCCAGCATGGAGACGGCGAATAGGAACGTGGCAATGTCGATGGTCATGATGCCCTGGATGCCAATGAACCCGAGCAGTGCGCCGGCAGCCATCGGCGCAATAATGGACGTCGCAGACGCCACCATGCCAACCATGCCTTGCGCACGTCCGTAATGCTTCTTGGGGATCATCGTGGAGATGGCAGCCATGTACGCTGGTCGCTGAAATGCTTCGCCCGCACCAATAACGACGGCGACGAAATAAATATGCCAGATCTCCATCTTTCCGATTAGGAACAGGACAAGTAAGAAGATCGTGGATAGCCCGGCGACGAGATCGCCAAGAATCATCAGCTTCTTGCGGCTCCAGCGATCCACCACGGCTCCGGCAATGGGGCTGAAGACAAGCATTGGTACAAGTGAGAACACGCCAACTAACGCAAGGGCAGTGGCTCGCCCTGTCACTTGCCACGCCCAGATCGACAATCCGAAGCGCGTCATCTGAGAGCCTATGAGCGAGACAAATTGACCGAGCCAGACGAGGGAGAAACCCAACATGCCTTCGAAGCGACCATTCCAGCTCGTCTTGTTCGGATTCACGATGACCCACCTCTCCTCAAATCCTTTGAGTCCGCTTTCAACTGACGTATCTCATCTGCGATGGCATCCAGCCCACCATCGCACGTCGAGTAGTACTTGGATGTCCCTTCTTGCCGAACGTTTAGCAGTCCTGACGCCGCCAGCAGGCGCAGATGCTTCGAAACGCCTGGCTGGCTGATTCCCAAGTGAGTAACGATTTCTCCCCCGAAACGTTCACTTCGACTCACAAAGCGAAGAATCTCCAGCCGCGTTTCGTCAGCCAGTGCTTTCAGTTTTGTCAGATCGGGTGTGGCCAGTGAGGTTGTTCTCAGATCCACCGCACGTTGTGCATCGAACCCGAAAATGGCCATGGGTTCAGGAGCGGTCGCATTCATCAGTACCACGTACGGCCCCATGAAGGGTAAGGGCACGAGGAGAATACGCTCATGGGGGATTGCCCAGTCTGCCGCGGGATCGATGGAGCGTCCGGTGAACCCGTCAAGAAGTGAGGGCAGATCCTTGCGCGACAGGAGCGGGTGAGGTTCGTTGGCGATTGCACGAACTGCTGCGTCGTGACTGGCGTAGATCGGCCGGAAGTGGGGGGACCAAAAGGTGCGAAGCGTCTTGCAGGCCATCGCCTTGAGCGCAGAGGGGTTCGCTAGGAGCCGTCGAGCCTGGATTCGCTGACTGGCAGTGGCTTTTGATTGTACCCATGATGCCGGGTCCTCTGATTGCGGGACTTCTGTTGATTGAATCTCCTCATACCGATGCGTTTTGTCGCCATGCTTCGCGTTATTGGCACAGGTCGCCAGCGTGTTCGCGTTGACGTTGTCCACCCAATTCAAGAACGGTTCAGGTTCCAGATGGATGACAAGGGAACGAAGTGCCATATCCGTCAGTGCTTCGGGCATATTTGTCAGCGAGAACAGCAAGATTGAGTTGGCAAAATCCGAGTTAATTCCACGCCCCATGCGCTCGAAGTCTTCGCCGATGCCTGGCAACTCATCGGTGAACAGGATCATCTGCAATGCCGAGCAAACTGCCAGTCCTGGCCAGGTACGGATCTCGATGCTCGGGCGCGTTTCGCTGGTATGGGACATGGGCTAGGAATCCTCCTGTTATATAACTGAATGATTATATAACACGGTGGAGCCTTCTCAAGATATCGCCTTCGCGGGACATCGCCATTCGAAATGGAAGCGCGCCACGCAGACTTGACTTTGCTGAACCGTTGCTTGGAAGTGGTTCTTCAGCTGGATTGAGGATGCCTCAAGGCGGATCGAACGGTGCCAGCGATGGTTCGTGAGGCCCCGCTGACTTCTGTGCAAGCTCCAGGTTAAGCGCTGTTGGACGTTCATTGTCTTGTAGCCGGGACGCGAATCGAAGCGGTCATCCCGAGGAGTGCCTTGCCACACCTGAGAACTGGTGGGAAAGGCGCCGAAAGAATACCATCGACATTGGTGAGAACACGATGAAGCGAGGTAGGATGTCGTGCATATGTTGAGGCATCAACACAAGGGAATAGAAAACCAGAAGTGACGATGCTAAGCAGCAGTGAAACGACTGGGGGAGTGGCGAAGCGTGGAATCGAGTTCGCGTCGAACGCCTTCCCAGCCTCGCGACGGGGAAGAGAGAGCGTGCGACCGCACGAAACGGGAGGGCATACGATGAAACGGCGAAACGTGATAGTCATGGCACTGGCGTTGGCAGCTTTGGGAGTATTGGCGGGGTGCTTTCTTCAGCAAAACTCAGATTCGACGTCGATGAAGTCGAGCACTGTGTTCGATCGTCAAGCACTCATTGATCGCGTGAAGGAGCGCTGTGCTCCCATTGAAGCGTTGCTTGATGAAACGGGCGACACACTCGATTACGACAATCTGAGGTTCTTCACATCGACGGGCCTGAATGGAGCAGATGAAACCGTGGTGAGCGTCTTCTTGACGGTTGATTCTCCCTCAGTGCAGGCGGCGCTCCTAACAGAGCAGGAGTCACCGCTGGCAGATCTTGCACCGCTGCCGATTTGTGTGCTCCTTCCTTTGGAGCCCTGCACATCGTTCCATTCCCTGGAAAATGGTGTCCCCTATCTGTATCGAATCTTGAGCTACGAGCAAGCTGAGTTGGTGAACGCAGAAGGGGAATTCGTTCGCTACTCATCATCGTTTTCATGGGAGCATCGGGGAACCGACACTCCTGAACCCGAATGGCACCAGTATCTGGGGAACTACAAGTTTCACTTCTTCACATGCGGCACGATAAGCACCAACCAAAGCCCGTAGAGGCTCGGCGCGGACACCCCTAGAGCGGAGTGGATTTGGCTTGGCCCCTCGCGCACAGGCAAAGAGGGCCAGATGGCCAAGCCGTGCGCGATCTGCGATTCACAACAGGGCTTGTGGGATCGGGGCGAACCCTAGGCGATGTCATTCTTGCGATGTGTGGGGTTGAAGTCGCCATTCCATTTGGCGACAGCCCGTTGTGCGGACTCGCCGATCGGCCCGTGACAGAGGCATTGTGAGCAGACGACTCGCAGCGTGTCTCCTGGCATGATCGGCGATGGCGGACCTGGGAACATGCCCAGTGTTTCGCCCCCGCAGAAGGGACAGGCTCGTGCACTGAGCAGTAGCCGATTTGAATATGCCTTCTCCAGTGCTTCGCCCTCTTTGCTCATAGCTTTCTCTCCATGTCCCCCATTATCCAGGTCGTCCATTGTATCGTACTGGAGGGCTCGATCGCTGAGGACAAAGACCTAGGGCCGTGGACAACTGAACGTCTGTTATGTGCTACATTGGCGAGTGAAGGTGATGTTGCATGAAGACACTGCGAGTCAAGTCAAGAGCTCAATGGAGAGCCTGGCTGGCGAAGCACCACCAACGTGAAGGGGATATCTGGTTGGTCTTTCCCAAGGCTTGCACGGGGCAGTCGATATTGTCTTATGACGAGAGCGTCGAAGACGCGTTGTGTTTTGGATGGATCGACAGCCTCATCAAACGCATCGATGATGATGACTACGCCCGCAAATTCTCGCCTCGACGATCGGGCAGTGTTTGGTCTGAAGCGAACAAGAAACGAGTTGAGAAGATGATTTCAGAAGATCTGATGACTGAAGCGGGAATGCTCTGCGTCAGCGAGGCAAGAGCGTCAGGAGAGTGGGATCGGAAGCGACTTCGACCTCAGCTGTCAACCGATGAATGGCCCGCCGAGCTGAAGCAATCTCTTGAGGCTCATCCAAAAGCATTGGAGCAGTTTCACAAGCTGGCGCCGACCTATCAGAAGCAGTACGTCGTCTGGATTGCCACTGCCGTGCGGGCAGAGACGCGACAGCGGCGTACAAAAGAGGCGACGGAGAAGCTTGAACGCGGTGAGCGCTTGGGACTGAAGTAGAGGGATTGATAGGACGAGAGAGGAGAGTGAATGAAGCTGCTGATTACCGGGTATCCGCCATTTGACGAGTTCCCCACGAATTCGACCCATCAGCTGATCGAATCCATGAAGGCGAAGTTGCCTGACGAGCTTGAAGGTCTTCGGAAATCGTTGGCTTTCGAAATCATTGACTTCGACAATGATGACTCTGCCGCGCAACAGCGGACGATGCTTGAGAGCTATCATCGTGTGATGAGTGCCGTTTCTCCAGACATGTGCCTGTTCTGTGGCCAAGCCGCGCGGCGTCCGATGGTGACGTTGGAGACCCTTGCCATCAACAGTTTCAAAGGTGAGATGATCGATCCCGAGGGGCCTCCTGCCTATTGGGCGACGCTGCCCGATCAACTGGCGCTTGTTGCCAAGCTGCGTGCGGCTATGATCCCCAGCAAACTATCACATCACGCGGGCACGCATTTGTGCAATCATATTCTCTACACCGCTTTGCACAGCGCAAAACGACAACAGTCGGAGGTGAAGGCGGGATTTCTCCACTTGCCGATGACCACGGCACAAGTTATTGAGGGCAATGACTATCTTCCCTCTGTGCCGTTGTCGATGATGAGAGCGGCACTGACGATCTCTATTCAACATCTTCTGGCGAGCTAGGCGCTGTCAAGCTTTGGTGCCGACAACGACGTGGGATCGAGGAGCGCTCGCACATTCCTCGACACAACACGCAGAGTTTCTACATCTGCGAGGCTTATCCGTAGTTTCTCGGCAACCGATGCGATCTCAGGCGCTGAAGGGTCTCCACACAAGATGGCGCGTGTCTCGCTCTCGGAAACGTCGGGCAGCCGTCCGGCATCCTTCACGACCGCATGATTGGCTGGACAAGGCAGCTGACAGCGCATGCATCCGATGAACGCGTTGTGGATGTCCGCCGGAATCCAGTCGGGGAAATCTCCTGACATCTCGTTGTAGAGCGTGAGACACTTGCCCGCATCGATGACATATTCGTCCGCGCGAATTGCCCCCGTCGGACAACCGTCGAGGCAAATCGTGCAAGTTTCACATAACGGCATCATCTCAAGATCAGTCCATTCGTCTGCGAGTGTCTCGTTCGTGACGAAGGCGGCGAGTGTGATGAAGGATCCCATTCCTTCAACATAGGCAATGTTGTTGCGCCCATATTGAGCAAGACCACTGCGCACTGCCAGCAGTTTGAGATGTGCGTGGGGCAACCGTTCGAGTCGACTGCTGCCAGAAGAAAGGATTTCATTCAGAACGATCCTAGAGGCCGCATCCTTGGGCAGTCCCAATCCGTAGTATTGCGGTGGGATAAGAAGATCAGCGCTCCTACCATTGAAGTGGAAGATTGCCCTCACCAGCGGCGTATATAGTGCAAAGACGACCACGGACTTTGCGTCTGGGAACTCGGGAGGCAAGGCGAAGTGTGCATCGCGCACGTATTCCTGAAACGTCTCTTGCTGACTGATTCGCTCTTGTTCAATCAGCTCGTCCATGAATGCTTGGAGCTCGGCAAGGCGGCCGGCGGCCAGGGTCGCGTAGTTAAAGACGATGCGATGTCCCTCAAGCGTTGTATGCTGCAGGGGTCTGCACGACATTGAGTTGCCTCCTGAAGTGGTGAATGTTGGGTGCGGATTTGCTACAGAGTACACGCAGAATGACGTGCATCTCAACCGACTGCCGTCATCCTCCAGTATCCTGTCGTTCAGCCTCTAGATTGGAATGTGGGCGGGGACTCCCAAACGTTCGTCATGTATGATAGATATTCAGATCAGGGGGTGAATCCAACTGACGCGAATCGGGAAGGTGAGGACAAATGAAGGAGTCACTGCGCACGGGGATTTCGTTCGGGTTGACGTCGGCTGTCATCACGACATTGGGGTTGATGGTGGGACTGAACTCTGGCACGGGATCCAAGCTCGTCGTTCTGGGTGGCGTGTTGACGATTGCCATTGCCGATGCCTTTTCTGATGCCCTCGGCATTCATGTGTCTGAGGAGTCGGAAAACGTGCATACGACCAAGCAGATCTGGGGTGCCACGATCGCGACATTCTTGGCGAAATCGATCTTTGCCTTGACGTTCATCGTGCCGGTTATCTTCCTCCCCCTTCAGACAGCGATTATCGTAAGCATCGCGTGGGGATTCTCAGTACTGATCACGTTGAGTTACTTCATGGCCAGAGCTCAACACAAGCAACCGTGGAAGATCATCGGTGAACATATCTTGATCGCTATTGCTGTCATTGCGATCACTCAGTGGCTTGGCAGTTGGGTTGCTTCATTGGGGGCCTAGGCGGAGGGATCCCGATCCGAGTGCTTCAGCCTTCCCAGATAGGACGAATCGTTTGGCGCGGGGGGAAGGGGGGGGCATCGCAGCTTCAATGATCTGTTGCGAGCTCAGTTGGCGCGTTGTGCGGCGCAACCACCCGATGCCCGCGATGAGCGCCCCAATGGGCAACAGGAATAGGGTTTCAATGCTTCCATGTGTTGCTGGCTCAGCACATCCCACAGCCCTGAGGGCGAAGTCGTACAGGCCGTGAATGCACGCCAGTCATCGTGGGCGTCGGCACTGCAAATGGCCAGCTTCAACACCAAGGTTGAGACGGGTTGATCAAACTGGGGTTGCGATCCAGCAAAGTTCACAAGGTGCTCAGGAACGTAGAAACGGGAAGATGCCAAGTGCCTTGGTCAGCAAGGCAAGCGATGAATGAGGCGTTCCAACGCCTGAGCGACTTCGACGAGCTTCTCACAATCAACCTGATCGGGAGTGTCCTTGTTCGTGTGGGTAATCATCGACATCAGCTCTGAGAGGTTCTCTGAGGTGACGGCCAGAGCGGGAACTCCTTGTTGCACGAATAGCATGTGATCTCCGTTGGGCCACGGCGCACCCTCGACGATCCCATCAAATGCGGCGAACACTTCAGCTGCTCTCTGTTTAATTCCTGTGGAGCACTGATAGCTCGAATAGGCTGATCGGCCGCGGATGTACCCGACATCGTCGATGTTGATGGCAAGCACCACCTGCTCAAGATCATTGCCATATCTGGCAAGGTAGTCCATCTGTCCGGCCGCGCTGTAGTGGTCTTCACCGTTTAGGGCGACGACCTCAATGCCCAAGGGGCCGTCATAATCGGCCAACGACTTGGCGAGCAACAATAGGACGATGATGCCTGAAGCATTGTCGCATGCGCCAGGCGCGTCTTCGTAGGCATCGATATGTGCTGTAATAACGACCTTCGATTTGGCGTGTGGATTCTTGCGAGCAAGCACATTCCATGAAATCGTCGGGATGCGCTCAGCGGATATCTTCATCGCGAACTGCTCTTGGAGGTGACTGGCGATCTGGGTGCCGACTGCATCTGTACAAAATGCGCAGGGAATGGAAAAATCGCCATCTACGATCAGTGGAAATGGATCGAGGGCGCCGACCAAACCGGGATTTTTCTTTGTTGCCGTGATGATGGCGGCCGGGCGCTTTTCTTCCAACAGCGCGAGGATGTGCTTGTGATGGCTGGGATTGTAGAACACGAAGTTCTTTGGCATGAGCTGTTCCGCACAAATCTCGCCCGTCATCAACAGAACTCTGTCGGCACAAGTGCATGCCTCCAGCTCACGGACTGTGGAAACTACGACCATCGCCGCTGCTACGTCACAAGGCAGAGAGTAGGGACTGATCGAGAGTTCGAAGGTGTGATTCCGGCAAATGAGCGACACGTCTCCGCGCACGTAGTCGAGGGTCGAGAATGGTGTCGTGTCGACCAAGTAGCCCAACGGCTCTAGGGTATCGGCGAAGAGTGCACATGCATCGCGATTGCCCGACGATCCTGTGCGCCGATTTGGCACAACGCGCGTCAACGTGTGGAGCCATCCTTCTGCCTCGGTGATAACTTCTTCGTGATGCATTCCATCCTCCTTATGATGGCAGACTGTCTGAATGAGCCATGATCCGACGATTCGGGAAGCAAAGCTCTTCAGACGCCATGTCACTCAAGCAGTCTAGCGCGAAGCAGGTGTCGCGTATTGGCGAAATGCGACATGTGACGAAGAAGCTTGCATACGTGGCGTGACTTTTTAGAATGAGACGATGGAACAGTCATCCAGTTTTCTTCCTCGAAACGCTGCCCTGTCGCCGTATGTCGATTCGATCTGGACACTGACGAGTCACGGCGATCCGATGCCCTATCGATTACCTCCAGATGCAAGCTTCACCTGCGTGTTCAGTTTTAGGGGCGATACGGCGGTTCAAAATCCCCGAGGAACGTGTGAAACGATTCGCGGTGATTTTGTGACGGGCATACGGACTCTGCCGGTGACGTTGCTGCCAGCTGGCCCGGTGGACTACGTTTCGGTTCAGTTCAAACCCCTCGGGTTTCGTGCACTGTTCTGCCTCCATGCGCAGCAAGTCGCCAATCAGTTTGTGGATCTGGGTGCTGTCTCACGCAAGTTGGCTCTGTTGCGGGCGAGCTTTCTTGAAGACGAAGTGCCGATCGAGACTCGGCAAGATGTCATCGAGCGACTCCTGCTGTCGATTGTCCAGATGAAGTCGCCTACTCCACCTCTCTATCTCTCTCGGGCGGTTGAGTGCATTCAAGCAGCACATGGGAATATCCGAATTGATCGATTGTGTAGTGACATCGGCATCACATGCCGGCAGATTCAGCGAGAGTTCCAAAGCTGGATGGGGGTGCCCGTCAAATTCTATGCTCGAATCGTGCGCATGAATCGTGCCTTGGTGTTGCTTCACTCGAGGAATCAGACTCCAGATTTAGCAAAGCTTGCTGTGTCGCTCGGCTACTATGATCAAGCCCATCTCTGCGATGAGTTTTCCTCTCTTGTAGGCATGACGCCGCTACACGTTGCTCGTATGGGCTCGGACTAGAGGACTCGTCCGAGTCGAACCGAGGTTCCCGGATTTGACCTCTTGGAGTAATTCCGCACAATGTGATGCTATTGAAGGTGACTGCCCCGCTGCGCAAGGACTGCTCGTGGCCATCAAGGGGTGCTTAGGGATTGGGGAGGAATTCATGAACGCAATCAAAGGGGGGGCTACTGCTGCGACCTGCCTGCTGGTCTTGCTGATGAGCTTTCAAGTGCTCCTTGCTTTGGGTCTCCCTCTAGGGAAAGCAGCGTGGGGTGGCGAGCATCGAGTTCTGCCTGCGAATTTGCGTTGGGCGAGCCTAGCCGCTGTCTTTATCCTGGCATTGGCCATTTGGATGGTCCTCGCGCGTGCCAACTTGATGCCTCCGGGAGCAGATCCCCAAGTCGTGCGCATACTGGCGTGGTTATTCAGCGGATACTTCACGCTGAATATCGCCATGAACCTACTATCTAAAAGCTCGTTTGAGAAACTCATTATGACGCCGACTGCGGCGATTCTCGTCGTATGCTATGTCATCGTGGCGCGATCTTGATGCTTCACTTTCGCTGGGTGGGGGCGAGAAGGCACTTGGAGATCGATATCAGTTGCGCTGCCGTTGACTTGCGTTAGGAGGGCAAAACATGCATCCCATGTTGCTTTACATTGCTGCTGGCATAACGGGGCTGTGGGGCATCGCTCATCTGCTCGCCACCCAGGGCGTCGTGAAAGGGTTTAGCAGATTGTCAGACGACAATTCGCACATCATTCGGATGGAATGGATTGTTGAGGGTGTGGCGCTTCTATCCATCGCTAGCTTCGTCACCGTTGCTGCGCTGATTGAGCCAGCAACGGTCCTTGCTTCGGCTGTCTATACCGTGTCGATTGCCACATTGCTTGTCCTTGCCGTTGTGTCATTGTTCACAGGCTTCAGAGTCGGATTCACTGCGTTCAAGCTGTGTCCGGTTATCTTCGCGGGCGCTGCGGCTTTGATTGCTTGGGGAGCCTGGTTCTAGCGTGTTTCGGCTGGGGGAGAATTGAGCGCTCCCTGCAGTAGGAACCCGTCTGAATCCTGCCATGTATCTGCATCGATCGAAGGTCGTCAGGTGATGGGCTATCCGATAGGCGAAGTTCGTTTCTGCTCTCTGGACTTGCCGCTGGGGCGGTGCTGTGCGTGGCTGGCAAGCTAGCTCGCGAGCCAAAGACGGGGTGCTTCACGCGGGTTAATCGCCTGACTAACGATCGTCTGTTGCTTTGACCTACTCGGGGACACTGGCTAGCCGATCTTTGAAAACGGGCACGCGGCAATGCAGTTGGAACAGGCCGCCGAGTTCTTGGCCCAGAAGTTGTAGCAGCCGTCAGCATTGACAGCCCAGCGTTTGATTCCAGGATTGTTTGAGGGGCATGCGATCTCGAAGGTCGGCTCGGGCTCGGTGCTGATCGCATCGGCTTCGCATGCCGTGCTACATCGGTCACATGTTTTGCAGAACGTGGTGAGACCAAAATCGATAGGCTGATCGACAACCAGCGGCATGTCTGTAAGAACCTTGCACAGTCGAATACGTGGACCAAACTCGGGTGTGACCAACAGGCCATTGCGCCCCAATTGCCCCAATCCAGCATCGATGGCCAGCGGGATGCTGAGAGCTGTGTCATTACCCATGGGCAGGGCCTTGTAACGAAGGTTTCGTAGAAACTCTGACAGGCTAGCGATGGCAAAGGCCATCTTCGAGTATCCGACCCCGGTAGCAACTGCGGACGCATATTCGGGTGATGTGGCCACGCCTTCCTTGTCCATCTCAATGGCCATCACAATGGCGGTTGTGCACTCTGACGGAATGGCCACGGCGTCGCCACTGCGATTGTGAGAATAGATCCATTGCTTGTTGACCTCGCAAATGCCAACGAGGCTGGCGCCAAATAGCTTGGCTGTTTTCTTGACCTGCCTAGTCATCTCGTCTGGATCATCTGCGTAGCGATCAAACTGCATCATGCTGGGGTCAGCCTCTCCCAATCTGCTCCAAGAAAACGCTCCGCCAAAACAGTCATGAACTGTCCATGACGCTAGAATGCGGGCGAACTCGATCCTCGAATAGCCAGGTTCCCCGGTGGCAATGCGTTCTGCGGCGCGGTCTCGATACTCAACGCCGTGGAAGCTGGCTGCATGATCCCAAAATCGGCGCATGAAGATGGTGTTTCGCTCGTCAAAGCGTCCATGAACTGCAGAATCGATCTCGTATGTCGGTTGGTCGACTTTCTTCGTCAAATCTGCCCTCCTGAATGGCTGCGTGCGGATGCAACTTCACAGATGTTGTTCGTATGGATCGACAGGTCATGTGCAATCCTAGTGGAGGGGCCGACGCGTCGCAAACGAGAAGAGCGAACCTGCTGCGCAAAATGAGAAACGCACACGTCATGGGAATGGCACGATATGCCAACAGGCGGAGCAAATGAGCGGTGCGAACCGATAGGGCGTGTGCAGTGATATACACTTTGAATCGGCTTGACCGCCTGAGACGGCGCGGCGATTCCAACTGATCGACGATTCGCGATCAAGTGACGGGATTGAATAGAGCAGGAGGATATCAAGAATGGCTTTCTATCCAGAAGGGTTGGCAGTTCCCGCTTGGTTGGAACAAAGTGAAGTGATCGTTCGGCCGATTCATGCCTCGGATGCGGCGGCTGATTTCGAAGCGCTCATGTCGAGCCGGATCATGCTACGCATGTGGGATCAAAGCGAATGGCCGACCGATGACTTCACGGTTGGTCGAAATCGTGCTGACCTTGAACGACACGAATTGGAGCATGAAATGAGAGAAGCCTTCACGTTTACGGTCATGGATCCGACACAGACGTCGTGTCTTGGCTGCGTTTATGTGCACGGCCTGAAGTCTGTGTTGATCGCCATGGGTGCAGAGGTCCGTGATCTGAAGCGAGTCAGGCAAAGCGATGCTTGCGTAACGTTCTGGATTCGGGAGTCAAGGCTTGCTGACGGGCTGGATCGAAGATTTGCTCAGCACATCATCGATTGGTTCGACATGCATTGGGCGGTTTCGCAAATGGCATTGGGAACGAACACCGCTGATCGTGCCCAATGCACTCTGTTCAATGACCTGGGCTTTGCTGAGACCTGGCGATTTCCGATTCCAGGGTCCGATCAGAGCTATCTGATTTACCTTCGATCGTAAGGCCGTGCGGGGCTTGGCCCCAGGATGACGTGATGACCAGCGCCCCATTGTCCGGGGCTTGCCATTCAAGAGGGCGAATACTGGCCTGGATGTCGTGTAGAATGATGGCAGCGGGCGACCAAATGGGCTGGCGCTTTGGACACGACCTGTGTTCCATCATGGGTTTCGCTTTGTCGCGATGTACGCAAAGTCGCAAAGGAGCAGCCGTGAACACAACCAAAATGCTTGCTTGGGGCTCGATGCTGGCAACAATAGGCGCGCTTGGCATTATCTTGTTGTTGATGCTTGATTGGTTTTTTTCATCCCGCGTCGCGCCGTTTGTGATTGGCTTTTGTTTCGGCTTGCCTGCGGGTGTCGGCTCAGCGCTGTGTATTCTCGGACTTGTTCGGCGACGAAACGCATCGCAATAGCCAATTGCTGCCATCAGATGGGGCGGGCCAATGTAACGGTGTTCCGGTGGGGTGATGCTTCGGCCTGCAAGCTCTACTGACCTGATGAAGCCCCGGCTCAGCCGGCACACAGCTTGCGCTCAACTACGTGCGAGCCTCTGAAGGAGTCGAAGATGATGACCATCCGTCCAGCTGTGCCATCGGACACGACGGCGCTGTGCCAACTGCTTGATGAGCAGAACGTCTTCCACGCGGATCTGTTGCCCGAATTCTTCCAGGTAAGCGCGACGCAGGAGTCGAGGATTCGCGCTCTACTCGAAGCGCAGGATGCGCAGTTTCTCGTTGCCGATGACGGCGGTGAGCTTGTTGGGCTGATCGAGCTACGCATCTTCACCACCAAGGATCTTCCGATTCTCGTGCAGAAGCGATACGTCTACATTCAGGAAATGATTGTAAGCGAAGCGCAACGGGGACATGGCATTGGATCAGCCTTGATGAATGCGGCTCGATCGTGGGGCGCGAAGCACGGCGCTGTGAGTCTAAGGACATCGGTTGTGCCCGCAAACGATCGCGCGCGCAATTTTTACAGAAGCCACGGATTCACTGACATCATGGTCAGCATCGAATCTGTGCTTGATGCAACAGGCGATGGCGGATGAACTAGCGATTCGTGTGCAGAAATTTACTTTTGAGTGCCTCTTCTACAGAGCGGGGAACGAAGTTGGAGATATCTCCGCCGTACATGCAGACCTCTTTGACGACTGAGGATGAGAGGAAGCTGTAGCGCTTGGCGGTCATGAAGAATACGGATTCGAATTCTGAAGCCAAGTCGCGATTGGTGAGCGCCATTTGGAACTCGTACTCGAAGTCAGAGTTGGCGCGCAGCCCTCGCACGATGGCATCTGCGCCGTGTAGCTTCGCGCAATCAATAAGCAAGCCGTGGTAGCTGATGACCTCCAAGCCATGAATGCCCTCTTCAGCAAGTGCAGCCATCGTAATCTCTACTCGCTCATCGGCTGTGAATAGCGAATTCTTGTTGGGATTGGCGACAATGGCGATGTACAGCTTGGAAAACAGCTTGTGCGCCCGTCGTACAATGTCGATGTGTCCGTTGGTAATTGGATCGAAGCTTCCTGGGTAGATTGCCGTCGCCATGATACTACATGGTACTCCTGCCATTTCTATCAAGCAACGAGCCTATTTGGCAGACCCCACTGTGGTGATGCTGATCCGTTCGAGTTGGAGATAGGTGGCAAGTGCAGCGTGCGCGCTTTTGCAGGTGACCGCATCCAGCCGTGCGAGAAGATCGTCTGGCGATTGGATGTTGCGATGCTGCAGGAACGCGTTGGCCAATCGCGAGGCGAGATGGTCATTGGATTCCAGCCCTAGGATGAGATGGCCCCGCAGCTTTGCCTTAGCCAAGTCCAACTCATCTTGAGGGATGGGTTCAGACAGCATTCTCTCAAATTCAGAGCGTATCAATGCGATCACTGTGCTTGTGTTTTCAGGTGCGACTCCGGCATATGTTAGCCAAATCCCACCATCTGAGAAGCTGTTGACGTAGCTCGAGACCGCATAGGCCAATCCTCGTTTCTCTCTGATATTCAGGAACAGCCGAGAGCTCGTTCCATCTCCGAGAATAGAATTGGCGACCTCCAATGGAATGCGATCATCATGCGATGCAATAGGTGCGTCGGTCCCAATGTAGATATGGGACATTCCTGTTGGGCGCTTGTGGTGGTGGACGCCCGGTTGAAACACAGGAGCCGTTCTGGTTGGAACAGGAACCGCTTGGACAGGCTCAGTATGAAAGACGTCCTCGGCGATTCGAATAACCTGCTTGGCATCGATGCCCCCACATACGACAACGACCATGTTGTCAGGCTGATACAGCGCCCTGTGGAAGGCGAGCACATCTGCTGCGCCTACGGATTCAATGGCAGTTCGATTTCCTACCACGGAGCGCGCGAACGGATGTTGACCCTGCCAGACATCTTGGCTGAACAAATCGTAGGCGGTTTGCTCGGGGTCATCCTCGTGCCCGCGAATCTCTTCCAGAATGACGTTTCGTTCAAGATCGATATCTGATGGATCGAATCTCGGATGGAGCGCAAGGTCTGCAAGGAGCGCCATGGCTGTTGCCAGTCCATCTGAAGGGAGGTCCGCATAGTAGAACGTTGATTCTTTGGCCGTCGCTGCATTGAGATGCCCTCCAACGGCATCCATTTCGTACGAAATGGCTTTCGCATCTCGCGTGGCTGATCCCTTGAAGGCGAGGTGCTCAATGAAGTGAGCCAATCCGGACAACCCTTCTGGGTCTTCGCGACTGCCCCCGCGAATCCAGACGCCAGCAGAAACAGAGCGAGACTGCGGAACCTCCTCTACGAGGATCCGCAGTCCGCTTTCAAGTGTCGCTTCAAATGCGTTGGTGTAGAGTTCACGAACGATCATAGATGGTGATGCTCGCTTCCTACCAACGGTCCTCGAATTCAGCAGGTTCCTCTTCAGGAGTGGACTGCTCAGCGATCTTTCGTTCAGCTGGCTGTTTTGGTTTCGCTTGTGGCGCGGGGGCTACCCGAGTCGGCGCTGGCTGCTGTTGTGCAGGCTGCTCTGCGTGAACGGTTTTCTCATCACGAACCGGCTCCACATGAACAGGTTCTGGCCGAACGGGCATAGCCTGTTCGCGCTTGCCGTGATTGCCGTTGTCCTCATCATCTGCCGCTGTCTCAGCCACGACAGGCTTCTTCTCTGAGTCAGGGACGATTCGCTGTAGCTTGTAGCGTCCACGCTCATCGATATTGAGCACTTCAACCTTGATTGGGTCGCCAGGCTTCACCACGTCAGTGACGCGTCGGACATATTGATCAGACAGTGCCGAGATATGGACAAGACCCGTAACATCAGGAGCGATTTCTACGAACGCACCATAGTCGGTCGTGTTGGTCACAGTGCCATCAATGATGTCCCCCGTATGAACCTCGACCTTCGGGGCCACTTTCTCAGCATGAGCTCGGTCGCCTCGTGAACGACCTTCTTTGGAGGAGGGTCTCGACTCCCCGTCACCGTCGATCTTCTTCAGATCAGGGCGGCCCATTTTGTCGACGCCAATCACCTCAATGGTGATTTCATCGCCAGGACTGACGATATCCTTCACATTGTCAACATAGCCGGACGCAAGATTCGAAACATGAACCAAGCCCTCAGAACCATTCTTCAGCCCCACGAAGGCACCGAAATCGACGATGCGTGTTACCTTGACCTTCATGATCGTTCCGACTTCGAGTTCCGTGGTTAGGTCCTTGATCCATTCTTGTGCCGCGTAAACGGCTTCCGAATTCGGACCCGCAATCTTGACGGTTCCGTCATCGGAGATGTCGATCTCAGCGCCTGTTTCTTCGATGATCTGGCGAATCATTTTGCCGCCAGGTCCGATGACTGCGCCGATTTTGTCCGTAGGAATTGTAATGGTCGACAACTTGGGCGCATACGGAGAGAGTTCTGTGCGCGGCTCAGAAATGGCACGATCCATCTCATCAAGGATGGCCATGCGCGCACGTTTGGCTTGCTCCAATGCTTGCTTCATCGTCTCGGCATTGATGCCTCCGACCTTGACATCTAGCTGGAATCCGGTGACCCCTTGGCGCGTTCCGACGACTTTGAAGTCCATGTCGCCGTTATGATCTTCCGCACCCTGAATATCGGTTAGGATGACTCGTTGTTTGGTCACCGGGTCTTCAATGAGACCCATGGCGATGCCAGCGACGGGCCTCTTGAGCGGCACGCCAGCATCCATCATGGCCAATGAGGCACTACATACGGTGGCCATGGACGAGGACCCGTTGGATTCTAAAATCTCCGACACAACTCGCACGACATAAGGGAAGTCGTCCTCAGAAGGCATCGCGGCCTTCAGCGAATTCTCAGCCAAGTAGCCGTGTCCAACAGAACGGCGGGACGGCGAGCCAATGCGTCCGACTTCTCCGACAGAGTACGGCGGGAAGTTGTAGTGAAGCATGAATCGCTTGCGGCTGTCGTACATCATCTGGTCAATGATCTGTTCATCATTGCGCGTAGCTCCCAGCGTCACGACGCCCAAGCTTTGGGTTTCGCCTCGCGTGAACAGCGACGATCCATGCGTACGTGGAAGAACACCCACAACGCAGCTAATCGGGCGGATTTCCTCAGGACGTCGGCCATCCAAGCGGATGCCGCGCTCAAGGATTTCCTTGCGCATGTACTCCTTCAGCAGGCTCTCCACTGCATCGTGGACGGCCTGAGCACGATCGACTGCCTCTTCGACAGACAAGTGCTCTGACACAAGCTGTTCAATAGCTTGGTCGTGCAAACTGCGCATGAAATCATCACGCGACTTCTTTGTAGGTAGGGAACGAATGGCGGCAAATTGTCCCCAGATGATGTTTCGAACCTGGGTCAGGGTTAGCTCGTCAGCGGGTTCTTGTTCGGGCAACTCTTGCTTGATTGGGCTTACTCGGGCAGCGAACTGCTCCTGAAGCGCAATCAACTGACGGATGGCCGTGTGCGCGATTTCGATGGCCTCAATGACTTCGACTTCAGACAACTCGTCCATCATGCCTTCGATCATCGTGACCGTGTTCTTCGTCCCAGCCACTGTAATCTCGACGCCGCATGAATCCTGCGTTTCCAGATCAGGGTTGACCACAAACTGGCCGTCCTTGCGTCCGATACTCACACCAGCGACCGGTCCGTCGAAGGGTGCGTCCGAAATCATGAGCGCTGCTGACGCCCCCACGATGGCCAGTGCGCTGGGTGGGTGATTCTCATCAGCTGAGAGTACGGTGGCAACGACCTGCACCTCGTCGGCGTATGCTTTTGGGAACAACGGACGAATGGGGCGATCAATCATTCGTCCAATCAAGACGGCGGCATCACTCGGACGTCCCTCTCGCTTGAAGAAGCCGCCGGGAATTTTACCTGCAGCATAGAATCTTTCTTCATAGTCGACGCGGAGTGGGAAATACCCCAAGTCTCGGACTGCTTTTGCCGTGACGACGGTAACCAAGACCTGCGAGTCCCCATGTGAAACGAGCACTGCTCCGCCTGCTTGTCGTGCGATTTGTCCTGTCTCTAGTGTCAGTTCCTTACCGTTAAACTCGATACTTTCTCGAATGTACATGAAGTGTCTAGACTCCTCTGATTCCTAACCGCTCAAGCAATTGGCGGTAGGTTGCCAAGTCGTGGCGTTTGACATATTTCAGCAATCGTCTGCGCTGGCCAACCATTTGTCGTAGCCCGCGCTGTGCGCTGAAATCTTTTTTGTGCATGTTCAGATGTTCGGTCAATTCCTTCACTCGCGTGGTCAGCAGTGCGATCTGAACTTCTGCTGACCCTGTGTCATTGTCACCCTTGCCAAATTCCTTAACGATTTCCGTCTTTTTGTCTGTGCTGAGTCCCATGTCAATCTCCTTATCTCCCGACTCCGAGGAAGGGATATTCCGCTTTCCCAGAGAGGGTTACCTGTTTTTTAGCCTGTGGAGCAGGCGTCGTACTTCCGATATTACCCGTTCTTCATCAATCGTGCGTAATTCTCCATTCTTTAGAAGCGCTTTTCCATCAACATAGACATCTGTCACATCTCTGGAATTGACGGCGTACGCCAGCATCGCCTCTGCATCGTGGGGCGGTGTGGTGTGGACGTGATTCGTATCAAACAATACGACGTCTGCCGGTGCCCCTTCGGAGAAGCCGTCTTCTGGTAATCCGACCAAGCCTCGTGCAGCACGAACGGCCATGGATATCACCTGCGTTGAACTCATATAGGCCGGATTCTCATGGGAGGCTCGTTGCAGCATCCAGCAAGCACGAAGCTCTTCGACTATGTCCAGTCGGTTATTGGACGCAGCACCATCGGTACCGATGGCAACAGAAACGCCTGATTGGTGCATGGCATGAACCGGAGCGATTCCGCTGCCCAATTTGGCATTGCTCTTGGGACAGTGTGCGACCGTTACGGGATGAGCGGCAAGAATGCCAATGTCATCTGCATCCACGTGAACGCAGTGAGCGGCCAAAGTGGGCACAGAGAAGACATCGAGGCTCTGTAGGTATTCGACGGGCGTCATCCCAGTCTTCGCTTTCCACTCGTCGACTTCTGATCGAGTTTCTGACACGTGTGTGTGCAGGGTCGTTCCGTATTTGTGAGCCATGTCAACGGCGGCACGGATAACCTCTTCGCCACAGGTATAGACGGCATGCGGGCTGACAGAGATTTGAATGCGGCCATTTGCCCTACCATGCCAGTTCTGAACTAACGATTCGGTTTTGGCCAATTCGGACCTGCCGCGATCCTGAAGTGATGAGGCAATCATCCCATAAGCCAGCAGCGCTCGAACACCCGACTCTTCGACAGCTCTGGCGATTTGCTCGTTGTGAAAATACATGTCGACGAACGTCGTGGTTCCTGATCGAATGCCTTCAGCGATTCCAAGCAGCGAGCACCAGTACACGTCTTCGGGTTGCAGTTGCTGTTCAAGCGGCCAGATATGGTCTTCCAGCCATACTTGAAGGGGCACATCATCGGCCAAACCGCGAAATAGAACCATAGCGAGATGTGTGTGTGCATTAATAAATCCAGGAATTGCCAGTTTGCCCGCGCCATCAATGACTGTATCGGACGTTTGTGAGGGGTCCTGCAGCGGGTTCAACGCAGCAATCCGCCCATCCTCAAACCTGAGATTTGTGTCAGCTAAAGATGCCCCGATGGGGTGGGCATTCCGGATGATCGTACCCATGAAACCTCGTTCGATTGATTTTCACAAGTATATCTCCAGTCGCAGTGACTCGCAATTTGTCAGGACAGAGTTGATAGGGAAGCGGCGTCGAAGCTAATATATGACAAGGTGAGGAGGGGTACGATGCCAATGCATGGAGATGAGTCAGAAGAACGAGCTTGCCGTTTCCTCAAGGAGAGGGGATATCGAGTCGTTGCGCGCAATTGGCGCACGAGAAAGGGAGAAGTGGACATTATTGCGCGTGATGGAGGAGTTCTCGTCTTCGTGGAAGTCAAAGCTCGAACGAGCGATGGATTCGGTGGAGCAGAAGCAGCTGTCGATCACCCTAAGCAGGTTCGTCTGATCTCTGCCGCGCGTGCGTTCTTGGAGAAGACGCAGTGCGAGCTGCCAACACGATTTGACGTCGTGGCCATTCGTCCTGGCAACATTCGGATCTATCGAGATGCCTTTCAGGTCCCGGACTGATGTTCGCTAGACTGATAAGCGGCGCAGTGGTCGGCGTGGAGGCTCGACTGATTGAGATTCAATGCGATGTGTCCGGCGGCCTGCCCACGTTCAATATGGTTGGACTTGCTGAAAAAGAAGTATCTGAGAGCAGAGAGCGCATCCGCAGTGCCATCAAGAATTCCAAATTCAACTTTCCTGCCGGCCGTATCACGGCCAACCTTGCTCCGGCGGATTTGAAGAAAGTAGGCGTTGGGTTTGATCTGCCGATTGCGATTGCCATCCTTCAGGCGACTTCGCAGGTTCAAGCGACGACGGCTCGCTATCTCTTCCTTGGCGAGCTTTCTCTCAATGGGGAAGTCCGCGGCGTTCGTGGTGTTCTCCCGATCGCGCTTGAGACAGCGGATCGGATTGACGGACTGATTGTCCCTCGTGCCAATGCCCTCGAAGCAGCGGTTGCCACGGACAAACCTGTGTATCCGGTAGAGACTCTCGCGGAGACGCAGAGGTTTCTCAATCGAGAGATCGAGATTGCCCCAATATCAATCGATCGAGATACGTTGAAATCGTCCGCGAAGCCGACGTTCCGGCATAATTTGATGGAGGTTCGCGGACAATTGCAGGCGAAACGTGCGCTTGAGATTGCCGCTGCAGGAGGGCACAACCTGCTGATGATTGGCCCTCCTGGATCAGGGAAGAGCTTGCTCTCGCGCTGTCTCCCCGACTTGCTACCACCGTTGTCATTTGATGAAGCCTTGGAAGTAACGCGCATTTACAGCACCGCCGGAATGCTCGAACCGGGAGCATCGTTGGTGTGGCGACGTCCCTATCGTGCACCACACCATACGATCTCCTACGCAGGGATGGTGGGCGGAGGTCATGGCATTCCCGGGCCTGGGGAGATCAGTCTTGCCCATCACGGGGTCCTGTTTCTCGATGAGCTTCCCGAATTTGATCGCCGCGTACTCGAAACGCTGAGACAGCCACTTGAAGATCGCTCCATCCTGATCTCGCGAGCAGGGATTTCCGTTCGCTATCCATCGGCATTCACACTGGTTGCAGCCATGAATCCGTGCCCGTGCGGGTTTCTTGGGGACCCGATTCAAGCCTGTATTTGCTCGGTCCAAGACATTCGCCGCTACAGGAAGCGATTGTCGGGTCCGTTTCTTGATCGGATGGATCTGTGCGTCGAGGTTCCTCGTGTTCCTGCGGATGACTTGTTCGGCGCCCATGTCGCTGAAGCTTCAAGATATGTTCACGATCGCGTGTCTGCTGCGCGCAAGATTCAATGGGAGCGAATGCGCAACGATTCAATGTGTCATTCCAATGCGCAATTGGATGGTGAGCTGCTCGACAAATACTGCTTATTGGATGACGCAGCGGAACGGCTGCTTCGCCGGGCGGTGGAACGCTTTGGCCTCAGTGCGAGAGCCCATGCGCGCATCCGCAGGGTCGCACGCACGGTCGCCGACCTGGCACAGTCACCGGCGATCCAATCGGAGCACCTTGCGGAGGCCGTTCAGCTTCGAACCGCCGGAGACGCCGTAGGGAGCTTCTAAATCCTGCCTTTGGTTGTTCACGAAAATCTCACACGTTCTCAGTATTGTTGGGCAATTCTTGACCCCTGGATCTGTGGCGGGGAAAATGGTTACTGTATCTACTGTTTTGCAGCAGAGGAGGACTTGTATGCTGAGGAAGACGATGGGGGTGCTACTTGCAGCCTTGATTGCGGGTTCAGCAATCGGCTGGGCAGTCCAATACCCGTTGACTGTGATGAGGGTGGATGTCAACGGGAACGACGAGATCAAGCTCCGCGACATTCTAAAAGCCGTTCCTTTCGAAGTTGGAGACGAGATTGAAGAAGCTGAGATTCGTGACGCATCTCAGGCTATATTTGATTTGGGCTGGTTCGAAGAAGTGGCCATTGATCGAGCCGCCTTGGAAGCCGGGAACGTTGTGTTCCAAGTCGTTGAGAACCCCGTCATTCGCAAGATTGTCATCGAGGGAAACGTCAATCGTCAGGACTACAGCCTGTTTGGCGTCAAGTTGTTCGATGCCCCCGTCATGAGTGCGTATAAGGTGCGCCAAATCCTTTGGCGCAACGATGTGCGCAAGCGAAGCGTGCTGAATCAGGATGATCTCAATGCTGGGCTGGAAGAAGTCAAGGCCGAGTATCAGAAGCGTGGATATGTGTTGATCAGCATTGCCGACGTCGATGTGGCAGAAACCCTAACCATTACGTTCATGGAACACCTTTATTCCGGCAGCTTGCTCAAAGGTCTTGCCACTGTGCCTGAGTCGGTTGTGCAAGAGCTGGTAGAGATGCCAGTGGGGCAACCTGTGCGTATGACGGACGTTCAGCGAGCCAATACCGCCCTCAGCGACTCCATCTTTTTTTCAGAGTTCAGTCTTGAGCCACAAATCGGACTCGACCCAATCAATGTGTGGATTCGTTGGACGCTTACTGAGCGCAAGCTATGGGATGGAACTGCGGCCATTGATCGAGTTTCGATCCAAGGCAACACCGTCTACGACGACGAATTGCTCTTGAGCTACGTCGGCGAACTGCCCGCACAGATCGAAGGCAACTTCGGCATGCTTTCTTTCGTGAAGGGGATCCACGATCGCTATGTTCGTGGCGGCTACTCCATGGTCGAGATCTCCGTTGTCTCTGCCGACAACGGGGAACTTGTTCTGAATGTCGCTGAGGGTGTGATTTCTCAAATCACCATTCTGGGGAACACTCACACACACGACTACGTGATCGAGCGCAACGCCGCGGTGGAAGTTGGGAATATCTTCAACAGAAAGAGCTTGGTGGTCACCTACCAACAACTGATGTCTCTCGGCTACTTCTCATCCCTGGACATTGTTCGTGAGTGGGGCGAGACGGGCGTTGAGGTGACCATCACAGTGAGAGAAAAATCGGATTTGGGTGGCTTCGGTGGCTCGATGGCCATTGATCCCTCGACAGGAGAGCTGTTCGGCGAGTTGACCCTCAATGAAAAGAATATCTTCGGAACTGGACAGGATCTGGAGCTTAGCTACAACCGCGGTCTGATCGGACCAGATGACACTAACCCGAGCACTTGGAACCTGGGCTACAGTACGGTCGCCTACTTCCCTGGCTTCTCGCGAGTTGGCGTTGACTTCTATCAGAAATCAACTGAGACCAAAGTCGATGAGATTGAAATCATGACGACAACCCTTGGCGGACAGGTTTCGTTCAGCTATCCAGTTGCCGACTACTCGAATGCTGGGCTCAGCTTCAGGCATGAAGAAGAGCGCGTTCGCGGGGACGCGTTTTGGACCCCCTCGGATGTCATCAGCCTCACATTGACCTATGACGACACCAACGACCCATTCTTCCCAACTGAAGGCAATCGTCATCGACTTAGCATGGAAAAGGCAGGTGGATTTAGCGCGGGACTTGAATACGCGAAGTTTGACTTCACCTGGACGCATTTTGTTCCGGCCGTGATGCCATTGATCTCTGCGGACATCGGGCAAGCCCTAGCCATTCGGATCAAAGCGGGCTGGGGAGACGATCGGGTGCCGGTTTCAAGACTCATGGAACTCGGAGGCTCCACATCCATTCGTGGGGTAACCGGATCGCCTGCACGACAATACGTGTTTGCCAATGTTGAGTACCGACTCGAGCTTGTAGAAGGGTTCTATGCAACGGCATTTGTGGATGGGGGATTCGATCTGACGGCGGTTCGATTCGAAGACTTGCTGTCGACAACGGGGTTTGAGTTGGGCATCAATGCAGCGGGTATTGTCGTTCGCCTTGACTTCGTTTGGATGTTGAACGAAGAGTTCACCTGGATTCCAGTTTTTGACTTCGGATTTGGTCAGATGTTCTAGACTGGCTAGTTGAACCACGGGCTCTATAATCACTGAGAACGGTATTGAACAAGGAGGAGAATATATGTCCAGAAATACATTGGTCGTGGCAGGGTTGGCGCTCATTTTGGCGATTGGCGCCGTCGTGTTGCAGTTTGTGCTTCCCTCGGGTGATGCGGGTGCGCCGAGTGCTGACTTGGACGCCATTCGAGCGGACATCACCGCTCTCAAGCAAGCAGATACTGCCAAGTCATTGAGAATTGCCTACATGGATGCCGAACAAGCCTTCACAGTCTTCGTTCTTGCTGTGGGAGATTTGCGACAACAGATTACAGACAAGAACGCGGAAATCACTAAGCTCCAAAACGACTACAACCAAGGGTTGATCTCCTCGGAGGACTCCAGCAGGCGATACGGCGTGCTTCAAGCTGAGCTGCTTGATGCACGAATGACGACTGCAGCTGGAACGCTGGATCGAATGATTGCGTCGAGCAAATTCGCGGATCTCCGCAGCAGCCTTATCACACTTCGGGAACAGGCACAGCCATTGATCGATGGCATTAACGATCTCGTATCCACGATTCGGGTGGGCGCTATCGATACCACCGAGTTTCAGAATCGACTGGGCGTATATTCGGCAACGTTTGAGCAATTTGACGGCTATGTGACATCGGCAGCCACGCAAAAACTCGTGCAAGCGACAGAGAAAGTCGCGCGCGCGCAGGGCTTTGATCTCGTTATCCGAAAGAAAGACGTCATCATGTATCGCAATGACTTGACCGTCAGCGATATCACAGAGACGGTGAAGGCTGAGATCGCCGATTACCTCTAGTTGTCGATAATGAGCCATTGCCGAGGACGGGCAATCACTGATTGTCCGTCCTCGCGAGACCGCCGGCAGCAGGAGTGGAGACATGCATGTACGACATTGAGTCCATCCGAAAGCGTCTGCCTCATAGGTATCCGTTTCTCCTTGTTGATCGCATCGTCGAGCAAAGCGAAGAGAGGGTCGTTGGCTTGAAGAACGTGACTGTGAATGAGTCGTTTTTCCAGGGACATTTTCCTCCCCCACTTGAGGCGATAATGCCTGGAGTTCTCATCCTTGAAGCCATGACCCAGACTGCGGCGTTTCTTGTATTGGATGAGGAGAAAGCCACACCATCGGTCGGCTATCTCGTGGGAATCGACAAAGCCAAATTTCGGCGCAAAGTGATTCCCGGCGATCAGCTTCGCATGGAGGCGCGGATCTCGCGCAGGAAAAGAGAATTGCTGCAGGCGACAGTTGAGGCGACAGTCGATGGCGAATTGGCTGCCTCTGCCGTCGTGACCCTGGTTGTGCCTGATTGATGATGTGTTGAGGGGCGGGGCCGGATTGATCGAGTGCGTACCGAATGTGAGTGAAGGGCGCAACCCTGAAGTCATTCAGCAGATTGCGGATGCCGTTACGAACGCGGGATGCCATCTGCTTGACGTTCATTCCGATCCCGATCACAACCGATCCGTGTACACAATGGTTGGAAATTGTGAGCAGATCTCTCACGGGGCTATCGCGCTGGCGCAAAGGGCAATAGCCCTGATCGATTTACGACGCCACGAAGGCGTTCATCCTCGCATTGGTGCTGTCGACGTCATTCCCTTTGTTCCTTTGGCACCTACTCCGATGTCGATTTGTGTGGACGTAGCTCGAAACGTTGGCGCAATCCTGGGGACTCGCCTGGGATTACCGGTGTTCCTCTATGGGAGGGCGGCCACATCGTCGCAGCGCGCGTCACTTCCATGGATTCGCCGAGGTGGATTGGCTGCATTGGCTCGGAAGCTGGCTGACAGTCTGCCTGACTTTGGGCCTGCGCGGCCTCATCCGACAGCGGGTGCCGTCGCCGTTGGGGCGCGGGATGTTCTTGTTGCCTTTAATGTTGTCCTCGACACATCGGATGTGTCAATCGCCCGCACCATCTCGACGACGCTGCGTGAAGCCAATGGTGGTCTGCCGGGCGTGAAAGCTCTCGGACTTGTGCTCGCATCTCGTCAGCTGACGCAGGTATCGATGAATCTCACGGATATTGCAGCGACAGATATCCTGACCGCATTCCGGGCCGTCGAACGTGAAGCCAATCGACATGGCATCGATGTGTTGGAATCCGAGATTGTGGGATTGGTTCCCGGCATGGCGCTGGCGGGCGCTTCAGCTGCACAGTTGCGCATGCGAGAAGACCCGCAGGAGCGTTTGCTGGAGCTGCGCATTGCGGATCTTACCCTATGAATGCTCATGGAGATCGACCTTCTCGGCCGCAGTTTCTCATGCTGGGGTTCGGGATTACCGGGAAGGCGGTGTGCGAGTTCGCAGTTGCCCATCGCTATCCGATTGTGGTTAGTGAGGGTGGCCCACTTGCACACGAGAAAAAGATGTGGCTTCAGAAGCACGACATCCCATTCGAGGACTGTGGCCATACCCTAGCTCTCTTGTCAAGGGCGGATACCGTTGTGCTGAGCCCAGGCATCCCCGTGGATCTCCCGATCGTCGTCGAAGCCCGAAGGCGTGGCCTGGCAGTGATCTCGGAGATTGATCTTGCGCTACGTTACATGGAAGCGTGCCCTGTCGTCGCCGTGACGGGAACCAATGGGAAGAGCTCAACTGTCGAAGTCATTGCGAAGATTCTTCATACACAAGGGCATCGCGCGTGGGTTGCTGGCAACATCGGAACGCCGTTGATCAGCCTTGTTCATGAAGTTGCTTCTTCAGATACGCTCGTTCTAGAAATGAGTAGCTATCAACTTGAGCAGAGCCTTGAGTTTCATCCTAACGTGGCCCTTCTGCTGACGCTGACGCCAGACCACTTGCACCGGCATGGAACCATGAAAGCTTATGCTGCAGCCAAGGCCAACGTGTTTGCCAATCAAGGGCCAGGCGATGTGGCCATTCTGCCCCACTCACTGGCATCGCAATTCGATCACGGACACGCTCGCCGCATTTTCTATGACGACGCTTCCCAAGAGTTACCGTCAGGCGCTGAGACACTGCTGCCACATGAGCAATCCAATCTGCGAGCGGCTCTTGCGGCATGTCAGGCGTTGGTCCCAGCGTTCGATGTTTCGAAGGTCTCCATGACCCTCATCGCGCATACATTTCGCCTCCCCCATCGCATGGAACCCGTCGGTAGTGTCCGTGGCGTCGCTATCATCAACGATTCGAAGTCGACCAATGCGGGCTCGACGATCGCTGCATTGAGATCCATCCAAGACCCCGTCATCCTGCTTCTGGGCGGCCACTCGAAGGGCGCAGGGTACGAGGCGCTCGTTGACGAGTGCGGCGAGTCGACGTTGAGGGAAGTCATTCTGTTCGGAGAGGCTGCAGACGAACTGAACGTCCTGTTTTCGCTGAACAATTCCAAGAGGGTTCCGATCTCTGTGGCTCAATCCATGAAGGACGCAGTGGATCGAGGATTGGCTGCCGCTCAGATGGGGGACGTTCTCCTGCTATCTCCGGCCTGCTCTAGCTTCGATGCCTTCAGCAATTACGTTCAACGCGGCGAGGCATTTACCGAGCTGATTCGATCCAAACCTGGCTTCACCCCCCCTGAATCAAGGACCTAGACACCGTGAGTGGGGGACAATCGTCCGTTTCCTAGCTGACCGATCATCGCTTGTCTGCGGCCCTCCTTCCTTTCCAACCTCGGACAGATGGCGTACCCATTAAGTTGTCGTATTCAACGCATGAAATTGCGCGGGAGGGGGACCTGGCGTGGGTGGATTGGTCGATCGACGAGCCATACTTGTGACTACGCTTCTCCTGTTCTCAGGCATCATCATGCTCTATAGCGCCAGCAGCCCATTTTCCCTGCGGCATTATGGTTCAGACACCTCGATGCTCATTCGACAGCTGATGGCGGCTGGTGTAGGCATTCTTGTCTTGATCCTGTTGGAATCGTGGGACTATCACAATCTCGTCCTGCTGAATGATGTGCTTCTTGTTGGCGGAATTTTGCTCACAGTTCTGACGATCCTTCCCATTGGGATCTCGGACGGGCGATGGCTTCCGTTAGGTCCCTTCACCTTTCAGCCGACCGAAGCCGTCAAGTTTTCGCTCATTCTGTTCATGGCGCATTCCCTCAGTCGCAAGGGCGACAAGATTCGAACGTTCTCTGAAGGGGTACTGCCGTACCTTATCTTGCTCGGACTGCTGGCAGCGATTGTCATTGTGCAGCCGGATCTGGGAATGATTCTGGTACTCGGCGCAGTGGTTCTGGCCATGCTGTTCTTCGCGGGAGCGCGAATTCTCCACCTGTTGGCTGTGTGCTCTGCGAGCGTTCCTTTGGTCTTCGTGGCGATTCGTTTAGCGCCGTATCGCTTTGCGCGATTGCTTTCGTTTCTGAATCCGCAGGCCTACAGTCAATCGACGGGATACCAAACCCTGCAGTCGCTCACTGCCGTTGGATCAGGAGGCATCCTGGGGCGAGGACTTGGAGCGTCGCACGCCAAGCTGTTTTACTTACCCCAATCCCACAACGATTTCATCATGTCCGTGCTTGCCGAAGAGTTGGGATTTGTAGGCGTTCTTGCCGTCGCGGCACTGATTGGAGCGCTCGTCTGGCGGGCATTTCGAATCGCCGAATCCGCGCCGGATCGTCTGGGCAAGCTGTTGGCGATGGGAATCGGATTTGCATTGGGATTCCAGACGCTCGTCAACTTGGGCGTCGTCATTGGCCTACTACCTGTGACGGGACTGACCTTTCCGTTCTTCAGCAACGGCGGATCGTCACTCATTATTACTCTGGCGCTGGTGGGAGTCCTTCTCAATGTGTCGAAACAGGGAGGGCCTGCATGAGGATCTTGGTGGCTGGCGGCGGAACGGGCGGACACTTCTATCCTGCACTTGCCATGTGTGAAGGTCTGAAGAAGAAATACCCGGCAGCTCGGTTCACCTACATTGGGACCAGAACTGGCGTCGAGGCTCGCGTCCTACCGGATTACGACTGGATCGCTTTCCATCCCATCCTAGCAAGTGGCATCGTCCGCGGAAACTGGACGAAGAATGTTGTTGGAGTGATGAGGCTGCTGGCGGGGTTCGTGCAAACCGTTCTACTCTTCCTTCGGTACCGACCGCAACTGGTGATCGGTGTTGGCGGATATTCATCCTTCGGCCCCGTTATCCTGGGGGCATTCCTCGGTCGCGTCCTCCCGATTCGCACGGCTATTCATGAGCAAAACGTGATTGGTGGATTGGCGAATCGATGGCTCTCGAGGTTCGTCGACCTTGTCATGCTGTCGTTCCCTCAATCCGAACGCTCGTTTCCTCACGCACGAAAAACTGTGGTGACGGGAAATCCCATTCGAGAAGAATTCCTGCATGTGAAGCGCTCGCCTGCGCTTTATCGGCACTTCGGACTCGAACCCAATCGAAGAACGATTCTCGTCTTTGGCGGATCCAAGGGGGCCACTGAAATCACAGAGCAAGTTCTTCTTGGCAAAGAGATGATCGCCAGGAATCAGGATCTTCAGATTCTACTCATCACCGGAGACGACATCAGCGAAGCCACCATTCGCGATGATTTGGCGATTTCCGGCGTGACCAATATCGTCGTCAAGGGCTATGTGTATCAGATGGGGGCCGCCTTTGCTATTGCCGATCTAGTCGTCTGCCGTGCCGGTGCCACATCATTGGCCGAGATTACCTCTTGCGGCAAGGCCTCGATGCTTGTTCCGTGGAAAGAGGCGGCTGATGACCATCAACGAAAGAACGCGGAATGGATGGAAGAAGAGCGTGCATGCATCGTTGCCGGCGACGATGTGATGGTTCATCAAGGGCTGGTAGGCGCCATTCTGGGACAGATGGACGATGAGTTGGGCCTTGAGCGAATGGCAGGGAACGCCATGCGTATGGGACAGCGCAGTGCAGAATCTGCTATTCTTGGTGAGATTCACTCATTGATGAGGGGGGGGCGCTTGTGATGAAGAGGGGCTCGCGGGTTCATTTTGTCGGAATTGCAGGCATCGGCATGAGCGGACTTGCGTCAGTTCTTGCTTCGCAAGGCGTTCGTGTCTCAGGTTCCGATCTCCAATCGAATCACGAGACAGGAATTCTTCGAGAGAAGGGCGCGAGGATCCATCTCGGACACAGCGCCGATCATGTGGTGAGCGGTCTTGATGCAATCATTGTATCCTCAGCCATTTCCCCTGACCATGAAGAAGTACTGGCAGCGAAGAAGCAGGGGATTCCTGTCATCCCGCGGTTGATTGCCATGGCTAGTCTTCTCCAGAAGCACCGTAGTGTGGGGGTTGCTGGAACGCATGGCAAGACGACGACGACAGCCATGATCGCGACGATTCTCAAGCATCGCGGACACAGGCCGAGCTATCTCATTGGTGCTGACTGCCCCGCTTTGGGAGGAAATGCGTGTTTGGACTCGGGAGAGTGGTTTGTTGCCGAAGTCGATGAGTCTGACGGCCTTCTGGTGAATGTTCAATCCGAGATTGCTGTTCTGACGAATATAGGAAAGGATCACCTGCAGACCTACTCAAGCCTGGAGGACATCGAACAAACATTCTCTCAATACCTACGACAATCGGCTCGGCAGGTCCTCTGCGTCAACGATGCTCGCGTGGCGCACCTGGCCGAGGCATTCTCCGATGCGATGACCGTGGGCGTTGACGTCACCGCCGATCTAGAGGCCAGACACCTCGGGTACGATCGGTGGATGACCTCGTTTGATCTCTACGAGCGCGGAACATGGGTGGATCGTGTGCTTCTTCCTGCACCAGGGGAACACAATGTCCGCAACGCGCTTTGTGCGCTGGCTGCAGCCCAATTGGCGGGACTCTCCTTGACCGAGGCGATTCACGGGTTGCGGGAATTCAAACTGCCACACAGACGCTTTGAGCTTCTGGAAGAGAACGGTGTCACGGTTGTGGATGACTACGCACATTTGCCAGAGGAGATTGAAGCAAGCATCCAGGCGATTCGAACGGGCTGGCCTGGCAGACGGATTATTGCTGTGTTCCAGCCGCATCGCTACAGCCGCACGAAAGCGTTGGGCGATGACTTTGGAGTTGCGTTCGCTGGCGCAGATACCGTCTTTGTCAATCCCATCTACTCCGCTTGTGAACTAGAGATTCCGGGTACGACCTCCCGGCAGGTCGTGGATGCCATTCGCAAGGACACGAGCAGTACGGCTCGTCTGATCGAAACGAAGGATCAGACCGTTCGCGTTCTCGAGGCATGCATCGAGCCGGGGGACTTCATCATCAGCTTTGGGGCTGGCGATGTTTGGAAGGTCACGGAGCGGTTGGCACAGATTCTGGAGAGCGGGAGCTTCCTGCATAAAGTGGCGTGCTGAATTGCGCTTCACGCTGTGGAGAACGTCACAGAATGTCGAGTGTCAGTTCCTCATGCAATCAAAGCTAAAGTCTCTCAGCTGATATTATGGCAGAGCTTGCCTAGGCGAAATGATTGCACTTGATGAGAAAGCGGTTTTCGAAACCGCGCAAACCCAGAGGCAGAAAATCGCTAGGATCGGCAAGCGAATTGACATTCGAAGACAAAAACTGTATAACATTTTCACGAATCTCTCTGCTGTAGGGGAAAATGAGGTCTGTGACGGGTGAAGGAGGGGAGTACCAAGCGCCAGAGTGCGGTTTGGATCTTCATATCAGGGGGGGTACTCATAGCTGCTGCAATCATTGCCCTTTACACTCCGTGGCTTCAATTTTGCGATGTGCGTAAGGTTGTGATTTCAGGAAACCGAAACGCCACAGCGGCGGACTTGGTTCCCCTTTCGCAAATTCATCGCGGTCAAACGATCTTCTCCATTCCAGCGACACGTGTGCAACGCCAGTTGGAGAAGCACCCGTGGGTAAAGCAAGCGTCGGTGCGAAGGATCTTTCCTCATACCATCCAACTTGTCATCGAAGAGAGGCATGTCATTGCCTGGGCACAGCATCCCACTGAGAACGTCAGGGTAGCAGTTGCTGAAGACGGTGTCATCGTGGGAAGGGATGAGACTGCAACCTCGTCTCTGGAGCTCGTCGGTGCCAAGACCTCAGGTTGGGAAAAGGGAGATCGGATCCTTGATTCACGAGTTGCCGAGCTCGTTGCCATGATAGTGGGTAACGTGTGCGAACTTGCGGTTCGGAGCGTGGATGTTACGGATTTGCGCTCGATTGAGCTAATCTTAGAGAATGATACGCGCGTGTGGTTGGGCGACCTGACGCAGACGCAGAGTCGTCTAGCATCACTGGATGCGCTTTGTCGAGTGATTGAGATCGATGGCTATGAACTGATTGATGTTAGATTTGGGGGAGAGGCAACGCTCGTGCCCCGTAAGGCGGTGAGGAGATGAGGAAGGAAAGGGTGGTTGTCGGCATCGATGTAGGCACCACTAAAGTCGTGACACTTGTGGGGAATGTCAGCGACGGTACTGTAGAGATCATCGGAATGGGTAAATCCGAATCTCACGGATTGGAGAAAGGTGTCGTCGTCGATATCGGCCGCACCATGGCTTCTATCCGAAAGTCGGTCGAAGAAGCGGAAAACATGGCAGACGTCAAAATCGACGCTGTGTATGTGGGGATAGCTGGCAAGCATATCGCTTCGATCAACAATTCGGGAACCGTTTCTATTAATCGCCCCGATCGAATCATCACCGACGACGATGTGCGCCGGGTGGTGGAGACGGCTCAAGCGATTCAGATTCCTCCAGAGTCTGAGATGATCCATATCATTCCGCGGCAATACATTGTCGATGGACAAGACGGCATTACGGATCCCGTTGGCATGACGGGAACGAGGCTTGAAGTGGATGTCCACATTGTGACAGGTTCGATTACAGCCGTGCACAACCTTGTACGCTGTGTGGAGAGTCTGGGCATCGGGATCAAACAGATCGTTCTGGAGCCGATCGCGTCTTCACTGGCCGTGCTTTCATCGGCTGAGAAGGAGTTGGGTGTCATCTTGATGGATATCGGCGGCGGGACGACGGACATTAGCGTCTTCCGCGGGGGCGATATCTGGTTCTCCAAGGTCATTCCGATTGCTGGTGAACACATCACCAATGACATTACCGTCGGGCTGCAAACCCCGATCGAAGAAGCAGAACTCGTCAAAAAGATGCATGGAACGGCACTTGTCGATTCCGTCGGTGAAGAAGAAAAGATCGAGGTCGCCACGATCGGCGGAGATGGGAAGAAGCTCGTGTCCAAGAAGCGGCTGGCCAAGATCATCGAGCCTCGCATTGAGGAGCTGCTCGATCTGGGCATGCAGGAAGTTGAGGACGCTGGCTATCGGGATCTCATCCCAGCCGGGCTGGTCCTTACAGGTGGATGCTCGCTTCTCAATGGCCTGACTGAATTCGCGTCACAACGCTATGACATCCCTGTCCGGCGAGGCAAGATTCCACAAGGCATTCACGGCCTTCGTGACATCGTTGAATCGCCGATCTATGCAACCTCGATTGGCCTGCTGCGCTACGCCATCGAGACGAAGGACTTCAAGAAACCCGAATATTACGAGAAGAGACGCGAATCGATCGTGAGCAAGCTCTTCTCTTGGTTCAATCGGTTCTTCCGGGGGTAGCCGATGGCAGAGCAGACCAATTTTGCAGCTTCGCCCGCAAGACTGATGGTCATTGGCGTCGGCGGTGGTGGAGGCAATGCTGTCGATCGCATGTTCACTTCGAACAATCGGATCGTGGAGCTAGTCGTTGCCAATACCGACGCCCAGGTTCTTGACGTGGTCAAAGGCCATCGCACGTTGCAGCTAGGCCGGAAGCTGACCGCAGGTCTGGGAGCCGGAGGCAATCCAGAGATTGGACGGCTTGCAGCCGAAGAGAGCAAAGAAGTCATCATCGATCTTCTCAATGGTGTGGATATGGTGTTCATCACCGCAGGCATGGGAGGAGGAACGGGGACGGGCGCTGCGCCTGTTATTGCCGCCATTGCCAAGGAAGCGGGCATACTCACGACGGCGATCGTTACGCGGCCGTTTTCCTTCGAGGGTCTTGCCCGAGCGGAGAAGGCCGAAACAGGGATTGCCCGCCTGTCTCAGTGCGTCGACGCGCTGATCTGCATCTCTAACGACAAGTTGCTAAAGGTCGCACCAACAGATACGCCCATTACCAAGGCGTTCGAAATCGCGGATGAAGTGCTTCGTCAAGGCGTCGAAGGGATTTCTGATCTCATTACCATACCCGGGATGATCAACCTGGATTTTGCCGACATTGAATCTGTGATGCGCGATGCGGGTACGGCCATGATGGGCATCGGCGAGGGCACGGGAGAAGGAAAGACAAAAGAAGCAGCGCGAAACGCCATTTCCTCTCCTCTTCTTGACGGTTCCATTCATGGAGCCCGCAAGGTGATTATGAATATCACCGGCGGATCTGATCTGACACTTGAAGAAGTCACATCGGCAGCTTCCTTGATTCGCGAGGCCGTCTCTGACCGCGCTGACATCATTTTCGGAACTGCAATTCGCGAAGGAATGGAGTCTGTCCGGTTGACCGTTATTGCCACCGGCTTTGCAGTAGAGTACGGACGCGAGGAAGAAGACGCGTCACCGCTGTCCAATGATTCGATGCTAGACAAGCTGGGCAAAGAGAGCCGCGTCGGGGTTGACGACTTGGATATCCCCACTTTCCTTCGTCGAAACCGCCGTAGTCGCGAAGAACCTCCCCGACCGCCCTGGGGTGAGCCGCGCGAGACCGGAAGGAAACGGTAGCGAAGCCCGGATTGAATATCAGTCAGAGAGCGGGGCTCATCGAGCCCCGCTTGTCCTTTGCGCGTCGAGAGATGTGTTTCACATCAGACCAACCCCTGACGAAGAATGGCAAAGCAAAAGCCCCGCGATGCGGGGCTGTTGGTACCAGAGGTGGGAGTCGAACCCACACGACCCGAAGGCCACGGGATTTTGAGTCCCGCGCGTCTGCCAATTCCGCCACTCTGGCTCAAAAGGCACGGCGAATCATACGAAGAGATGCCTGGCTCGTCAAACCCGAGAAGGCGCAGCCGGCGGACGTGATCTCTGTGACATACATTACTTGACTATCTGTTTATACTGGAGAAAGCGATGATGGCGGAATGATCAATGTAATGCTGGTTACGTTCGCGAGAGGGTAAGTGCCCAATGTCTATATTCACATGAAGGCATGTGGCGAGGCGCTGGGCGTGAGAATTGTATGGAATGGATAAAGCATCGAATGGGAGACGAAACGAGACATTGCCGCCATTTGCTGCATAGACTAAGGAATGCCGAAAATGCTAGAGTAGAACTGACAAGACCGTGGCTCGGATCTCCAGATCGGTGATCCGGTATTACTATTCTTATGGCTGAGAGTTGCTGGGAACGAGGAGGGCGCGGGATGTTACGGTATCGAGGCTGTCGGCAGTGGTTCCGAATCTTGGCGATTGTGGTTTTCGTAGCGCTCATCTCGTCTGTTGGCTGGGCAACGTGTACGACTGGCTGGGTCGCTCCGAGTGACAACGACTCCCACGAAGGATTCAGCTGGACCAACGGTTCGGGCGGCCAGACAGCGTACGACGGCCAGTGGGCCTCCACGACGACCAACGGCGACGAGCACGAGTTCGACGACTACGGGTTCGTATTGGGGGGCACGATCCCCGCGACCGCTGTCATTACCGGCTTCGAGGTGCGCATCCGCGGGTACAGCGACGGCGGGCCGGGCTCGGTTCAGGTCGCGCTCTCCTGGAATGGCGGCGGCACGGTCGACGCCCCCGCCGGGCCTACACCTTGGACGATCAGCCTACCGACCGGCACAGCCGTCGACGCGAGCTGGAACAACGTTTCGATCGACAATCCGCCGTTCATCCATGCGTTCACCCCAGCCGAAGTATGCGGCGGGAACGAGACGTTCACCGTGTGGGCAAAGGCCAACGTAGGGGGCACGGCGATTTACGTCGACGCGGTGGAAGTACGCGTTACCTACTACGACGAACTCGTCTTCCCGTGGACGCCGAACAACCCGACGCCCTCGAGCAGCACGCACTCGACCGGCGTCTGGTACAACGCTAGCACGCTGCCAGATTCGATGGTCACCATCAATTGGACGAGCGCCACCGACCGGCCGGCGTGCGACAGCGGCATCGACGGCTACCGCGGCTACTGGGATACCAGCTCAAGCACGAGTCTTGGCGCGGGCGACGGCTATTTCTTTGACGAGAGCGGCGCTCACACGCAGGACTTCACTCAGGGCAGCGGCTCGTACTGGTTCCACATCCGAAGTGTCGACAATATTGGGCAGCTTGCCGACACTACGGCGCACCTCGGCCCGTTCCG
>JAHITR010000055.1 GCA_018817505.1 Candidatus Bipolaricaulota bacterium | reverse complement strand
TTGTCTACAGACAGGCCTGCCGCAGCATTTGCTTCGACAATGCAGCCTTCAATCGTTGCCGTCGATGCATCGACATGGATGCCGTGTGTGCCCGAGTGCGAGATGAAACAGTCGCGGATAATGGCTTCGTTGTACTGCTCCATGGCGATGCCGTTGTAGCCGTTCTGGTAAATGCGCGCCCGTTCAATCGTTGGCTTGCAGTAGGACTCCAAGTAAATGCCTTCCCAGTTGTTCCAACGCACGATCAGATCAGACAGTTGTGGGCTGCAGTTCCACAGGTTGAGGCCTTGCTGCGCAAATTCGAGGATGGCAAAGCGTATCTCCGAATTGCTCGATGCGTTGACCAGCCGCAACATGCTCCAATCGCCGTTCTGCGGATCGGGGCAGTCCGACGTAAACCAGATGGGATCCGACGCCGTACCGACGGCTTTCAGCGTGCCTTCGACCCGCATGCTGAGACGCCCGCCAGGTGTCGTGTAGCCGCGATAGAATTTGAAGCGAACCTTTGTGCCGGGCTCAATGGTCAGGGTCACACCTGAAGGCACAAACACTGAACTGGTCACCCACACATCGCCGCTCCAAGTGGTATCCTGGCTGATCGTTCCACACACGCCACCTGTCGTGCTGGGCCCGGTAGCAGGCGTCGCACCTGCACACATCGTGGTGCTCAGATCGTACGACACGAGATTCGTCAGCCCGGCACCAGGAATATCGAACTGCAACGTACCAACACAAGGCATAGCACCCGACGGCAACGCCGTCACCCACGGCGTGGTACCGATGAACAAGCCGGATGGATTGCCAGGATAGGGTCCGTTGGGGCGTGCGACCGGGTTTCCATCACCACCTTCCATGGAAACCTCGACGCCATCAACCAGCATCCGCCAGCCACCCCAATTGGGGAAGGAGTCGAGACCGACTTCGATGACACCCAACCCAGCGTTCCAGTCCACAGTCACAATCTGTACTGCGCTTGCTGCCGAAGCCAGCAGCAGAAGTGCACCCAAGGCCGCGAGCAATGGTTTCGCATTCATGCAGCGAGAATAGGCTTCACAAAGGAAGCAGGCAAGCGAAGCGGAATCATCGAGCCCCCTTTTCCGATTCCATGCCCCTAGATCGGAACGAAAGGTCACTCAATCGAAACATCTTGATCTGGCAGAATCTCCTCGACATCCCGCACAGCGCGGAACAGATATCCGGCCACTGACACCGCAGCGCCGATGAGGCCTCCGAAAACGAGGATCAGCGCCATTCCCGCGCCGGGTCCGCTTCCAACGATCGGTGAAAAGATACGGGCAAAGGCTCCATCCGCAGCCATCGCCGGTTCCATGATTCGATCTGCCAGCGGTCCGGCAATCAGCATCGACACCGGGCGACCGATCTCAGCCAGCATCCGCCTCACGGCGAAGACCTTGCCTTGGATGTCTGCAGGGATCTTCTTCTGCCAAATCGCAGAGATGCAGCCGTTTAGCATCGGGGAGAACAGCATCATCATGAAAGCGGCCACCGTCCATGTGACGAGCCCGCGTGCCATGCCCAAGGCGATTTCGCCAATCAACAACGCCGTGCAGCCCAACAGTGCACCATGAATCAGCTTCTTGGGCCCACCCCAAATCGTGAACAGGATGCCGCCGACAATGCCGCCAATCCCGAACGCGGACTGAACCGTTCCCAGAACGATGCTGTCGCTGCCAGAGCGAGCGAGAATCATCGGGGCCAGCAACACGAGGCCAAAAGTGGTGTTGATGTTGATGAACATCAGAATCGTCTGCAGTCCGATCAAGCTCGGCCGACTGAAGATGTAGCGAAATCCAAACAGCGACTCCTGCCACAGGTTGCCGCGCGACGCTGCGCCGTCTGGCGAAGCCACAGGCTGCGGGATGCGAACGAGCAGCAACGTGCCGATGCCGAATAGGAATGTGGCAATATCAATCGCCATCAATCCACCAATCCCGATCACGGCAATCAGCAACCCGGCGCCGATGGGCGCAAGGATATTGGAGGCATAGCCAGCCAATTGGATCATCGCCGTAGCCCGGGCGTAGTGTCGCTTGGGAATCATCGTGGTAATGGACGCTCGGTACGCGGGGAATTGGAAGGCCTCAAATACGCCAGTGAATGCACTGGCAATATACAAGTGCCAGATTTCCAGATGCCCGGACAGGTAAAGGATGAGGATGGCAATGGTGGCGATGCCCGCTGCCAGATCGCTGATCATCATCGTCAGTTTGCGATTCCACCGATCCACCAGCGCCCCTGCCAGGGGGCTGATCATCGGAGCAAATGAGAAGAAGCCGACCAAGGCAAGCTCAGTGGCGCGGCCCGTGATCTGCCAAGCCCAAATCGTCAGGCCAAAACGAGTCATCCCCGTTCCAACAAAAGACAGGAATTGTCCGCTCCAGATCAGTCCGAAGGCTGGCATGCCTTGAAGTCTCTTCTTCATCTAGAAGCTCCTCAGTATCCAGTCCTCTTTGAGTGAGAATGGTCACTTCCTCATCGATCACCCGTTGACTGTGAAGGACATCTTGCATCATGTCTGTCCGACAACTCAAGGCAGCCGGGCAGGTCAGAGATTTCCCCAAGACTTCGGTGTCCCAGGCAACGTGTCCCGTTACCTGGAGAAAGCCGCCTGCAGCGCGTACCTTTCTTCTTCATGTCCAAGTGGTTCCGACTCCGCTGTCTGACTTGACGATGGACCTGGGTAATCTCCTAGAGGTGAAAGATGAGAAGGGTTAACGGATTGGTGTGGCTCGTCCTCGCTTGCTGCGGTCTCTTGCAAGGGTGCATTCTCGATCAGGGCCCTCTTGCCACCATCTCGATGAGTCCATCATCTGGCTACGCGCCCCTGCTCGTGCATCTCGAGGCTCGGCCGACAAGTGGAGAAAACGATCTGTTGAATTACGAATGGAATTTTGGTGATGGAACGTCGGCAATCGGTGCGATGGTCGCTCACGAGTTCTCGGGCACTGGTGACATCCCCGTTCTTCTCACAATCACGGATGCAAAAGGCCAGCAGACGACTGTGGGCCAATCGATCCGGCTGTTGAATCGCATCCCACACGCGCAGTATTCATACGCCCCCAATCCAGCGCCGACGCGTCATCCTATTCGTTTCGATGCCAGCGAATCCTACGATCCTGATGGCCAGATCCTGTCCTATCGTTGGGACTTTGGTGATGGATCCATTGCAGAAGGCCCTATCGTCAGCCACGAGTATCAAACGCCAAACATCGACTACCAAGTCGTGCTCACCGTCACTGACGACCAAGGCGATGAGAATTCCACGTATCGGATTCTTGAATTGATTGGGTGCGACCATTGATAGCCATCCGAAGCAAAACTCGCGGTGAACAGATCTCTTTTGGTGGATCTTCCCCACGTCGCTACCCGCCGAGTGAAACCAACTGCCTCCACAAAAGTAAGTAATGCGTGGCCACAAACAAAACTGCAGGAGGTTAGTAGAATGAATACTCTTACAACACGACGCAGGACAATGATTGTGGTTCTTGCACTGACGCTCACCATGGCCATCTCCGCCCTCGCATGGGCCGGTCTGGCTACCTCCCCAATTGGGTTCAAGCCATTGGCAGGACTTGGCTCTTGTCCCCTGGGGACTATCACTCGCGTTCTTACCCCCTGATCCTCCAGTACCACCGCGCCTCTTCCCATGCCCTCCAGAGGCGCGGTTTCTTCAATCCCCTTCAAACGGCTGCAATAATCATGCGTCAAGAGAAGAACCACCGCAGATCAGCAATGCCGCTCAGCGTCGCCGAAGCGACAATCGTCGTGGTAGTGCAAGCGGCGTCCCCGCATCACGCGATCCCATGCGGCCCTTGAAGTCGCGCATAGCCCTACTCCTCCGCAAGCGTAAGATTGGCAAGCTTCAGGTTGATGTCGGACGTTCCCATTTCGACTACAAACCGTGCTGCGGGATCTGATGCCGCAGCCATCGTGAAGGTCAATCGATAGGACGTGGGTTCTGTTGTCAGTCCAAGCGTCTCGGAGAAGTAACTGGCGAAGCTTCCTCCATCTTGTGTGAGCATGACGTTGATCGGACGCTCCGCGTCGGCCCAAGCGTCGAATTCGACTGCATAGGTCATGTCCTGTTGAAGCGGGATGCTGTGCTGGATGAGCTGGATGTTCCACGGATCCGTGCCGATTCCGAGAATGTACGCGTTGAGTGCACCCGCATGGACGACAAACTGCGATTGGACTCCAGCGGCCTCGTAGATGTAGGTCTCCCAGAAATTCATTCCGCGAGAGAAGTCGCCGTTTGCTAGCAGATTCCCGCTGCTGGAAGCGGCGCTCGGTGCAGGAGCTGGCGGCGCAACAATCTGGATGTCATCCAGCCACAGATTCCGACCAGACAGAGCTTGGTGCTCAGCCACGATCTCGAACCGTTCTATGCGCGCCCAGTCAAACGCACCTTCAGAGCCATACCAGGCATTGTCATCGAATGAACCGACGTCGAGCATGTCGCTGAGCGCGAATTCTACTTCATGCCACTGGCCGTCCATCGGCACCAGGCTGTTGTCGATCGTCTTGACCATGCGCCAGGGATGATCGTGTTCGCCTGTGTCCGTATCAAGGAAGCGGACGTCGAAACGTAAGTCCGGTGAGTCGGTCTTCATCTGAAAACGAATGCGGTAGTTCGCGCTTTTCAGATGTGACAGATCCCGAGGGTTGGTAAATCGCCAGGTGATTGCGCCGTATCGCGGCGCTCCGGTCCAGTGCAGGCTGTACGCACCCTCCGCAGGATTCGTGACATGGTAGAGGTCGAGGGTACCGCCATGACCGCCATCGAACAGATACCCGCTCACCAGATCATCGTAGATCGTCAGACCGGCGGTGTCGGGCCGGATGGTCACTGGGCCGGGCACGCTCAATCCCAAAGCATGCACCAAGTCGATGTCTAGATCGTCAGGAAAGACCTGGGCGGAGTTCTGCTCGTAGATGCCGAACGGGCCCTTGTCATCCAACAGCGTCCAGGGAATGCCGTCGCTCTCAAGAAGCAACCGGACGTCCGAGTACCAGCGGACAACGTCTGCGTGCGCCGCGGCGGGCGCCCAGACACCGAACTCACCGCAGTAGATGGGCGCTCGTCGCTGTTCCTCAAATTGGACGGGAATGCTCATCCGGTCTGCTAACGAGGCTGGCGCACCGGCGTCATCATACCAGTTCCACAACTGCTCCAGCCAAGTGCCGGAGAAGCTCCGAGGCATGGTCGGCATACGTGAGATGCTGTACGGATAGGGAACGCCACTGAGATTCTCCATCGACGGGCTGGTCCAGTAAGTGCCTTGATGGGTGAACAGGAATGGATCGTAGAAGTGGAAGGTGTAGATGAGGTTGTCATCGGTGTACCAGGGGAGCTCGTGGAGGAAGTCGTAGCTGCCCATCTCGGCGGAGCTGACAATGATCGAGTGTACTGCGTCGATCGCGCGGATGGCATCGATGGCCTTCTGCTGGATCCGTCCCCACTCCCAGGTCGGGATTCCGACGGGTTCGTTGAGAATCTCGTAAAGCACGAGTGCCGATCGATTCCTGAAGTGCGTGGCCATCTGCCGCCAGACCGCGATCGTGCGCATTTCTCTCGCCGGATCCGCGTCCAGGGACAGAAGCGTGTGGTTGTCCAGAATCACGTAGAGGCCGAGCTCTTCACACCAATCCACCAGCCGGTCCAGATACATAAACAGGATGGGATCGATGACGTAGCCCGGACCGTTTCCGGACATGTTGTGGAGATCGATGGGCACGCGTACATGGTCCGCGCCCAGCGATTTCATGTTCTCCAAGTCGGTGAGGGTAACGGAATTGCTGATCTCCAGCGCCGATGCTCCTTGAAACCACTGACCCAAATTGAACCCCCGCTCAAATGGGAGCTGCGGTGGATGCGCAGATACTGCCGGCAAGGCGACCAGAATCAGCATCACAGCAGGTGGGAACATGAGCCGCAGTCTTCTCATGGGTGTCGCTCCTTTCAGCTTCGCACTCCGGCGGCAGGAATCCTAGGGCAAGTCACATTCGTCAAGTGCTCAAATTAGCCCGCCTGCTTCGTCGCCGTGCCAGGACCATTATTGAGTCCTGTCATCTCTGTTTGCAAGAAGAACGGGTCCTGAAAGGACCAGGACCCGCGATCGCACTGTCTGGCTGAGGAACGGTTACTTGGAGAGCACCTTCTTCACGTGAGGAATCAATCCTCCATCTTCGAGGATGGCCAGAACTTCGGGCGGCAGCGGCGGGAAAGAGTAGATGTTGCCGTTGTGCTCCACTTTCCCAGCAGCGAAGTCCACACCGACTAGGTCACCCTTTTGCATGTCATCTGTGCCTTGAGCCAGCTCAATCACCGGCAACCCGCTGTTGATAGCGTTACGGAAGAAAAGCCGCGAGAACGACGGAGCAATGATGGCCGCCACGCCAGATGCCTTCAGGCACGTCGCAGCCTGTTCACGAGATGACCCGCAGCCGAAATTCTTTCCAGCAACAATGATGTCTCCTGGCTGTACCGCCTTGGCAAAGCCAGGATCGAGATCCTCCAGCGAGTGCTCTGCCATTTCCGCAGGCTCCATTGGTTGATACGTATACTTGCCGGGAAAGATGACGTCGGTGTTGACGTCGTCACCGTATTTCCAAACACGTCCTTTGTTCATGATCCCTCCTGCCTACGACTGTAAAGCCATTTCCCCGCAGAGGCGCAGAGAGATGCAAAACAGAAGTAGTCATGCTTCCCCCTCTATGAATCCCGCTTTGTTCTTCCTTCACATTCATGGGTGTTGTCTCCTCCGCGCCTCTGCGCGAGAGGCAACGCTACGCGTTCCTTGGAGAAAGGCAATCGCTGCCTTTCTCTTCTGCCCAACTAGAAGAACTCACGCGGATCGGTAATGACGCCGGTGATTGCCGATGCAGCCACGGTCGCTGGCGAGCCAAGATACGTCTCGGCATCGCGAGATCCCATACGCCCCTTGAAGTTGCGATTCGCCGTCGATATACAGGCCTCCCCAGGCGCCAGCACGCCCTGATGCGCGCCGAGACACGGGCCACAGCCAGGATTCAGCAACAACCCCCCTGCACGTACGAGGGTGTCAATGACGCCTTCCTTCAATGCCTCAAGCAGAATCTCCTGAGACGCTGGAAGGACAAGCAAGCGCACACCATTGGCCACTGTGCGGCCCTTCAGGATCTTGGCGGCAATGCGCAGATCCTCCAATCGTCCGTTGGTGCATGTCCCCAACAAGGCTTGATGAATGGGCGTACCCGCCACGGCTTTCACCGAACACACGTTGTCGACGGTGTGTGGGCGAGCGATTTGTGGGCTCAGCGCCGATGCGTCAAATTCCAGCACCCGCTCATACACGGCGTCGTCATCTGGATAAACGGACGTGTACTCGCCTTCGGCACGATTTACTAGGAATTCGAATGTCTTCTTGTCAGGCGCGCAATAGCCATTCTTGGCACCCATCTCGATGGCCATATTGCACAGCACCATCCGCGAACCAATGGACATGTCGTCAATGGCCTCGCCGGTGTATTCGACAGATTTGTACAATGCGCCGTCTGCCCCAATGCTGCCGATGATGTTCAAGATCAGATCCTTGGCAGACACAGGGTCACTCAGCTTCCCTCGCACAATGATCTTGAAACTGGCAGGCGTCTTGAGCCAAATGCGCGAAGTGGCGTAAAGAACGGCCATTTCCGATCGTCCGACGCCAGCCGCAAAGGCCCCGAATGCCCCGTAGGTCGTGGTATGTGAATCCGAACCCAGAATGAGCGTTCCGGGAAGCGCAAACCCCTTTTCTGGCAGCACTTGATGGCATATGCCGACGCCCACATCGTAAAACCGGCGAATGCCCTGCATCTGGACGAATTCGCGGATCTCTTTGTGATTCTGTGCGTATTTCTCTTCAGACGCGGGCACCGTATGGTCGAGCACGATGACGAACATGTCTGGGTCTTTCACATTGGAGACGCCGATCTTGGCGAACGTTTTGGCGATCGCCGCTGTGTTGTCGTGCGACAGAGAAACATCAGGCTCGATCTCGACAATCTGCCCGACGTCAATGGAATCAAGTCCCGCCTTGGCGGCAAGAATCTTCTGAGCGAATGTCATTCCCATGGCGATCACCCCTCGATTGGGTCGAAATTCATGAAGTCGGCAAAATGACAGACGATAGATTCTGGAATGCGCTTGAATGGGTCGCCTTCCTTGGAGTGCGTGCCGATGATGTGCTGGACGGCAGCTGGAACATCGTGGGCATCCGCAAGAGCAACGCCGGAAAAGGCATGGCGGACGAGCTTGCCTGCAGCCGTCTTGCGGAAGGCGCCATTGGCTTCTTCCATTTCCACCAACTTGCCAACATCATGAAGCAGAGCACCAGCAAGCAGCATGTCCCTATCTAGCTTGAGATCCACGCCTCCATAGATCTCATCGAAGATATCAGATACAGCGGCACAGACGCGCGTCACACTGCGCACGTGCTGCGC
>JAHITR010000007.1 GCA_018817505.1 Candidatus Bipolaricaulota bacterium | reverse complement strand
GTTGTCAGATTGCAGATATCGGCAAGCTCGGGAACGGCTCCATAGAGCTCCCCGGGTGAGAACGCGGGGATCACCGCTCCTGTCCGATAATCCAGCCTCGATGCAATGGTGCCGCCCGTTCCCAGCAACGTGACATTGGGCTTGTCTGGCGAAATGGGGAACGCCTTTTCCGGTATCTGGTAGTGTGCTTCCTTGGAGCCGAGTACTTTCACACCCGTAATCGTGGCAATGTCAATGCCTATGTTGTAGCCGGTCGCCAACTTGAGGACCAGGTGGCGCGAATCATCGAATTCGGATCGCGGAAGGATAATCCCGCGGAATTCTCCTCGCGTGGTTTTCAGGACCACGTCGTCCCACACGCCCATGGCGAACTTCTGAAGGGCATCCAGCGATTCGCCGCGATATCCCTTGGCCTTGTCTGTGCTCACCGGACGCCTCCTTCCTCGACTCGGTGCGCTAGAGCTGCGAGCGACATATTCCCCAGTGCCTGGGGTCGCAATCTGCCCATCACCCAGTTTCGCTGAGCATGAGCAGGATTTCTGCGTCTCCGCTGACTGAATGCAGCCAACAGTAGAGGGATCTGGTCGAGGATCTCCCGTTCTGAATACGGCGCATAGCCGATCTGGTGAAGGAGGTCGTCGACGATGGCTTGGGGATGAACAGAAGCGATCGGAAGCAGTGTCTTGATCAGTTCCACGTTGAGATTCCGTCGACGGATTTCAGCGACCAGGGAGAGAATCCACTGTCCGTCTCCTGGACGATCGCCACAGGCGGCGCGCAGTGAATGGCCAAGCAGCGTACCGGCGAAGATGGGATCGATGCCCTGTTCGATGATCAACTTTGCCAGCAAAGGAAAGAGCGCCCGTTTGAGAATGAATGGCTGACAATCCGCGGGAATGTGCCATTCGAGCATCTGCGAGATGCAATCGCTGATGCTCTTGGGAAGCGCCGCTCTGATTTCTTCTATATCGGATTCGTCGATTGGAATGGGGGCTGAGTCCGTGTCAGGATACATGCGATCCGCGCCTGGCAAGACGCGTTCAAACAATGTGGTTCCATCCACCAGCGCCTTACGTGTCTCATTGGGAACGCCTTCGAAAGCCATCTTGCAGCGCTCCTCGACCGTTTCAATGGCCATAGCCATATCGCGACGAGGTCCCCAGACGATGATTTGGGCATCGGCATCACTACTGGATAATGCAGCGCGAATACGATTCCATGCCTGCTCATCCAACTTGGAATGAAGCTCTTCGCAGTGAGCCAAGTTGGGTTTCTCGATACAGGCGATCACCTTGACGCGATCGGCCAGCTCGTCGGCAAAACAACGGTTGGGACTGGTGAAGAACGACAGAATGCCCGCGAATCCCGGCAGGTTCATCGCCACCAACGCTTCAGGATCTCGCTCCTCGGCTGCAGCAATGGCATACGCCTTGGGATCAAGAGCCACAGCAGTCAGTGTCCACGATGCCGGATCGGACACGTTCGTTTTTAGTTGCGAGCGAATGGCGAGCAATGCCTTCTGTCTGAACGCTTCATTGTGCGTGAGCTCGGGAATCCAACGGATGTGCTGAACCCCCTTGATCTCGACGCGTGTTCCTCCTTCGATACTGACATTGACATCCTCGCGACCTGCACCGATGCCAACGCGAACGTGCCCTGTGCTTCGATTCAGGTAGCGAATCTGCTGCGCCGCCTCTGCTGCCTCGTCTGGCGTTAGCAGGTCAGGATAGGTCACGGTTTCGATCAGTGGCATGCCCAATCGATCCGTACTGTAGGTGCGTTCATGGCCGATATCCGAGACTTCGCGGCACGAATCTTCCTCAATACTGAGCTGGATGATTCTTACGATCTTGTTGGTCAGCTGGATCTCGCCGTCAATGCCGACGATGGCTGTGCGCTGGAACCCCGTGGGAATACTGCCATCCAAGTACTGTTTGCGAGCAATATGCAATTCACCTACGAGCTGACTCCCCAGGAGCAGGGCAATTTCCGTCGCGATCGCCAGTGCATCCCTGTTGATGACAAATGGTGGCGTGTCATCAATGTCATACGTGCACGCAGTCTCGCCCTTAATACGATAGATGATGTTCTTCTTGGTCTTAAACTCCATCAACGCAGTGCCGTCATACTCACCGAGCTCACTGAGCGTCGGACGCATGTGACGAACCAATTGAGCGTCATAGGCCTCTCCATCCTGGTACTGCCGCGCAGGGCACCGGCAAAACAGCTTCTTCTCAGTCTTCAGCTGCTGGTGGACTTCCAATCCGCAGCGAAAGCCCAATGCTTCATACAGGGATTGGGGCGCCATCTGCCTTGGGATATAACCAATGGCTGCCTTGGTCGTCTCGTAGACGTTGACAGGATTGTCGGAATCACTCATTCGGTTGGCCTCACCCTCATATAGAGCCGAGTTTGAATTGGTAAGGTGAAAGGTTATTTCACGTGGCCCAGAAGGGCAAGGCAGGTGCGTAGGTGAACTCACTCCCAATGTGATGTCTGTAACTTTGGCGCACGCGGGAAAGCTGTATACTGACTAGCGTGAGTATTGATATCAAGTCGCGTTCGGGAGCGACATTCAGGATGGCGCGAGGGAGTTCGAAGGGGAGGTAGGGGTCAAATGAATAGTACGTTTCTAACATGGTTAGCTGTCGCCGCAGTTGTCGGTGGCGCTCTCCTCTTGTTTCTAGGGATGCCCGCTGGCCAGCAAGAGGCTCCTTTGGCTTTGGAGACAGTGTCTGCGGAATCGGCGACTGTCAATGAAGCGAACTATTGGGAGCCGGTCACGACAGTGACGTCAACGACAAGGACCGTGCCGGTTTCTGTGCTGCAGGCGCCAGCAAGTAGTTACGCAACACCGCCTTGCTCATCCTGCGGAAACACGCGGCCTTCGGCTGCAGTTCCTGTGACGATGCCCCAGTCTTCAACACAACCTTGTGGGACCTGTGGAGCCATGGCAGTTGTCCAGCGTGCATCGGTGCCACCGTGCCCGAATTGCGGAGCCACCCAGCCCGCGTATCGGCAGCCTGGCGAACGATGTGGGTCCTGCGGTGCGATTCAGCGAGCGGTTGTCGAGCAGATACAGGTGCGACAGTGCAGTGCGTGTGGTTCAACGCAGACGGTGACTCGCGCTCCAGCCCCTGTTCGACACGTGGAAACGCACGCTTGTACTTCTTGCGGCATGGTTCCTGTTTCTCCGTACGCTGATACTCCGGTTTCTCCACTGGACGTGCACACGTGCAGCTCCTGCGGATCGTCGGCACACACTTCGGCAGTTCCAATCTACATGCAATATCCACAAGCCGCTTCGTGCGAGCAACGGGTTCCCAGTCCGTGTGGATCATCCGTGTGTTCGCCTGTACCTATGAACTGTGGATCACCTTGCGGCAACACGTGCCCGCTGGACAAACCAGGCATCAATCGCAATATGGAGTTGTGTGTTGAGGAGTGCACCTTCGTGCAGCTTCATACCACCATGCCGCATCCTGTTTGTTCAGATGTGAGATTTGAGTGGACGACGAGCAAGGGATCGTTCCTTCAGCCCAATGTCTCAGATCCCATTTACTACGTTCCTACAACGCAGTTTGCTGATGGCGAAGACGTGTGGGTGGTGGTGAAAATCACCGACGGTCGCGGTGCGACCTATACGGATCAACTCAAGCTGCACGTCAACAATCAGCGCTAATTCTTGAGCCTCGCCCATTCAGAACACATGGATGGCGAGGCTCTTCACTCTTGCCAACGCCAGGGTAGGCGCGTCTTGCTGCGGAGGGACAATGACTCGTCGATGTGTCCTGTTTGACATGGATGGTACGCTGTTTGACTCAGGCATAGATTTTCTGGGTATTCGTAGTCAACTGGGGCTTCCGCAGGACGGACGACCGATCCTGGCGCAACTCGAAGAGGCCACTCCCGAGGATCGCGCGCGCGGCATCGAATTACTTCATGCGACAGAAGCTGAAGGCGCAGCGAACGGCCGACTGATACCCGGCACCGCAGAGCTGCTTGCTTGGCTTAGGGGACAGCAAATCCTCTGCGCGCTAGTCACCAACAATTCACGGCGGAGTGTGGATGCCATTGTTGCCCGGCATCCTCTGTTGAGCTTTGATCTCATCCTCACACGAGATGATGCGGCAGCAAAGCCCGAACCCGATCTGTTTCTTCTCGCCATGGAGAAGCTCGGATGCAATCCGGCTGCATCTGCAGCTGTCGGCGATACACATCTAGATGCTATGGCTGCACATCGCGCAGGCATTCGCGAGATTCATCTCATATCGCTGCCTGAGTGGATGGCCAATGTCATTCCTGTAAACGTCGAGTATAAGCCTGCCAATAATCTGGCTGACGTACATTCCGGGCTTGAAGCATGGTTGCTACATGAAGATGCTTCTGGCTCAAGGACATAGGCAGCGAATATCACTGCAGGGAGGGTACTCCCTGCAGTGATCTCAGTTCAGTGTGTATCGGCCTCTTAGGAGAGAGACCAGATGGTGCCTTGAGCCGTGTCCTTGAGTGTTACGCCCAGGTCAGCCAGCTGATCGCGAATCTGATCCGCCAACGTAAATTCCTTTTTCTCACGAAGCTGCTTGCGTAACTCAATGAGGAGCGTCATCAAGCCATCTTCCAGCCCACTCTCTCGAACCGCGCCTGTTGAGAACAGTCCCAGTGGCTCGCCGAGTTCCTTCAGAAGCGCGACAGCATCAAGCAAAGCCATTCGATCCTCGGCTGTGGATTCGGCTCGGTATCGATTGGTTGCAGACACCAATTCCTGGAGTACACCAATGGCGGCGACTGTATTGAGGTCTTCGTCCATAGCCTCGATGTAGCGTGAGCGGAACTCACTCAAGGAAGCGACAAACGCGCTACCTACATTACCGTAGGTTCCTGTAGCCGTCCGCAATTCAGACTCGACATCCGTAAGCATCGTGCGCAAACGCGTCACTGCCGTTTGTGCTGCTTGAAGACCCTCTTCAGAGTAGTCGAGGGGTTTTCGGTAATGACGGCTCAGATAGAAATAGCGGACAGTCTCTGGATCGTACTTTGCAAGCACATTCTTTGCATAGTCGAAGTTGCCCAACGATTTGGACATCTTCTGACCTCCAAGCGAAAGCAAGCCATTATGAAGCCAGAAACGGAAGAATGGTTCTCCAGACAGAGCTTCGGCCTGTGCGATCTCGTTTTCGTGATGCGGAAACACAAGATCGTGTCCACCAGCATGGATGTCGCGATGATTGCCCAGGTATTGATGAGAGAGAACGACGCACTCCGTATGCCACCCAGGGCGGCCTTCGCCCCATGGCGAATCCCACTTGGGTTCGCCCGGTTTGGCAGACTTCCAAAGCGTGAAATCGAACGGATTTTCTTTCTGGGATGATGCCTCAATGCGCGCTCCTGCCTCTTGATCATCCAGTCTTCGTCCCGACAGCTTTCCATAGCCCTCGAACCGATCCACACGGAAATAGACGTCGCCATCCTGCTCGTAGGCAAAGCCAGCCTTCTCCAAGCCTTGGATCAACTCGATCATCCCAGCGACATGTTCCGTCGCCTTCGGTGTATGCGTCGGCTGAAGAACGCCCAATCCCTTGAGCAGCTCGAAGAATGAATCGGTATAGACGCGGGCAATCTCTTCGACAGTCTCGCCTGACTCAATGGACTTGTTAATGAGCTTGTCGTCGATATCGGTGATGTTCTGCACGTGAATGACGTTCCAGCCTTTGAAGCCTTCGAAGTAGCGACGCAAGGTATCAAAGACAATGAGTGGACGTACATTGCCGATATGAATGTGGTCATAGACGGTGGGGCCACAGACATACATCCCCAAAATGTTGCCGTCTTGCGGTTGGAATGTCTCAGTTTGTCGCGTGAGGGTGTTATAGAGTTTCATCTGTCCCCACCTCCTTTGGCGCAGAGTATAGAAGACGCCTCGACGAGTTGCTACCACCGGAAGTAGTTCGCGGCTAGACTGTGTCCATGACGATCTGGAATGTGCTTCTAACCATTGCGATCTCTGCCACGCCGTTTGTCGAGCTTCGCGGAGGCATTCCCTTTGCCTTATCTCAGGGATTGTCACCAGCAGCAGCCTTTGCGCTGGCCTTGCTGGGAAACCTCGCCGTGGTCCCCGTACTGCTTTGGGGCCTAGAGTGGATTGAGAGGCTGTTCATGCGTTGGCGATTCACTCGCAGGATTCTCGAGAGCGTGTTCGCTCGAAGTCGCCGCAAGGGACGCTGGATCGAACAATGGGGTGTCGTTGGACTGCTTCTTCTTGTGGCGATCCCGCTCCCGGGAACTGGGGCGTGGACAGGCGCGCTGGCGGCGCGATTGATAGGCCTTCCCAACAAAAAGTCGTTGCCCTGGATTGCTTTGGGGGTCGTCATCGCCGGGGTGTTTGTCCTATTTGCCAGCCTGGGAGTCATCCACCTATTTGGGCTTGGCACAGTGACCTAATGGCGAGTCGGGCGCACGACGTATCGCGCCAATACGGGGAATAGCACGATGGCGATACCCAGCATGGCAAACGTAATCGACCAGAACTCACCCTCGGACATCTCCACCACGCCGGTGACATAGCGCATCGCATTGGCCATGTGGGTGAGTGGAAGTCCCCTGCTGACGGCACGCAGAAATGAGGGCATGAACTCAATCGGGAAATAGATCCCCGCGAAGAACATCATAACCATCGCTAATACATTGGCCAGACTGCTCGCACTCGATGGTCTTCGCACAAGTAGCGCGATGACAGTTCCCATGCCCATGGTCCCCAGGGTCGCAAGAATTACGAAGATGACATAGCGAAGCCAGTTCACGTCGTAATGCAGGCC
>JAHITR010000054.1 GCA_018817505.1 Candidatus Bipolaricaulota bacterium | reverse complement strand
GGCCACGTCATCCTGCGCACGATCACCCACATCTACCATCATCAAGGCCAGGTCGCTGCCATGTTCAGAACCCTTGGCAGCCCGTCGCCTGGCTTCAACTACCCGATCCAGTAGCGCCGCGGCTCCATCTGTGAATGCCGGCTAGCTCGCGCGAATGGCACGCACGATTTCTCGCAATCGCGGACGCTTGCCGTACATCAACAGGTAAATGCGCAATAGCTTGGCTGCCAGCCAAAGCCCGCCACCCACTGAGGCTACCAACACGATCATGCTGACTACCAACTGCCACGTCGGAACGCCCGAGAGCCCCAGCCGCAGCATCATCAGCACCGGCGCGCTGAAGGGCACAATGCTAAACACCACCCAAACTGGACTGTTGGGGAAGAACATGATCAGGGACACAAACCAGAACGGGGCGACCGCAGCCAGCGTGAACAGTGGCGCAATGCCCTGTGCTTCTCGCACGGTCGAGCAGATGGCGGCGATGGCCAGCGATACGACGGCAAACAGCATGTAGCCGAGGATGAAGTAGGTGACGCCAAGCAGCAGCAGTCCTGGCGGAAGCTGTATCGTGCTCAGCATGCCGCCGATGGTGGCCGATGCCAGCCGCAGCAGAATGGGCATCGAAACCGCCCAAATGAGCACTTGCAGCAAACCCGCGATGCCTCGGCCCAACAGCTTGCCTGTCAGCAGCTGCTCAGGCGATACCGAAGAAAGCAGAATCTCCATCAAGCGGTTCTCCTTCTCTTCGCCCAGGCTTTGCAGAACGTAATTCGCGGACACATTGAGGGCAACTGCGAGCAACGCGCCGAACAGGGCGGGGAGGATGAAGTTGCCGAATCCGCCTTGCTCCTCTGAGACAGCGCCTTGTGTTGTCAGCGTGGTTGTGATGATGCCTGTTCCCGATAGCACGCGGCCGATGAGTTCTGGTGGCACTTGGCTTGCCAGCAGATTGCTGTCCAAGAATCCCTCGATGGCAGCAGAAACGGCCGGTGGCGGCGCAAGTTCCTTTTCCAGCGTGTAGCGCGATACGACGCCTGTAGCGACATAGTCGGCAGGGATGACGAAGTATTCGTCGATTTCCGCTTGGGTCAACGCGGTCTTCGCAGCGTCCTCTGAATCTTGCTGTATCAGTTGGATGGCTGCTTGCTCGTAGAGCGGGGTGAATCCACCGATGTGATCGACATAGCCGATGCGTACCACATCGGCTGAGGGTGTGGCAATGTTCGACGCGACTTGGAAGATGCCAATGCCGATGAGGGCGAGGACAGGGATCGCCAACGTGAGAATGATGAAGCCTTTCTTCTTGATGGTCGTGAGGAATTCGTGTCGGATGATCAGTGCAGTCCTATTCATGATTTCCCCCTACCACTTGAAGAAAGATCTCGTTCAGCGACGGTGTCGCCACTTCAAAGCGATCGATCGGGATTCCCGTCTTCACTAACTCCTCTAGCACCTGCTGCGACGTGGATGCGTCTTCGAGAATGAGCTCGGTGTGATCCTTGTGTACACGACGCTGGGCCACGCCGGGCACTTGGGGAACCTCAGCGTCCGACTTAACCAGCACAGCGTGCCCGCGGTGTTCGGAACGGATGTCATCCAGCGCTCCGTACAGCACGGAACGACCGTCGTTGACCATCAAGATGCGGTCGCATACCGCCTCGACTTGATTCATCTGATGCGTGCTCAGAATGACTGCCTTGCCCTGGTCGCGCAGATCGACGAGCAATTGCCTGACGCGTTCGGTGTTGACGGGATCAAGGCCTGTGAATGGCTCATCGAGAACAACCAGGTCGGGATCATGGATGATGGTGACGATGAGCTGAATGATCTGCGCCATGCCCTTGCTCAGCTCCTCGACTCGTTTCTTCTTGTTCGCCAGCATGCCGGTTTGCTCAAGCAATGCGTCGGCTCTCGCTTGGATGGATCGCGGATCCATTCCTTTGAGCGAGGCAAGGTAGGAGATGGTCTCGATGACGGTCAGCTTTTTGTATAGCCCTCGCTCTTCGGGCAAGTAGCCCAGCTTCTCTTTGGTCGCCTCACCCGGCTTTTCGCCGAGAATGGTGACTTGACCGGAGTCAGGCTGGATGATGTCCATTAGCATGCGAATGGTCGTCGTCTTGCCTGCGCCATTGGGGCCGATGAGGCCGAAAATCTCGTGCGGCTCGACCGTGAACGACAGCGCTGAAACGGCAACCTTGCTTCCATAGTTTTTCCCGACATCTACGACTTGGACTACTGACATTCGAATTCGTCCCCTTTCATCATCCGGCGTGGCTCGGCCCCACCGATCTTCGGGCTTCATGACACGCATGGCGAGCTTTGATATTGCCTAACATACAGGCTTCTTGGCTCAGGTCACAACAGCCCATCGCCTTGTGCCACTGCCGCTTTGCCTATACGCGGCTGAGAATGTCCAGAGCACGCGAGCTGACAGAGTGGCAGATCGTGGGATCGTGTCGTCGATGACCAGATCGTTGGCCACGGAGCCGTGTCGACCGCCATTGCTCGTGTCGATGGCATGTGTCATCCAGAACGGAAGGATGTTCTGAGTGAGCTCGTCTCTGAACTGGCGTGGCAGTTCAGCCCTCTTCATCGTGGATTCCATTCCCAAGTTGTCCTTTTCCCGAGTGTCTATGTCCATTATCTGTCTCTCGCACAGTGCGGCAAGCGCGGGAACTCAGTCTCAGAGGTGCTGAAGCATCGGCAGGATTGCCGACGCCAATCTCAAGCCATGATTCATCGACGAGGTTCTTCCCGATCTAGCTTGCGGATAGGCTTGGCCGGATTCCCCACGGCGAGCGTGTCATCGGGAATGTCTTTGGTGACTACGGATCCCGCGCCAATGACGCAGCGATCTCCGATGGTGACTCCCGGACAAATCACG
>JAHITR010000053.1 GCA_018817505.1 Candidatus Bipolaricaulota bacterium | reverse complement strand
GTAAAGAAATACGGTCTAGACAAGATTCGCTTCGGCGATTTTGTCGCCCTGTTGGACCATGACAACCGCTTCGGCCGCACGTATCGACAAGGATCCATCACCATCGGCATCGTCGTGCATTCCGACTGCCTTCTGTCGGGGCATGGTCCGGGCGTGACGACCCTGCTGACAGCAGGAACCCGTCTCATTGATCCGGTTCTCGATGCGAAGGCCAACATTGCCGACATCCTCGGACACGGCGCGTTCGTGGCCGCCAAGGACTAGCCCACTCGGCCATCTCGACGCGTCCTAGTCCTTCGTATGTTCGGGAAGGATCCGGTAGGCGGGGGTTGTCCGCCGTCGATATCTGTGAAACCGTAGGCCCGAGCAAGATCTCCGACCGGGAACACGCCTCCCGATCGCTCCATGACGCAGGGGTCGGCGGCCAGCGCCGCCACCGACCGACCGACGTAGAAGACGGATTCGGTCGATCGAAGCGCGTCCGGAACCTCGCGGACCGTGTCGTCGATCGGCAGCCCGTAGAACTCGAGCACCGCTTCGGTGCGCATCCAGCCGGGCGACACCGCAACCGCCGACACCCCGTACTCGCGCAGTTCGAGCGCCATGTCGTAGACGAGCCGGTTTACAGCGTTCTTGGCCAGGTCGTACGGCAAGCTGGCCAGGCACTTGCCGCGGTCCCAGAAGGTCGTGTTGACGATCAACCCTCCCCGCTGCTCGACCTGAACGTCGTCCGCATGGTCGCAGCGAACGGCAATCCCGTTCCGCCACGGGCGAACACCTGCTCGGCGGTATCCGTCACCGTCGCGCCTGGCAGATCCGCACGGGTCGAGTCTCCACGGATGCTCCTCCCCGTCACATAGACGGTCGCACCTTCTTCTCCGAGCGTCAGGGCGATGCCACGTCCGCCACCTCGGCTCGCGCCGGTCACCAGGGCAACGCGTCTCTCCAGTCGTCTTATCGATCCTCCTTCTTGCTGATCATCGGCCCGGCCCGCCGAGCCGAGATGACGCCTTCCGCGCGCGCCGGTTCTCGACTTCTTCAGGACGCTTCCCTTTCCGGCAGAGGGAGCAGATCCTCAGGATCCAGGCGAATCCGCTTGATCGGTGCGGGGCTGCGGAAGACAAGAACCGTCTCATCCAGACTCGGATCCGTCACCCGCTGGTCGGCCATCCCGTCTTCGAATTCGGCACGAACGGGTACCGGCATGCGAAGCGTGCCGTGGCATGCAACCACGACCTCCGTTCGGTACTCTCCATCGACCGATACCGTCCTGCTTCGTGAGATCCGATAGTCGAGCACCTTGCTCGACCTAACCCAATCCTCGAAGAGCTCGTCCAGGGGTTGACCGTACTCCTCCTCGCACAGGCTCTGGAGGATGCCCGACGTGACTCGCTGCCCTCCGTATTCGCGCAGGCACCGAAATACAACTCGCTCAAATGCTTGATGTCCGATGACCTGAGCAAAAGCACTGATGGCGGCAAATCCCTTGCTGTGGGCGATGATGTTGTTGTAGTCGATACCTTTGGGGTACGGACGTCCTTCAAGTGTAGTGTCGATGCCTTCAGCCACGCCTTTGAGGTAGAAGCGCATTCGCTGGCGGGGCGGGCCGATATCGAGACCACGCTGTTGTGCGAACATCCGATCCATATAGATCCCCATGCCCAGATGCAGCCACTCAATGAGGCCGCGCCCAGACTCGAAGCCAGCTGCGTTTGTAAGTTGTTCAAACGTTTTGAAGAACGGCGTACTAGGCCATGGCATATAGCGTGTCAGGATGTATTCGCCCCAATACTGATGCCCGATTTCGTGCGCCGTCAAGTAAGTCCAATCATCCTTCTCCGATTCGTCGAATGTACTCATGCCGTAGAGCAGAACGATGCCTGGCGCCAACGGCCCCCCTCCCCATGGCTTATCGATGCCGGGAATGATCCAGAAGGAACAAGCCGGATAGAACCCGACCCAATCAACGTAGTAGTCGATGGCCTCGCATGCGGCTTTGAGGCAGTGGCGTGCGCAGACTTCTTCACTCTTCGAGAAGGCGACTCGAACAAGAACTCCGCGTATCTCGTCTTCGATAATTAGCCACTGCTTCCTTTTGCGCAGGAGTCCGAAGCACGGCGCGCCTTCAGCGATAAAGGCTTCTTGCGCCGGGTCCCAACGCCCCGAGGTGATCCATTGGCTATCACCTCCCTCGATCCGAACAATGTAATCATCGAAAGCGAGCACATCTTCTCCCCACCAAAGCCTCGGGTGCCAATCTCGCTCACGCAACGGGCCTTCAAATGAGAAGGACAGCTCCGCGCTATGGCCAGGCTGAACCGGCTTTGCAAAGGTGATCACATGCTTGGCGTCAGAATTCTCTTCCAAGGAAACCTCTGTGCCTTTTAGGTGAAGCTCAATGTTTGAGCCTTGTTTTGATGGCCAGGCTATGAGAACGCTCGAGATAGCCTCGCTGGAATTGTTCTCAAACTGAATTTCGAGTAGCCCCTCTAGGTGCTTCGTTTGCTCGATGTATCTGACTTCGATATCGTAGGTTGTTCGCGGTGCGCCGGGTGGCCGCAGTATATCGCGGGGAAGAGAGTTGGTTGCAGGCACGCCTCCTCCTATGACCAAGCCGACAACATGGCGAAGAGAATTAACCGCTTAATGTCAAAATAATCCTCAGCTTGATATGAAATGGTTGATGCACCAAGACGTTTCGCTCCAGGATAAAAAGACATCCGATTCGCTGTGGCATGATTTCGAAATCCAATTTCAAGTTCGAAAGAATCCGGCAGTTCAAGCCGACAGACACTGAGATCATTGCTCAGTGCTTTTGTGGCTGCTTCTTGGATCCGCTGGCAGGCGAGTGTAGGGTGCATGCTCACAGTAGACCCTCCAATTCCCTTCATCACGGAGACTGAGGTTATTTGCGGATTTAGATCTAGCGCCTCGCTACACACTCCCTCATCGCCGGTGACCAGAACGACAGGGATCTGCCGGTATTCAGCATAATAGGCGTTCAGTGTGAATTCGGACGTTTCCTGGCCATTGAGACGGATGAAAGAAAAGCGACCGGTGAACGTATGCTCAAGCGGATTTGCAGCGCGCCCTGTGCCTGAGTGATAGCCAATGAGCATGACGGCATCAAATGATTCGTCCAATTCCTGCATCATCGGCAAGGGATCCTCGCTCCAGGCGCGAATTAACCGTGCTTCATGAGGTAGGCGTGACGGAATAAGATTGCGTCCAGTGCCATGGGCGTCCTTGACCCAGATTTCTCTTGCGCCCGCTTGAAGAGCTCCCTCACATGCAGCGACAGCCTCAGCCGTCATCTGAGTCCTTGCTTCTTCGTATCCAGGCTTTCCCTTGAGGATCTCATCTTGATGGGTCACGTTTGTGATCCCCTCGATGTCAACGCTGATATAGATTTTCACAAGGCCCCTCCTATTTAGCAGCTTGCTGAGCTTTGTGCTGCTCCACAAGTTCATCGCAACGGTGGTTGATGGCGTCGGCGATGCGCTTCATCTCAGCAAGCTCTTCATTCGAAAATTGGGGCCAGCGGGAGAAGAAGATTGCATCGACCATCGCCTCGTCTCTATCAGCGGCCTTAAGACCTTGCTCAGTGAGTCCACCGTCTTCTCCGATCGAATTGATCCAGCCGAGATCTAATAGCCTATTCAATGCAGCTTGTGACTCATCGTCTGCATCCTGTAGAGGCGCATAACGCTGAGCGACTTCTGCCAGATCGGGACACGATTTCGTCCTGGCGCGGAGTGGTCGCCGAGACGTGAACCACAACTCATGCCGAGCGAGCCAAGCCAGCGGATCGATACCTTGCTCGATGCCGATTTGCTCTTCGGCATCTTCGCGTGCTGCGATCATCGTCCAGACGTAATGCCAATGATGCCAGAGTCGATTGGATGAATAATCGTGATGCAGGCCCCGAAGCCGGTGCTCAAAGATGGAGCTTGGTTGCTCTGCAGCACGGTTTCGAAGGCTTCCCACGATCGCCTGATCGTACGCCAATAGCTTCTGCGCGTCCGCATCGGAAAGATCGAGAGTCAGATTGTCGATGAGTTGCCCAACGCGTTCGATGTAGGTTCTGACGCTGTGCACCCCTTGCTCGGTCAGTGCATAGGTTTGAAATTCTACAAGAACGAGCATCCCGGCTTCTGACAGCGCCTTTAGCTGTGCATCGATGGCGTTCAGTTTTGAGAAAGGATAACGGCGAAGATAATCATCAGCCCGAATCAAAGCTGGATTAAAACCGCTGGCGAAACGAATCAAGATAGGGCGAAGAGCGGGATTCAGCTCGAGTCCATCACACAAACCTGGCGAATCCTTGGCGCACAGACGTGCGCCGGCCTGCACCAGCGACGTTTCTGCCTTTTGGACGCTGATCCAAGTCTCGCGAAGCAGCTCACTCATCCATTGGCCTCCCAGATTGGAGCGATTGAACTGACTAGCGGTTGTCTCGGATGACGATGCCGTTATGGATGACCAAATGTACATCCTCAAGATGATCAAGGTCGTCAAGAGGATTACCGTTCAAGATGAGGAGATCGGCAATCTTCCCTTGTTCGATGGTGCCAAGCTGTTCAGCCATGTCGCAGGCGACGGCTGCATTTCTGGTTGCCGCCTGGATGATCTGCATGGGCGTCATACCGGCCTGAGCCATCTGTTTGACTTCCGTCATCGGCATGCCCAGGTCAAATGGCATGCTGAAGCCGTCGTAATCCGTTCCGAGGGCGACGATGCCGCCCGCCTCAACGAAATTCGCCAAGTTGCGACGAGCCGTTCGATCCCAGCTAAGGCCGTAACGGTGGCTTATCCCTCTCCAAAGCTCAAGCGTAGGCACCCAAATCGTACCGAGTTCAACAGTTTGGTTCAGGAGCTCCCCCGAAACCGGGTTGATGGCCATGTGGGCAACGTCATCGACGCCTGCGATGAGTGCCATCTGAAGATGGGACGAGGTGGAGATGTGAGCTGTCGCCTTAACGCCCCTCTCGTGAGCCGTTTCCACGATGGCGTTGATCTCTTCTTGCGAGAGCATCGGCCAACGCCGATTCTGAAGATCGTCCTCGATGGCGATCTTGATCAGATTGGCACCGCCATCGATGAGTCCGTTGATCTTAACTCTGGCATCCTCGGGCGATGTCACAGCGTATCCGCCGTACCCGCCGACGGTTGTGACGAGAGGCCCAACACTAATCAGCCGTGCATTGACATTGTCTTCGTTTAGTTGATCACGGTCGTCGAAGACACTTTCACTCGCCGTCGTCCACGCAAAAGGCGTGCCAAGATCGCGAACAGTGGTAACTCCCGCTTGAGCCCAGGCGCGCAAATTCTCCTCGACATAGCCGCTGTGAACATGGGCGTTGATGAAACCGGGCAATATGTAGGCGCCAGCAAGGTCAATGATTTGAGCGCTCTCAGGAATCTCCGTGTTCTCGTTGGACCCAACGGCTTCAATGAGTCCTCCGCGGATAATGATGACAGAATCCGTAACCAGCTCTGAACCGGTTCCGTCAATGAGGACGCCTTGAATGAGCGCAAGAACAGCATCTCCATCGCTCCCAAGAGCAGCAAATGAAACGGCCAAGAATGACAACAAAAGTGCGAAGAAAACAATCAGCCCACGCATGAACGTCCTCCTTCCTGCTGAATTCGTATGGAGATTCACTGACCATCTCCAGGAATCGGCAAAGGGTGGTTGGGATCTTCCAGCTCCTCCCAAGCCTCCGAAAAGAATCGTTTCCCCGCGCTGAGGGTCGTAAGCCATCGCAGGCCATTTTCTCGCCGGAGGGCCGCTCACCGCCAAGAGGAACCACTTGACCCCATCCCATCCCCACGTATCGCTAAGCGGTGTCCCTCTCTTGTCGAAGCCGCCAAATAGAACGACCTGCTTGGCTTTCGCGTCGTAGCACAAGCCGTGGCCAAGCCGAGGCCCGGGACTGATTGGATTTACCACGAAGCTTCGGCCTCCTTCACGGTGACATTGAGATATTTGTCATAGACGTAAATCCCGACAGCGTGGCTGCCTGGATCAGCTTCAGGCAGGGGAATGCGAATGTCGTCAAACCCGCTGATTGCCATTCCATCAATGCGCGTGCCATCCACCCAGATTTCCACTTTTGCTAGGTCCTCATCCGAAGTCAAGGAGACAATCAGCTCATCATCGTCCGTCGCACAAGCCTCGACAGTCACTTCAGGAGGAGTCACATCAGCAAAGAACGCCGTGCCTCCATTCCGATTGCTAAATCGCTGCTGGACCGAGCTTGGCTCAATCCCCTCAACGAGGATGCGCGAGGTATCGACACACCCTGCCTCATCATTATGGAGTTGCACCAAGTGAGAGATACGGGACGGGTCGTAACGCATGATTAACGAAGCAATCGTGTCCAACGCCACGGAATCCCGGCTGGCAAGGACGAGGCGCATATTTCGCTGTGCATCTTCCAGATTCACACTTCGTTCGCCGACTGGGCCATTGTGAGAGCCCTGCAAGCCATCCATGATGGCGAAATCAACGGGTCGGCACATGTAGTAGTCATGAATCCACTGGTGAAGATACCGAGGCGTGTGGTCGATCGTGTTGTCAACGAAGCGATGATTGTCGCCTGGATTGGAGCCATAGATGTTTGTCGGAGTCGCTCCTATCCCTACATTTTTAACTGCCCCGGTAATTCCGGTGATCGAATGGTTCTTCAAGACAGGCAGACTGATGACGACATCGGCCTCGTAATAGATCCTATTCATGTAAAATTCAGGAGACCTATTAACCTTCAGACTGTCTGGGTACAGCCCGACGTCCTCAGGCAGGATAACAGCCGCAAGCAGGGGCGAATCCCATTCGCGCCATCCGCCGCTTCGATCCTCAAGATGAACGAAATCGTCAACACCCAGAATTTGCTCAGGCACATACCCCAGCTTCTCCATATTCCCCTTCGTGTCCCCATTGGCCACGCCCTCAAGGACGATCACTCTCCCCGTTGGATTGAACTCCCGAACAAGCTCTACGACTGCCTGTGTCACGCGCCAATCCGTGGTCATCCCATTGACTTCCTGCGGGAGATCCCTTGACTGACTGGTCATGTCATAGGCGCTGATCAGATTCGGCTTCAGCACTACCGTATCGCCGTCACAGATGAGGTCGATGAAGCCACCAGCAAGATCTACGGCACGTCGGATGAGCTCCTTCACCTCGTCATAGCTAATATCCGCAGCCTGTTCCTTGTCAGATTGCAAGACTGCTACGACTGCAGATGGCGTAACGAGCCCCGTCATTGGAGTCGCAGCTAGGACAGAAGGAGGGGCTGAAATCCTCGTCTGATAAAGGAAGGCCCCGGCCATGAAAACACATACAATAACAATAAACCTCGTCTTCCAGCGTTTGGTTCGCATTTCTCACTCCCGTGATGCATTTGATCGAAGAGCCGCTCAGATCGTCGCGGCTTCATTCCGTGAATGCCGAATCCTGATTGCCTGTGCCAAAGCCGAATGATGTGACCATGACGTCAAAGATGCGGGTGTTTTCGTACGTTCCAGAGAGCAGCGCTGCAAAGGGACCTTCTGCACGAACGGGAACATCCGCGTTGGTGTGGTCTGTGTGAAGCCAATCGACAAAGAAGGGGCTGCCGCCTGGTGTAAAGAATGGGCCATCTTCCCTAGATGTGTCGCGCTCATCATGGTAGGCCTGCATTCCACCGGTGTCATGATCGGCAGTCACAATGAGGAGCGTGTCTCCGGCGCCTCTGGTGTAGTCAAGCGCTACATCAATGGCGCGGTCGAATCCGATGGTTAGCTCGATTGCGGCATCGGCCTGGTTGTAATGACTGACCCAGTCGATCAATCCACCTTCGATCATGAGAAAGAATCCATCAGGATCTCGTGAGAGGATGTTTATCGCGGCAGTCGTCATCTCGGCAAGAGTCGGCACAAGTGGACGCAGCATCTCAGCGTTGGCAAACACACCCAGGACACGATCCACAGAATCTGTGTCGAGTGAAGCCAATCCTTCTTGGTTACAAATGAACGTATAGCCTAACAACTGCGCCTCAACCACCAGATCTCGCCGATCTGCTCTCCAGCCCGACCATCCACACTCGCAAGTTTCTCGGAATTGCAGGAGATACTGCGCTCCGCCTCCGAAGAGAACATCGACGCCAGCCTCAATAAGCTGCACGGCAATGGACAGGAATTTGTCACGATTGGGGGCATGCGCGGCAAACGCCGCAGGCGTTGCATGAACCAACGGAACCGTTGTAACCAGCCCAACGGATTTCCCTCTCAGTCTTGCCATTTCGAGAATCGTGACCAAGCTGTCGTTGGTCAAGCTAACACTCAACCGTCCGTTCATCGTCTTCTGCCCGGTAGCCATCGCAGTTGCCGCAGCTGCTGAGTCAGTCACGCTTCCATCGATGTCACTCGTACGTGACCACCCGCTTTGTACTGCAAGGTGATCCATTGCTAGCAGGCCGTCTTCTCCTACAAGTGTCCATCTCGCTGCTTCAATCTGCCCCGTGCCCATCCCATCGCCAATCATCAAGATGACTGACTTCGCAGACTCATATTCGCCTGCGAGAACGGCAACAGACAGAACACAGCACGCGGCGATGGCAACGACCACGGATCGCATACGAGCAAACTTTCGTACCATCCGCCACCCCGCGCACCATTCCAACATGCCAAGCGTACGACTCATGTATTCTCCTCTGGACAAAAAATCAGACCATCTGGTAGACCAGTCCAGCCAACAATGAAAATAGGATTAGCGTAGCCACGTACACGACAAGGAAACTGCCCTTCAGCACAGTGGCAAGCGCCAACAGGGGTGTAAATCGAGTCGCTGGGCCCGCGAGAAAGAAAGCCAAGGCTGATCCCTTGCCCATACCACTCAATAACAGCGACCGGATCAGCGGGATCGTTCCTCCGCCACACGCGTACAAGGGCACGCTCAGAATCGCGGCCAATGGAAGTGCGAACCACTCCGTTGGATTGAAGAGCAGTAGAATCCATTCGCCTGGAACAAATACTTCGATGATTGACCCAAGAAGGATTCCCAGCAACATGTAGAAGCCAACGAATTGCAGGCTGCGCCAACTTGCTCCGATAAACGCTTTCAGCGGGTGCGTCTCCTCCTGTCTGTGTTCCCTTTTCTTCGTGGATTGCGTCATTTGGAGGGCGCGAGGATTCACAACCCACCTAGACGGAAGCCGCCATAGTGTCGCACCGAGAATCAGCCCGAATGCTAGGACTGCCAGAACACGTGCCAGTGCCATCTCGGGGCCAATCCCTCGCCAGGTGATAATGAACAGCTGTGGGTTCATGAGCGAGGAGACAGACAAGAATGTGATGAGCGGGAACATCGGTGTGCCTGTGCGGGCGAGCTGGAGGACGATGGGGACTGTCCCATACGTGCACAGAGGTGAAAGGATCCCTAGTGTCGCAGCCCAACAAATGGCACTGATGGGATGCCTTCTGCAGGCGCGCTCAATCAACCCCGTCCAGCGGGCATGCTTCAGAGCCTCTCCAATAAGAACGCCGGCAACGACAAATGGGAATAGACGCAAGGCGATGCGCCCCGACAGGGCGAAGACAAGAATCAGTTCTTCCCAAAGCAGATGAAGGTTCATCTATCTCCATTTTGATGGGTCTTTGCTAGTCGCGAGCCAGGCACAGTTGATTCGTCACCCACTTAATGCGATCCTCGGTTGCCTGATCGTTTAGGCCATGCTTTCCCTCGTACCAGAGGAGAGTTTTTGGTTCCATCGCGGCGGCAAAGAATTCCTCTGCACGCCCGATGGGCACGTGGAAGTCCTCTTTGCCAAACTGGAACAGAAGGGGAGCAGGAGCCAGTTGACAAATCCGATCGATCGGATCCAGTGCCTTCATCTCACAGATGAACGCCTCACGCGCTGCACCCTCAAGACGTGGGTAGTACAAGAACCAATCCGAAAGCCTCGGAGTACCGGCCATGAGCGTGTAGCAAGAAGGTCGCGGGTCAATGCTCCCCATCACCGTTCCATACATAGCCCCAAAGTCATGTCCGACGTAGGCGAACCTCTGAGCGTCGACGCCGGGCTGACCGAGGAGCAGGTCCATCGCGCGGCGAAGCTCAATGACGATTTCAACGGAGTTTTGGCTGTCATCAGCTTGGGTTCGCTTGAGAAACCACTCGCGATCAGACCATGCTGTTTCAATCAGCAGGGACATGGCGCCGCGCTTGGCCATCGTTCGGGCTTCTTCGAGAAACTGCGTTCGATTGGAGTTGGCAGCCGCAGGTTCATACCAATGGACGTACAAAATAATGGGATGCGGCCCCTCCGCCGAAGGCCGGAGCAGATATGCCGCTCGTCTTCGGTCAGGTAGCGCTTCATAGGTCAGCTCAGCTTCTATCCAGCCTTCGTGCTCACGTGTCCCCACGGGTCGCACATCGAGTGGAGTGCTTCTGCTGTAGTCAAACAAATCGTTCTTCATGAGATCTCCTTTTCCCATCAAGCGGATGGGAACGTGGGGGGGTTGAGTGTCGCTGGCGCAAATCGCAGATGAAGACCCGGCTCCACGGTCTCTTCCTCGCCAATCTCTACAAATTCAAGCCACCCATCGTCTGCGATTCGATAGACAGCCCATCCTGAGCTCCCGCTAGCCTGTGGGCAGAAGACGGCTTCTCTTCCGTTGATTTCGACCAAATCGAAAGAAACAGAAGACTCCTTCTCCTCCCAGCTGACGAGTTCAAGGCTGAAGTGCTTGATGTGAAGCCTGAGCCCATTCACACCGGGCTTCAAGAGCATGAACTCGTAGAACGATGGCACACCCACTTGAACCAAGCGAAACATCCCCATCATGATGTTCCCGTTTGGAGGCGACCAGATTTCCTCAAGACGAGATTCCCCATCAATCCCCTCCCATCGTCCGATCATCCAGTCCAGCTGATCTACAGTTTCCTTGGACAAAGGAGTTGTTGAATGTCGCTTCATCCCATCACCTCATTCTTCGATCCGCTCAATCTTGAAGGACACTGGGCGAAGTCCATCGCTGCATGAAGCAACGACGGTGCCGGGTTGCCGAATCCACGGCAGATTGCCGCCATGCATCACCGAAGCCAAGTTCCGTTGGATATCATTCCAGGCCCCTGACAGTTGAACCCGTCAGGTCTGCGCGCAAACGTCCCTTCGAACTCAAAAACCTGCCCCTCGGTGAAGATCTCGCAAGGGCCAAACGCCTGGGGAAAGTCTTCTTTGTTCATGTGTTCCTCAAGCGGGTCGTTGTGGGCGACCCGCTTCATGACCGTGATTCGCATCTTCGACATGAATCCTCCTTCACATCGCTAGCTTGTCTTGACTTCTTCCAGGATGTCGATGGCCCAATCGAGGCTGAGTTCCAGAAGCTTGGCGCGTGTGGGGGCACCTGTTGCTTTATCCCAGCCCTGAAGGTCGTAATACAGGTCGATGGCTTCGCTCATCATCTCATCCGGAATCGAAGCTCCCGCTTCTCCGTTCTGTATAAGCGATTCGGTGAATCGTGGATGATGGGTGTCATCTGATGCTGTGAAGCCTTCTCTGGCGTTATAAAGACGGGCCATTGCCAGGGCACGTTCTCCGACTCTCAGCAATTCCAATTCGTTCACGTTCCAGCCGGTGATTGCTTTCACAATTTGCACGAAGTTGGCCATGCGATAGGGCAAGAACATGCAGATGCCGACGCAGTTGTTCATGACTTGTCCACGGATAACAGTAGCTGCCAGAACGGCTTTCTGATCTGGAAGCGTTGTTCGCTCGGCTGGCTCGATGAAGTGGCCATACGACTTCATCCCGTTTGCACCTGCTTCTGACTCGATGCCCGAATCATGGAAGTTGTGCATGTGATCGGCGCCAGTCGGCGAGGTGGCGTAGCCAATGCCGAGACCGAACTGCCAGCGTGGATCGTGCATCGGGAATTCTTGGCCTTTTGCCTGAACCGCGAATCGTTCAGACCCTCTGCCGATTTTCTGAGCGGCTCGAAGAGATCCCTCAGCCAGCAAATCGCCCAATCCTTCGCGCCGTGCGATTTGCTCGACCAGTTGAGTCATTGCCTCGTAATCGCCAAATCGGGGCTCGATCCAACCCGATTCTTCAGGCCTCATGAGACCCTTTTCGCAACATTCCATCGCCCAGCCAATGGTGACCCCGGTGGAGATTGTGTCGAGGCCATAGGCGTTACACAGCTGGTTGGCATACATCACTGCCTCGAGATTGTCGACGCCGCAGATTGAACCCAGTGCGGCCAGGCTTTCGTATTCCGGCCCCCCGTACACAGGGTCGACCTTATATTCGCCATCTGCCTTTGTGACGCGTTTGCAGGCAATTGGGCAAGCATGGCAGGTATCCGTGTCGACGAGGAATTTCTCAGTCATCGTTGTTCCTGCGATGTGGTTGGCACCTTCAAACGTACCTTCACGAAAATTGTGGGTTGGAAGCCTCCCGACTTCGTTCATCGCATTAATACCGCCACCGGTTCCGTACTTGTTGAAGTTCTCGAAGTTTTCTCGCAGCCCAAGGACGTAGTCGACTACTTCCTTGACGCCCTCTGAATCAGCGACTTCAACATTTCCGGTACCACGCACTGCGATGGCGCGAAGCTTCTTCGATCCCATCACTGCGCCAAGTCCGGTGCGGCCAGCAGCCCGGTTGACATCGCTGATAATGCAGGCAAATCGAACGAGGTTTTCACCGGCGACACCGCACTGGATGACGCGGATTTTGTTATCGGCGTGTTGCTCGCGAATCGCAGCTTGCACCTCGGCCGTCTCTTTTCCCCAGAGATGAGCGGCATCCTTAATCTCTACGTTCCCGTCTGCGATCCAAAGGTAGACGGGGGTTTTGGATGCCCCGGTGACAATCACGGCATCGAAGCCGGCGCGTTTCAGCTCAACACTCCAGAATCCGCCAACATCGGCTTCGCCGAATCCCCCAGTTAACGGCGACTTCGCTCCAACAGCATGTCTTCCGCTGCCTGGAATCGGTGTTCCCGAAGCGACGCCTGTCGCGAAGATAAGCGGATTTTCTGGATCGAAGGGATCGAGGCCCTTGGACGTTCGTGTCAGAAGCTCGTGGGCGACAAACGCCCACCCACCCAAATGCATCCGATAGAAATCATCGCTGGGCTCGTCAATCGTCGCCGTCCGCGTCGTCAGATCGACGCGCAGCAGCTTCCCAACATATCCGTGTGGCATGCTTTTCGTCTCCATAGCTATCCCCTTTGTCATGTGCCTGTGATCCCCTCTCCCCGCGCTGCCGCGATTGTTCGCCGAACCTGTTCATGGTGAGCGATGGAATGAATCTCTTCGCCCATCATGATTTGCCCCATGCGAACGTACTCTGGTGACTGAGAAAAATCCTTCGGTAATTCGCGAATCAAATGAACTGTTTCGATTCGCAATTGCCTTAACTCCTCTGAAAGACCCACTATCGATGGGCAACGTTCAAGCAATCCCGCGACTCGTGCTGGGACCCTAGCAGCAAACGCCAATAGTTCCTCGCCTTCGGCAAGCATCGAGATCCATTGATGGAAGCACCGCTCGAACAACACCAAATGAGCCAGGATTTCCAACACGTTCCAAGTATTGGCTGCAGGTCGGAATCCTGCTTCAACATCCGTGATATCCGCTAGGATCTCACTCAATTCAACCGCGAAGCGTGAATACTGTTCCTTAATGATGTTCGAAAGATCTGCTGGGTTGCCGGGGATTTCTGGAGGAGTGGGGCGTGAGCAGAACGTCAGGTCGACATCGTTCTTCTCGCCAGCTCGGAAAAAGGTCATGGGAACGGTATCCCCGGCGCGTTTGCCAGCCATGGCCACCTCAAAATTTGAAAACTGGGTCAGCGAAACACCGTTGAGTCCCGTGATGATGTCACCGCGGACGAGGCCACACGCTTCTGCGCCAGAGCCTTCCAGTGTTCCAGTGACTCCAATCCCTCGGACACCATCCGGCAGGCCAAATTCAGGACCTTCACGAACTTGCTCCAAATAGATGCCGAGCATCGGGCGACGTGACAGGCGCAGGTCGATTCCTGTCAATGCCCATACTGATGCAAGGTTTTCCAGGCCTTCCGCCCAGCGCTGACGAAGGGAATCTACGTACGGGGCCAACCCTTTTCCCGGCGCGAAGTTACCGTGTTCCACTGTGATGCATGTTCCGCTGCCATCCGCTGAAAACACGATGGCGACGTCGGTTGGACGTAGCTCATCTTTTCCTTGCCATTGCAGGGCAATCCGCTTGTCCTGTTCGAATCCCGTGCATTCTCCGGCTACGTAGTATCCGTCGGCCCACCGCAAATAGACGTGTCCGCCAACTCCTGGATCAATGTGTGCGTCTGTGCAGAACCACATCCGGAGGGGAAGCGAGCGAGTGAATGCTCGAAACACGTCTGCGGGCGGCGCTTCGACATACTGCCTTACCGTGAATGACGTCCGAATACTCATGCTTCTCCTGCACTTCGAAGGATTTGATCGATAGCTTGAACCTGTTCTTCCGTTAAGGGGCCGAAGTGCATGGCTTTGGCGTTTTCGATGACTTGGGCGGCTGTCTTGAATCCTGGAATGGGAATCGTCCGATCGGATTGGGCCCAGATCCATGCCAAGGCGCCCTGAGCCAGAGTTCTGCCATCGCTGCTCATCACATCTCGGATCGCGTCCAGGGCACGAAGGGTGCCAGCCAGTCGCCCCTCAGAAAAATCCCATCCGTGCCGTATGTCGTCTTCTGGGAATGTGGTTCTCGCATCGAATTTTCCGGTAAGAAGGCCCATCCCGAGAGGGCTACGGATCAGCGCTCCGATATTCTGTTGTTCGCAGAGCGCAAGCATGTCAGACGTGCGCTGAAAGATGGAATGCGGAAATTCAACAACGCCAAATCCCGGATACGCAATTGCTGTCCCCATTCGGTCGACCTGATGGCTACTCCATCCATAGGCACGAATCTTGCCAGATTGGATTAGGCCATCGAGAACTTGGAATATGGGTTCGATCTCTCCTTCGTACCCGCTCCAATGCAACAGGAGGACGTCGACATAGTCGGTATTCAGGCGGCGCAAGCTGGCTTCACAGGATGCGCAGATCGAGGAAGCCGTCACATCGTGGCCGTGGTAAATCTTCTTGTCTTCATCGATGTCATTGCCAAATTTGGTTACGACAACAACCCGCGTGCGCTTTCCAGCAATCGCTTGGCCGATGATGCGTTCGCTGTGACCACAACCATACGAGCTGGATGTGTCAATCAACGTAATGCCAAGATCCACGCCCACTTGAATCGCACGAATCGACTCGCTGTCGTCTACAGCGCCCCAGCCTCCCGGAAACGGCCTGGATCGATCCGTTTGCCATGGGACGCTGTCGTAGTCGGTTCTCCAAAATTGTCCGCCAATGGCCAGGCCGCCAAGCCCCATTGGGCTAACCTCAAGACCGCTTCGTCCAAGAATTCGGTGATCCATCAGATTCCTCCCTTCATGAGGGAGTAGCGGCGCTTCATCGACGGACTCTGCCACGTGATCACTCTGCTCATCGTTCGTCTCGGCGATGCGCCAGTCTCATCGCGTCGAGACATTGGGCCACAGGCCGCGGAAGCTTGAGTCCTCTTTCCAATCCTCATGTCGCACCTGTGCGCGGACGCGTCAACCATTCCGAATGCGGTGTCTGAAACACAAGCACGTGTCCGTCAGGATCAATCACCTCAAATAGGCGCATCCAAGGGAGATCATCGATCTTGCCTGGATGCCCACCGCGGGTTGCCATCTCCCGATGATGTTGATCCACGTCACTCACCTCAAAGTAGTGCTTCGTTCCTGCAACGCCCGAAGATTCATCCCTGCGTAGATGAAGGCCGAATTCTTGTGATGCAGCCCGCAATCGGACAAACAAGGACGGGTCCTCCCTTTCCCATGTCTCGACTTCTTCACCTCGTTCTGTGTCGTAGTAAGAGACCACGGAGAATCCGCAAATATCTCGATAGAATCTCACGCTCTCACTCGTATCCCGAACGTAGAACACGGGGAGGATTACGCCAGTGAAGCAGCTCAATCTCGACATCAAGTCTCGTCGCCTTGCCTGTTTCATCTCTCCTAGGCCTCCGCGCGGTTTTCGAATTCGCCTCGCATTTGGCCCACTAGATCATTGACTTCTTCGTATTGGCTTGGAGTCAAAGGCCCGAAGCTCATCGCAGCGGCGTTCTCGCGTGCTTGCTTTTCGTTCCTTGCTCCGGGGATTGGAATGGATCGATCACTTCTCGCCCAGATCCACGCCAAGGCGCCTTGTGCCATCGTTCTTCCCCCGCTGGTGAGCAAGTCGCGGAGTTCCTCTGCCATCTTCAACATCTCGGAGAACTGAGGAAGGAAGTTGAACGCACGACGCATGTCGTCCTCGGGGAAGGTTGATTCCGGTGTGAATTTTCCCGTCAGAATTCCGCTAGCTAGAGGCTTCTTGTTGATACACGCCAAGTCATGCTTCGCGCAAAGCTCGACCATGTCAGCGTTGTTGTTGATGGCGCTCAACGAGAATTGAATCGAAGCGCAGCTCTCCCCGTCAGCAAACGCCTGAGCGCGGTCGAGGTGATCGGTGCTCCATCCGTAGGCGCGGATCTTGCCTTCCTTCACAAGCTCTTCGAGTATCTCACGAATAGGAGGCGCTTTGTCAGGTTCAAGGCTGCCGGCATGGAGTTGATACAGATCGATGGTTTCAGTTCCCAATCTCCGAAGGCTGCTTTCGCAATCGTGGCGCAGGTTGGCGCAGATGGCATCCTCATCGCCGCGCACGATCTTCGTCACTTCATTAATGATGTGCCCGAACTTGGTCGCAATCACGACTTTCCCACGGCAGTTTTTGACCGCCTTGCCCAAGATTCGCTCGCTGTGACCACATCCGTAGTTGGCGGCCGTGTCAAAAAACGTAATCCCCGCATCAATGGCCGCGTGGATGGTGCGAATCGATTCCGCATCGTCCACCTTTCCCCAACCCGCCGGACGAGGTTCCCCCTCTCGAAGAAGGCTCCAGGGTCCCCCGATGGCCCAGCAGCCCATGCCTAGGGGGCTAACCTTCATGCCCCCATGTCTCCCGAGTTCTCTATGCTCCATGTTGTCCTCCGTTCAGAGCCCGCTATCTAACACAATCGGTGATCGTTGTTTCGATTTGCCGAAGCGATTTGAAGAGCATGGCTCCGATGCAGATGGCTGCCGCAATCAGCCCTCCGCTCATGACCAGCAGTCCAATTCCGCTACCTGCCCCTGTGCCAACAAGTCGCCCGAATACGCACGCAAGCCAGCTTTCTCCGTCGCGTATCGCAGGCTCGAAGTAGTAATCCGCGAATGGACCTGCTGAGAGCATGGTGACCATCATGAGCATTCCAGAGATACTCCCAAGTGTTGAGAACACGCGACCGAGCAATGCTGGCGGCACCTTGGCCTGCCAAATCGTGCGAGCACTGCTTGCGGCAAACGTCAGAAATGCTGACTGCGTGAGGCTCGCGCCTGCAAGGAGCAGAACACTCACGTGAAGTCCTACGATGCCACGAAGAACAAAAGCTATCGAAAAAAGCATCATTGCGAACATCGTTCGATGACGCTTGGGTCCCCCCCACAAGGCGAGAATGAACGCGGCTGCGGCACCTCCAATTCCAATGGCCGACTGTACGAATGCTACGGCTGTCTCGCCGCCTCTTGTTCTCAAGAGCACGAACGGGCGAAAGAGCACATCGTAGGACGTGCCAAACAGATTCGCTGATGCAAAGACCAGCTGCAGCCCAACCAAAGCCTTCACCCCACGCAAAAATCGAAGTCCTTCATTGATATCATTCAGGAACCGTCTTGTCGGACCCAATGAAGGAGGTGTCGCTGTGCGTGTGGGTTCGGGGATTCGCACAGCAATCAAGGTTGTCGCTGCAAAGAGAAACGTGACAACGTCGACGACAAGGATCCCCTTCAGCCCAATAAACAGAAGAAGAAGTCCGGCAAGCGTCGGGGCAATGATTGCCGAGGCATTGGCATTCAATGCCCTGAGACCGTTGACTCGGCCGTGGTGTCGCTTCTCTGCCATCATCGTTGCTGAAGCGATGAAGCCGGGTCCTTGGAATGCGGTGAATGCGGTGAATGCGATGAACGCGCTCATGAGGAATGTCAAAATGCAGATGTGCCAGATCTCCAGTCGGTTGTTTGCGAACAGCAACAGGATCGCAATGCTCCCGAGTCCTGCCAGAAGGTCACAAGTGATGAGAATCGTTCTGCGCCTCCATCGATCAACCAGGGCTCCTGCAAAAGGCCCGAGCAGAATTCTTGGTCCGAATGTGAAGAAGACCATTAGCCCCAATTCGGTAGCTCGGCCAGTGATGTCGAAGGCCCAGAAGGCGAGGGCAAGTGATGTCATCAGCGTGCCGATGGTTGAGACGAATTGCCCCGACCAGACGGTCAGAAAAACGCCCAGGCCGCGTGCTTCGGTTCTCTGTTTCATCTCGTGTGCTGGTCTCTCCTAAGAACTTGAGTCGTAGATGTCATTCGTTCTCTGTCTTGAGCTTGTTTATCCGTTCCCCTAAGTACGTAATGAATCGAGGGAAGCTTTCCGCCTCCGCCACGTGAAGTGACTGCTCAAACTCCCTTTCAGCGTCTTGGGGCATGCCTGCCTCCAGGTACACTTCACCCGTCATCAGAGGGACACGGCACAGGGCGAGTCTGAAATCCATGCGTTTCGCTAGCTCAAGCGCCTCGCGCAGGAGCGCAAGAGCCGGTTCTAGTCTGCCGTCGTGCCGAAATCCGACCTCAGCAACGTTGCATAGACCGAATGTAAGGGAATGGACGTCATGGGCACAGCGAGCCGTGGCTAGGCTTCGCCGGTGATTGACCAGAGCGCCAGAAAGATCTCCCGCCCGATCCTTCGCCAGTCCGATATGAACGAGAGGGCGGAACATTCCCTCAGAGAAGTCAAGCTCCTCAGCGATGAGGAGGGCAGCCTCATAGCACGTTTCAGCTTCCTCCTGATCTCCTCGTCGTTCGTGGATTACGCCAATGCGAGAGAGAGACAGTGATTCACCATGCCGATTGCCAGCCTCAAGGTGCATCTTTAGACATCGCTGGTGGTATGTCATCGCCGTATCGAGGTCGCCCCATCCCATGTAGGCAGCCTCGATGTAGGTCACTTCGCCGAGCACGAATAACGCTTCGGAGAGAGCCAACGGATCATCACACTCTTCAGCAAGTGAGAGGGCATCCGCTGCAAGGGCGTGTGCCTTCTCGACGCTCCCCCGCTTCCACACCATTCCTCCGAGAGTTGCTCGCAACCGGGCCTTCTCGGCGACGGGAAGATGTGAATCTCCGTCTTTAAGAAGCTGCTTGAGCAATCGAATAGCCAGGCTCGCTCGACCGTCGTGTTCAAGCTGAACGGCAGCCTTTCGGATCAAGGAGACAAGGTTTTGAGATAAGCCAGTTGATTGCTTTCTTGACACTAGACGCTCCTCCTGCTCGTCAACCTGTGTGTGCAATCGGCTACCGCCCTCTTTCACAACGTCTCCTCTCGTGTCGAGCCATCTAGCTCATCAAGTCGCTCTTGCACGAACGAAGCGAACCGCATGAAGCCGGCCGTGTTTCCGATGTCAATCGCCACTTCATACTCAGTCTTGGCTTTCTCGGATTGACCGGCGACCGCGCAGACTTCGCCAGTTACTTGATGCACCCGCATCTCCGCCAGCTTGGACCCCATCCCTTCTGCCAGTTCGAGCGCCTCGCTCAGTAGCTTGAGCGCAGACTCCAGTTCTCCATCGAGGCGATAGGTGGCCCATGCAACGTTGCACAGGTCGAATGCGAGCGCGTGAACATCGTGTGCACGGCGCACGGCGGCAACGCTCTTCTGGTAGTCGGCAAGTGCCCCTGTCAGGTCGCCAGCTGTTTCCTTCGCTGCTCCGATGTGGACGAGAGGGCGACTCATCCCATCGGGGAAGTCAAGTTCTTCCGCAATCGCGAGCGCCGTCTCGTGGCACGCCCGAGCTTCCTCGCGCTCGTCTCTTCGTTCGTGGATTACGCCAATGCGAGAGAGAGACAGTGATTCACCATGCCGATTGCCAACCTCGAGGCGCATCTCTAGACATCGCTGGTGGTATGTCATCGCCGTATCGAGATCGCCGCGTCCCATGTACGCAGCCTCAATGTAGGTCACTTCGCCGAGCACGAATAACGCTTCGGAGAGAGCCATCGGATCATCACACTCTTCAGCAAGTGAGAGGGCATCCGCTGCAAGGGCATGTGCCTTCCCGACGCTCCCTTGCTTCCACACCATTCCTCCAAGAGCTGCTCGCGACCGGGCCTTCTCGGCGACGGGAAGATGTGAATCTCCGTCTTTAAGAAGCTGCTTGAGCAATCGAATAGCCAGGCTCGCTCGACCATCGTGTTCGAGTTGGATGGCGGATTCACGTATGGTGACGAGGAGCGAGACTGGCAAAGAGACGTGTTTTTCCTCGGACAACCTAAACCTCCTTCACAGATGTCTATTCATCAAGGACGAATTCGTCGAACCCATTGGCATAGAATGTGCTTTCAAAGAGCGCTTCAGTGGATTCGTTGTCTTCGGGGACCTTCCGCTCTTGCAACGAAGTCGGCGTCCGCTATGGACAAGATCCCAAGCAAGTTGCTTGCTCTACGCTTGCTTCGAGAGCTGTCATTCCTATTGAGGTCGCTTTTATCCTTTGTCATCTCAAGACGAACTCATCTTCAATACGAGGGATGCAACCCTCTCACCGAGCAGGTTTGCCCACTTGATTTCCCGATCCCCGGGGACTCCGACGCTGCCAACTCCGTAATGGCCTCCAGCTTGTGGTGGATCGCTGCACACCAGCATTCCGCAGACGAGCATCGCTTCGAGGATGGCGACCATCGTAGTTTCACACCCTCCCGTTGGATGCCCGGCTGTGGCGAAGGCCGCCCCAATCTTGTCCAGCATCTTCGGACGGTCGTTGAAGATCCGATCAAACATCTCCTTTAGCTCTGATGCCATCGTTCCGTAATAGGATGGCGAGCCGGCGATGATGCCGTCTGCGGCAAATAGATCCTCCAGTTCGATTTCCGCAACCGGCTTCAAAACGCAATCAACACCCGCAACGCGCTTAACTCCGGCGGCGATAGCCTGAGCGAGCTTCTCGGTATTGCCCGTTCTTGAGTGGTGGACGATCAAAACATGCATCTCTTCTCTCCTTGTTTCGGGATCAACATCCTTTTTGGCTACCTCGAAGCCTGCTTCTGTTTGTTCGAATGTTGCGCGACGAGTTCGGCAACCTGTCTTCCATGATCCAACGCCCAGCTGGCAGCATGCTTGTCTGGCTTGCCCGCACATCCAACTCCGTAGTGTCCGCCAGCTGATCGAGGATCGCCGGTGACGACAAGGCCAGCGACAAGCATGGCCTGGAGAATCGACACCATGGTTGTTTCAAGGCCTCCCGTCGGATGGCCGGATGTGGCGAATGCTGCCCCAACCTTTCTTGCTGTCTGAGCACGATGTCCCGAGATGATCCGATCGAATAACCGCTTCAATTCGGCAGCCATTGTGCCGTAGTAGGAGGGGGATCCCGCGATCAAGCCGTCGGCAGCCAAAACATCATCAATGGTGACCTCGGATACAGGCATCAAGATGCAATCGACTCCTTCCATGCTCCTGACACCTTCAGCGATGTGTTCTGCTAGGGCCCGAGTATTGCCAGTTCTCGAATGATAGGTAACCAAGACATGCATGCCTGCGCCTCCTTTTTGGGCGACCCTATCCTGAGACAGCCTGTTGACCTGCCTTATAGGCCAACTCAAGCAACTCTGGCTGGCCGTTTGCCGCTCCAGCATCCAAGAGTCCCGGACCAGCGATTGAGTCCAGATGATTCATTTTTCGGTATTGGAGCGAGCGCTTGAGGATATGCAACGTGTTCTCCCCGATCTCAGGCTCCGATGAGGCGAAGGGGACAACGAGGATGCCGCCTTTGCCTGCAAAGTCGTTTTTAGGAACGCCGATCCATCGATCCAGGAAGGCTTTGAATTGCGCGGTAGGTCCAAACAAATAGACGGGTGTCCCAAGAACCCAAACAGAAGATTCGGCCATGTCTTTGGCGAGACTTTGCATGTCATCCTTCTGAGCGCACGCGCCTGTTTCGGCACAATGCTCGCAAGCGATACAGGGATGAATGTCTAGATCCGAGAGAAACACCTTTTTGGTTTGCGCCCCGGCATCGCTGGCGCCCCGAAGGACCTCGTCCACGAGAATATCAGTGTTACCACCATGTCGCGGACTGCCCACAATTCCGAGTACAATGGGTACTGTGCTATTCATAAATGCCTCCAATCTTGTGGCCTAGGATCCCTTTTGAGGAGGTTGGGGGAGCGATTCCGCTCGATTGATGCGCAATCGATGTCGGCTACTCGCTCCCCCATGCACTTAGAGCGGCGATTCGTTGTGCTAAATCTGTCAGTGTGTCCGTCCGTATTTGATAGAATTTCATTCCGGTCTCCTTTCGTTCCGCAAGAACTCCTCCAGCCACCATCAAGCCCAAGTGCCTAGATACGGCAGGCTGACTAATCTCCATGCGGTCGACAATCTGTTGCGCGTACAGCTCACCGTCTGCAAGGATGCCAAGGATCTCAAGCCGCGTTTCATCTGCAAGCGCCTTCAAGGGAGGAAAGATTTTTTGGATGGAAGACAACGGGTGATCCTCGTCGCCAGATTGCGTTCGGGCATTAAAGATCATCAGAAGCGATTTTCCTTCCTTGTCGAAAGGAACAAACCGCACGTAAGGACCAGTATGGCAGCTTGGGACGAAGATGAGAGCTTCCGCGTTCGAGTAGCGCCGCTCGGCTGCCGCAGACAAGACTTTCCCCGTCACAGCAAGATAGATGTCGTCAAGCGTACCGCCATAGCGCGCTTGTCGATGATAGGCGATGCTTCGTCCGATTAGCCCGCGGGTTTCCTCATATTCCTTCCGGTAGACTTTTTCCCAGAATCGCGTCGCTGTAAACACAAGATGCGCCTTCAACTGATCGGGATTCGTGAGCAACCGAACGATGTGTTCAAAGTAGTCTTTGTCTTTAAGAGCGAGGTCTGACCACTCGCACTCGGTCTTGAGGAGAAAGGCGCGAACTCCCTTCTCATCAGCCAATTCGGGAATGGCAATCTCATCCGTGCGGTTCCTTCTCGCCATCTCTTTCGCCAACGAATCGAAGATCAGCGACACCATCTCTCGAACAAACCCATCATCGAGAACGCTAAGCCAGCCAATGAACGACGTAAAGTCGTGAATGTCGGGCTTCTCTACGGCTAGCCGCCAAAATATCAAGGGCACGGCAACTGGATCGAACACGGCCTGAATATCTCTTCGCAGATCGTCGGGAAGTGCGGCAAATGCAACGTAAACCCACTGGTCAAGACCCTCATACGTCGGGGCAGTGGCAACAACACCTATTGTGCCAGTGATGATGTGTGCAAAGGAATCGGCAAACGAGATCTGAAGATCGGTGCGATTCCTGTTCGTTTCGTTGTGATCCATTTATCTCTCCATTGACGGAAGCAACCCGCAGAACGACGCACTATTTCATTGCATTATAACGATATGATTATATGCGTCAAGCCACGTTCCTCGTTGGCAGAGCAGCCCACGCCCTCCCCGTCGCAGCATTCGCGCAAATACAGTCTGCGCTTGACGGCACCGGAAGCCCCCTTGGGATAGCTATGCACTCGGGGTAGAAAGCGATCGCCCGTGCCCCTCTTGGGCGTTCCTTGTCTCTGAGGCGAGGCAACATCAAGCTGAATTGAACCTGCTGCCACCTTCTGCATACTAGTACCATGTGGCATCGTTGACGGGGTCACACAGCATCCAAGGAGGTCCATTGAGTGGCTCAAGCATCGTCGTGCAGCCGGATTTGATCTATGGGGAGAGACGTGGCAAACATTTGACGCTTGATCAGTACATCCCTGATCGAGCAAATGGCGCAGCCATTGTATTCGTCAATAGCGGTGGATTTGAATCTGGAAAATTCAGTCAACGCCGCGATCTTGGATCCTCGCATTACGAATTCGTGCCTGCTGCAGAGCTTGTTATTGGGGATAGCGATCCAATTCCCCTCCTTGCCCAATTCTCATTCGAGCGGCTCCTGAGCTCCGGCTTCAGAGTGTTTGACGTACGTCATAGCAATGCGCCATCTACATTCGATGAGATGCTAACCGATGTACGCACAGCGATTAATTGGATCCATGAACACGCAAAAGGATTGGGCATCGATCCAGCTCGAGTCGGTATCTTCGGTGCGAGCTCTGGCGGCTATCTCGCCATCGCTGCTGGATTGACAGCGCGGAAGCTGGAGAAGCATCTCATTCGCTCCATCGCCTCGTACTATCCTGCGGGCTACGACTTTCCAGCCGATGTCGCGGGATTTCCTCAGATTCTTGAGGGACTTCCCGCTCTGGCAGTGGATGACGAAGTGATGGAAGCCAACTCGATCAAGAATCTCTACCCGTTCGGCGGACCACCGACGTTGGTGATTTATGGCGATCAGGACTTCTCGTTTATCGTCAATCCCTGTCGCAGTATTCTCTCCGAGTTTCCCAAAGCCGGTATTGATACCAAGGGGGTCGTCATTAAAGGTGCAGGGCATGAATTCATGCGCGAAGATGGCTATCATGCCGACGATGGCGATCGCGCTCAAGAAGAGATGGTGCATTGGTTTATGCAGCAATTGGGCAACTAGTGGTCGCTTGCTGAGATCCATGCCTGGCTGGGCTATAATCCCCGCGGTGATCATTCATGTGTCTTGCAGCTCCGGCAAAAGTCATCTCGATTTCTAACAACGAGGCCGTCGTTGACTACAATGGCGTACGTACGACCACGCGGTTGGATACGCTCACTGAGCCGCTGGCTCCGGGCGATTATGTGTTGATTCATACCGGCTTTGCCATTCGCAGAATGTCAGCCGCAGATGGCGAGGAGACGCTCAAGCTGTTTGACGAATTGGCAGACTCGCTTGGCGAGAAT
>JAHITR010000052.1 GCA_018817505.1 Candidatus Bipolaricaulota bacterium | reverse complement strand
TGGTTGTTGCGTGGTGATTAGAATCACCGCTCAATCGGATCGGCGAGCGAGTCCTGAGCGAGACCAATCTTCTGCTCACCTAGCGATCTTCCATGTCCTCGGCGAACGTGCTCTCATGATCAGGTTGCCCCTCGTCGCAAAAGCCATAGAAGCATCTGGCTGAGCGTCGAAGCGAATTCATCAGGGAAGCAGGCATCCGATGCACTGCGATTCACGGACAGCGGATACTCTGGTCTGATGCGGTAGACGCGTCCTGCATGGGTAGCGACATAGTGTCCCCGGGAGTCTTCGACGCCCTGGGAACTGTCCATTCCGCAGACCATGGTGTTGAACACGATCTTTTCCGCCCCGTCGATCGGTAGCAGGTACCTTCCCTGATCCAGATACGTGATGATGAACCCATTCAATGGAGAGAAGAAACTGAGGCCACCGATCACTCCTTGGCCCGGTTCATCCACTTGATCAAACAAGGTGACAAGTGTTCCTGTTTCCTCGTCCAGCCTGGCCAGCTCGTTTTCCCGCTGATTGTAGAAGTAGATGTCGCCCTGCTGTCGATTGACAGCCATGTAGGACTCGTCGCTTTCCTCAAGCGTAATGATCTTCAGTAGCCGAGGAACTGATCCGGCCGCCGCGGACACCCGCCAGATGGCAACGCTTTCGGCGATGGCAGCGTAGTTCGTCAGCGCGACGATCTCGTCATGGGAAGCATCGTACTCAATCCGAGTGATGTAGTTGCCGTCTTCGAATTCGATATGCAGTTTCAGGGAGCAATCGGACAGGTCCACTTCGTAGAGCCAGCGGTCAATGGGGACCAGGAGATGATCTGATGCGTCGATGGCCATGCTCGAAAAATGGCCCTCCAGCTTTGGGCCAATGGCAACGAGTTCGCCGTCGACGACTTTGAAAAGTCGGTTGTCCGTATAGAGATAGACCGTACCATCTGAAGCTGCGCCAATGGCTGGCGTGTTCACATTAGGTTCCATAGGCTCAGCCTCGGCCTTTCCTGGATCCATTTTGACAATTGTTCCGGCAAACACGTTGGTTTGTAGGATAACCTTCTGAGCGGACCACCAGAAGATGCTCCCAATACCCAGCGGAATGTCCATCAGCCGTGTCTCTCCCTCTCCACTGGGAAGCCGTGAATCATATCGGAAGAGTCCGTCCGTCATGCTGGAGTAGTACACGCTTCCCGTGTCATCCACGGCCACTCCAACGTTTTCGTCAATACAGCCAGAGCCAATACTCTCCCGTATCACCTCAACGGCTCCGGAAACAAGATTCAGCGCGCTCACCCTTTGAGCGACGGATTCAGTGAAGTAGAGAAGATCGTTATCGGAGTCCAAAGCCATGTTAACGCAGTGATCGACGGCTTGTACGGTGTCCAGAAGATTGAAATCCTTGTCAAAATGCCTAATGGCAGTATCCGCTCCCCAAGCGACAGCATAGACATGATCCGTATTCGGGTGCGCGATCATGGTGCTGGCACCCAATCGGTCTGGGAGACTGCCGATTCGGATTGTGGCCTGAGGCGTGATTTCATAGAGGTCGCTCCCTGAGCTACCCACCAACCGCCTGGCGTTCTGTTGGTACACAATGGAGTCCATCCCCACGTCTCCGGTTGTGGTCCACTCGGAAAAGGATCCATCTGGGAACAGAGACAAAATCCGACTTCCACATCGGTCATTGATATACATGATTCCCTGTTCTCCCGGCGTCATGCCCACCGGGCTGGAGCAGACATTGGCATAGAGAACATCATGTGTCCATCCTTCAGGCAGGCCACCGATCGCAGGATTTTCCACGGTGCCGGATGGAATGTTTGAATCGACAGCGGCGCCGTACGGCTCACTTGCCACACAAATCACAATCAATAGGAGCGCGGCAAGAACGGCCCGTTTGGCTACTAAGATAGCAATCATCGCTGTTTTCCCAGAACGCATCTTTCATTTCTCCTTTGAAGGTTCCTGCTGACGCTGAAGGTTCTGTGGAATTCTGTTGCGCCACATCAAGAAGAATGTGGCTGGAACCCACAGTCTAGTGTAGGCCCATTACACGGCCTAGCCAATCGCTGGCTGTGG
>JAHITR010000051.1 GCA_018817505.1 Candidatus Bipolaricaulota bacterium | reverse complement strand
GTTGCAGAGGGGGGCATTGATCACGTCGTGGTTGCCACCACGACAGGCGACACGGGCGTGCGGTTCATGGAGGCCTTGCAAGAAGCCGATGCCCGATTGATCTGCGTAACACACCACATGGGATTTCGTGAGCCCAATCAATTGGAGTTAGAGCCGATGTTCTCGACGCAGCTTCGTGAAGGTGGAGCCCACATTCTGACCATGTCGCATGCGCTCTCCGGCGTCGCGCGATCGATTTCCAAGAAGTTCGGAGGCACATCGACTACGGAAATGATCGCCCATACCTTGCGGATGTTCGGCCAGGGGATGAAGGTTTGTGTGGAAATCGCTGTCATGGCTGCCGATGCAGGCGCAATTCCCGCAGGCAAGGATGTGATCTGCGTTGGCGGTAGCGGGCGCGGGGCAGACACGGCTGTCGTGGTGCGCGCTGCACACATGAATGCGTTCTTTGATACAACCATTCGTGAAATACTCTGCTGGCCGAAGCTACCCTAATGATTGACGGACATAGTCATTTGCTGCTTGGTCTGACAGGGCGTGACGTAGCCGGACGAGAAGCCATTGACCCACAAGACTATGTTTCTTTATTGAAGCCCGGCGGGATTCGCATGCTGGGCCTGGTCGTCGGCGGCGATCGGGCCTATGCGCTCCCATCATCGCTTGGTCCATGGGAAGGCACACTCGACATGCTGGATCGGTTTCTAACAGGCGTGGAGAGCGTCCCAGCCGGCATGGTCGTGATCCGCAACGCCTTGGATCTGCAGCAGCTATCTGATGAGCGCATTGGCGTCGTTCTCCACATCGAGGGCGCACTCCCGCTATTCGATACACCCCTGAACGATCCCACAATCGCGCTGCGCATGCTGTATCGGCTAGGCATTCGCTCTTTGCAGCTGATTGCCCTTCCTGATTCGCCAGCACTCGATGAGCAACAGCGGCTGACGCCCATCGGTCGAGAAATCCTCAACGAAGCGACCCGATTGGGCATGGTTCTGGATCTGAGCCATTTGACTGGCAAGGAGCCCGCGTTTTATCAGGCAATTGAATGCACGTCGTCGCCCGTCGTCCTCAGCCATCACGTACTGGCCGAAGATGCAAGTGATGACAGCGGGGTGTCTGCAGAGGCTGCATTGGCCATTGCGGCAACAGGTGGCGTCATTGGGCTTCATGCCGGATCTCGTGCGCTAGCCGCGAATCAGTCACAGGCGACGATCGACACGTGGCTGTCACAGATTTGTAGGCTCGTCAAGCTGGTTGGTATTGACCACGTGGCGATTGGGTCGGATTGGGTGGATGCAGACAAGCTCGGGCTTCCTGCGGGCTTGTTCGTCGAGGGAATCGAGGCCATCGAGGATTTTCCAGTCATGGTTCGTGCGTTACAGGATGGGGGCTTCTCGCCATCTGAGCAAGAAGCCATCACCGATGGCAATTGGACCAGGGTGTGGACAGAGGCGCTTGGGAGGACAGATCAATGATGATGGAGCGGACACGCCTGCGCGAAATGTTCCTTCTTGAAGATGATGTTCACTTCCTCAATCATGGATCGTTCGGTGCCTGCCCGGGCCCCGTGTTTGAAGAGTATCAGCGGATTCAGCTAGAACTGGAGCGACAACCCGTTCGCTTCCTGGGACGCGAGTTCCGCGAGCGCATGGCAGGGGCACGAACGGAACTGGCTGCCTACCTTGGCGCTGATGCCGACGATCTGACCTACGTGCCCAATACGACGACAGGGCTAAACATCGTCGCGCGATCGCTTCGCCTGAACCCCGGAGACGAGGTGCTTGGCACAGACCATGAATACGGCGCCTTGGATCGTATGTGGTCGTACATCTGCGAGAAGTCCGATGCACACTATGTTCGCGCCCCGATTGCTGTTCCTCTTACCTCGCCGGACGATATTGTCGAACAGGTTTGGTCTCATGTGAATGCCCGCACAAGGGTGCTATTCATCAGCCATATCACATCGTCAACTGCCGTCATCCTTCCGATTGAGGCACTCATTGCCAGAGCGAGAGATGCCGGGATCTTCACAGTCATCGATGGTGCACACGCACCGGGCATGATTCCCGTCAACCTCGATGCCCTGGGAGCAGACGCCTATTCAGGCAACTGCCACAAATGGATGCTTGCACCCAAGGGCAGTGGCTTCTTGCATGTTCGCAAAGACACGCAGCATCTGATCGACCCACTGATCGTCTCGTGGGGATGGAAATCTGATGAACCTAGCTCCTCCCAATTCGTGGACTACACCGAATGGCAGGGTACGCGGGATATTTCGGCATTCTTGACCGTGCCCGCCGCGATTCGCTTCATGGAGGAGCACGATTGGCCAACTGTTGCACAGCGCTGCAGCGATTTGCTGCATGAATACGTGCCTCAAATTCTGGCAGCAACCGGGCAACCCGCACTGGCAGCGAACTCGCCCGACTGGTTCACGCAGATGTCATCCTTTGTCATCCCCACAAGCGATTGGCAGGGGCTCAAGACGCAGCTCTACGATGACTACAGAATTGAGGCGCCCACCATCTGGTGGAACAACAAGACCCTTCTTCGTATCTCCGTCAATGCGTACAGCAGCGCGGATGATTTGGAACTGGTTGCTGAGGCACTAGAGGCCATCTGCAGGTAGGAGCCACCTAGCCATTCACGATGCGTTGCACGACATCGGGAAGATCCTGGAACTGCTCCAATAACACATCGACTTCATCGGCCTCGCCGTCTGCTGCAAATCCGTAGGTCGTGGCCACTACAGTGCAGCCATTGGCCTTGCCGGCAACGAAATCGTGATATCGATCGCCAATCATGAAGGCG
>JAHITR010000050.1 GCA_018817505.1 Candidatus Bipolaricaulota bacterium | reverse complement strand
CGAATCCGCAGTTTTTGCCGCTCGCGAATGCCATCGAGCTTCTCGTGATAGCAGTCAAACGAGGGACTATCGTAATAGATGCTGCGGACCGTGTATTCGCTGTTGGCCCGCGAGATGCAGTACTTGTCCAACTCAAGGTACGGCTTGATGAATTCGGTGATGGCCACGGCTTCTTCGGGACGAATGAGATACTTGAGCTCGTGCCGCTCGCTGCCCAGCGTGTGCGCCCCTTGAGCAAGGTTCGTGTCAGCCAGTTTAGTCATCGACGCTCCCCGGCGTACCACCCGCGCTGTCGCTTGCCTGCCAGTTAAACAGCAGATCATTGGCTAGGCCGCAGTCAACGATGGTTAGTGAGCGTCCGCCGCCATCGGCCATTTCAGGCCAAGGCGCGTCATCGTCGTAGGTCACCGCATCGATAATGACACCGCCTGCATCAACAAGCGCGATTCTCTCACCGCTATTCGCCAGTTGCCCGCCAGCCCATTCAAAGACTGGGCAGGCCAAGTTTTCATAGGCCACTGCGTTGCTCGCGACAAGCAAACAGGCGCCTGGCTCCAACCACACATCATCGGGAAAGGCAAAATCGATGCCATCAGCAAACGACATTCCATCGAGCACAACGGCGAAGTCGCCGATATTGGCCAACTCGACAAATTCGTAAACCTCATCATCGCCTTGTTCTGCTGACGGGTTGTAGTGGATTTCGCTGATCACAATCGCCGTCGACGAGAATCGCTCCTCAATCAGGAATGCCTGCACTTCCTGAGCCCGACGTTCGACGTAATCCAGCAGCTGGTCCAATCCTTGCGAGAACTCTTGGGGATTTCGCAAGAGCGTGAAACCAGACTGCTCCCCTTGGTCACCCACAACATAGGGCTGGATGAGTCTCCACGAATCCTGAATCGTTTGCTGAAGCGCATCGACATCGAGCGCACTCCGCAGGGTTTCATCGAGATAGCTAAGATAGCTGGCGTAGTACACGGGATCGTCAGCAAGAACCCGAATCAGCGGCCACTCGTTGCCTACGTTATCCAGTGACAGGGCACGAATGGGCGAAAACCAATCACTCAGTGATTCGTTGTAGTCCCAAGGAATCCAATGCAGCTGATCATCGTCCTCATCGTTGTACAGGTAGAAGTTGTGTGGCATCGAACCGTAGGTGTCCCAATTACCAAGGATCGTATCCACGGCTAGCCACCGCAGAAAGCTCTGCACATCGAACACGGATTCCAATTCCGTCCGCCAGGTATCGGCATTGCGATGATCGGCAAGGAGTGCGTCGATGACAGCTTGAACGTCGCTCCAATCGCCAGCTTCGGCGTTGGTCTTCTTTTCGAATGCGCCTTCATCAAAGAACGCGAATGTCGCTGCCCCACCTTCCGGTTTATAGAGATTGCCTCCGCTGTTGCCAAACAACGTATCCAACATCGGATCCCCGGGAATCTCGCTCAGGGTATACAGCCCAAAGTATTGCGGCCCCTCGCCGACATCGATGAAGACGCGATAGAATGCGGATCGGGCGCTGGGTACTCCGGAAAGCCGCAGCAAGTCGTTGGCCGTCTTCTCACGCAGTAGCGTGGAATCGCGAAAGCCATTGGAAAGAGAGAGATCCTTGAACCCAAAGAATCGCTGATTGTCGATTGACGGATAGGCCTCTTCAAAGTGATCGAACTCAAGATGAAAGGGAATCTTCAGCGTACCTGACTGGGCTGTATCTCGTAGCGACGAGTTGCCCTTGAAACGGATGCCGACGTGTTCCCAGATCTGTCCCTGGAACAGGCACGTCGCTTCCACATAGATGGGATTGGCTCCGTTGGCATTGGGGAAGCCCAATGCCTGATTCGCAGGTTGCTCTCGTGGGTTCATGGGCTGATTGGCGGACTGCAGTGATGGATCCAATGGCGGATTCATGGATTTGGGATAGTCCGGCTTGAAGACGAGCGTGCCGCGATCATCGAAGACACAGTGGCCCATCAATTCGTTCCCGTTCGGCTCCACAAGAATCGTTTCATCTCCCTCGCTTTTCCCAACGCAGCACGCAATATGCAATGGCAACTCCTTGGGACCGTCGGGCTGCAAGAAGGGATTGTCCTGTTGCGCATTGGGATCAGGCTCTTTGTCTCCACCGGGACCGCTTGCGAAGTTCGAATACAAATCATCCAACATGGACATCCAATCCTCTGGAGCAATAACAAAATCGATGCGCATCACACGCCCCTGCTCAAAAACAACATCGTAGTTGGGATCTGCATCGCTGCCGTGAGAGAGCGTTGACCAACCTTCGGGACGTGTCACTTGTTGTCCGGCCAAGGTCAGCGAGAGCATCGCGGCGATCACCCACACCGCCGCACCACACGATAAGCTGAGGTTTCGATTGCGGGCACTCGTCCGTTTCGTCAAATGAACATCCTTTCTTCCTAGGGCTCGACCCATCCAGGTGACCCGCCGAGCATCAGGCTTGCACGCCAGTTTTCGTACGTGTAGTTGGGAATGCCAGGGTCGATGATCTCCAGAGACGAGCCGCCTGCATCTGCAGACTCCGGCCACGGGAAGATATCATCGTAGCGAACACTGTCAACCTCCACGCCCTCGCGATCCAACAGGCGCAGGGTCTCTCCTCCATTGGACAAACTGCCACGGTCCCATTGCTGCACTTCGCAGGGCGCGTCACGATACGTCTCCGCCCGCTTGGTAAATACCAGACATTGACCAGGCGAAAGCACGGTTCTCGGCGGAAGAGCAAACTGCAGCCCTTCAATGAACATGTATCCCGAAAGGTCGATGGTTCGATAGCCGTTGTTGAACAGTTCGACGAACTCGAAATTGTTGTCGATACCCTGATCCAAAGATGGGTTGTAGTGAATCTCGCTGATGACAATCGGTGACCGACCAAAGTCCGTTTGAGCAAGAAAGTCAATGGCTTGCGCGTATCGATCTTCCACAGCAAACAACAGCTCTTCCAATCCGATGAAGAACGAATCCGCAGATCCAAGGAATGCCCGATCTTCAGGACGCAGGTCGGGATCGATCACCCAAGGCTCAACCAGCTCATGGAATTGCCGCAGACGATCGTGCATTGGGCCAACACGGAAAACACTGTTTAGCACCTCATCGACATAGCCAAGATACGTGCCCCGATAGGCGGGGTCGTCCGCCAGCAGGCGGATGAGCGGCCACTCGTCGCTCACATTGTCTAGCGACACATCGATGAGATCGGCTGTGCCGCCCATCGGCGCGAGCTGCAGAGGCCCAACCGGGACCCAATGGAAGCGCATGTCGCCGGGGTCCCAGTAGAGAGAGATGGGGTCAAGGGTTCTTCCATACCCAAGATTGCTGCCAAAAACCGTACGCACAGCCAGCCAACGAAGGTACTCATACACATCAAAGACCCTTTCCAGATCCATTCGCCAGGCCTGGCGATTGCCACGATTGGCCAGCAAGGCGGCAATAAGCGCGTCGGGAGACGGCGCGTCAAACGCGGGGTTTGCCGCGAGGAGGGGCACAAAAGCATCCGAATCGAAGAAGCCCAATCGCACAGCCTCGCCAGCTACTTGGTACAAAGCACCATCCTTCTCATCAAACTGGGTGTCGAGCATCGGCTCCGCTGGCACCTCGATCAGCGTGTAGATACTGATAAAGCCCATCTCCTTAGGCGCTTCCAACCGCACACGGAACACAGCGGCACGCGGCGACGGGATCCCTGCATCACGCAGCAGATCTAGCGCAGCCTTGGTGCGCACCAAACTGGGATCTTCTCGACTGCTGTGCAACGCAAGCTCAGAGAATCCATAGAAACGCTGAGTGGGCACAGCGAGCCTATCGAAACGCAGCATCAGATCAGGCGCTGCGAGACCTTGTTCCCAGGCAGCCAGGTCCGCTTCGGTCACTGCGATCTGCACATGCGGCCATGTGCGGCCTTCGAAGTGAACGCTGCCGAGGGTCCACAACTCTCTGCAGCCGCCGACGGTGACCTCTTCCCACGCATCGCCTTCGAGCGTCAATGCCATCTCTGGGACGCGGTCATCGGGGAACACAAGATCATAGGCAGGCTGGACATCGATACCATGCGAATCCTTGGACCAGCCCTCAGGAAGCTCCTGAGCAACGATAGATAGGTCAGCCCATGCGAGCATCAAGCAAAGAGCCAACACCCATCGCATCCATGACTGACGTCCGATCATCCCGTCGTCCTTCTGTTAGTCATTCGCCTGCCCCGGAGAGGGTGACATCGTTGACCACTCGGCGCCACCGTCCGACGTTCGCCCGTAGGACAAGTCAGCTGTTTGCCCGCCAAAGGTCACGGTGTCCACCACGGTGACCCCATCGGCAGCCACAAGTGACACCGTCTCTCCACCTTTGCTGAGGGCGAAGCTCAAGTGGACTGCTCCCTCTTCGTTGTCATTGTCTGCCCAGAATAGGATGTAACCGCCTGCGGAGACGACGGTGCCGAGAGGAATCTCGTATTTCGTCACATCATCTACGTCGTCTGTCAGGTACATCCCTCCCAACTCGATGTCCGAGTTGCTGGGGTTGTAGATCTCAATCCAATCCTCGTAGGAGCCTGGCTCATCAGGATCCTCAATGGCTGTCGTGTTCTCGGCCATGATCTCATTGATGTACAGCTTCGATGTCAGCGGGACCACATAGGTCGCTTCAGACAACGCACTCCATTCGCCATGAGCCAGCACCCGCGCCTTCACCGTGGTTGTTGCCGCAAGCGTCACCGGCCCGCTATAGATGGAGCCGCCGGTCTCAGACGTCCCGGCAGTCTTCTCGTCGTGACTGGCCACCAATTCCAAATCGAAACTAATGTCGCTGCTTGTCTGCGACCACTGATGAACCTCGACAGCCAAGATGTTTTCGCCCAGCTTGAGCGCGCTTGTCGAGGACAGAGCCATCTCTTGCCACGTAAGTTCGGTGATTTCGGAATCAAATGCCAAGGTTTCGGCAGTAATCGCGCCTTCAGGCATGTTGCTGCGGGCAACTTCGACACCATTCAGATAAACGACAGCCCCATCGTCACGAATAAGTTGCAGCCTCAATCCGCTAATACTCGCAAGATCGTTGACCACGAAACTGCGTCGATAGTAAGTGGTGACGTCATTCTGCGTGCAATCCGTTGTGTTGCCACAGCGTACGATCGTCGTCTCATCGCCGTCGCCATAGCCGAACTCCGCCGTTCCCGTGGGCCAATCACCTGTCGTGTTGCGCCACGCAGTTCCTTGATCCAAACCGTCGTCGGCGTACTCCCAATCTGAGCCGCGAGGCACGAGGATCGTCCCCTTGATCGAACTGTCTCCACTTCCCCGCGGACGTGGATCGGTTCCGTCAGTCGTGTAATAGATCGTCCCTTGCTCTGCCGTCATCGACAGACGTGCTCCAGCAGGCGCCGATCCGCCATGCTGCAACGTTCCGTTAATTGAAAATCGCGCCGCTTCAACGCGCGGATACAACCCCGCCTCTTGGAGAAAACCAAGCAGGATCCCTCCGCGCTCTGCAAAATAGCTGTTCAACAGCCAATCACGCTCTGTGGCCCACTCGGCATCCCGTGTGTAGGGGATTTCCCGCACGGCGTCTCCCCACCGTGCCGACTCGGCGACGATGGCACGATCGATCTCATCGGCCAATGCCTGATAGCGATCGGCGGTTGCCTTGGCCGTCAACGCGCCATCATTGAACAAGTGCACTTGAACGCGATCGCCAAACAACACATTGAACTCCTGATTCTCGCGCAACTGCTGGAAGATCCGGCTCGGACAGCCATCCATGTCCAGATCCACCAGGTTCTGGCCATAGAGATCCAGTGCAATAATCTCGCCATCCCACACGTAAATCTGATACCCGTCGCCGTCAACGCGTCGATATCCGGCGTACCAGTTATGCATGTCCCAATCGTCAGTCCCTGCGTATAGATTGAGCAGCATGTAGTCTGCAAATTTCTCGACGTCAAGCAGCACGTCATACTGTGGATTGCGCGTTCCATCGGAGTTGTTGCCTTGAATACGCTGATAGCTTGCCTCATCACCCAAACCAGCGTTCGCTGAAGCAAGCAACTGCTCCCATGCCTGGCGATCGCCGTCGACAGGATCCCCGTCATGCAATACATCCCATTCATCGGCACTACCGCCCAGATAGTCGGCAGAGAACTCGGCATCCGGACGCTCCACGGGGTTGTATAACCCCCAATAGAGCCCATTGATATAGAGGTGAACGAACGTTCCGTGAGGGGCAAGGCCACCCAATGCGAGATACGAGGAGCGAATCCACTCATCTCGAATGAGCTGAACGCGATCGAGCTTCCACGCATCCCACAACATGTGCCATCCATCATTGAAGTTGGCCCGGAGGATCAATGAATCAAACGATTGAGCTGCGTCATCTCCAAACAGTGGGTAGTCAAGCTTTGTCGCTCCGTACTCGCCACGGAAGAACAACCTCAGCGTGTGCTTCTTGGCCCATGCCGAACGCCCCATGCCTCCGTAGATGCGGATGCCGCAATCAATTTGAAAACCAGACGATCCGTCAGGCAGGATCATCTCGACCGACGCTGGCCGCTCCCACAAGGCGCCATCCTGTTCTGAGTTGGAGTAGATTCCGCCCAAGGCAGGATCGGGACTGAGATTGAATAGATCATCGGATGCCATCACGATCGACAACGTGGGGATTGACTGAAGCGCATCTTCAACATCGAAGGCTCCCTGGTCATCGTAGAATGGGGCGTCGTCGATCACCTCAGGATCCATCTCGTAGTCTGCTGGCGTTCGCTGGGGAGGATTGATGAACTGATCCCATCCCCAGGCTGCGGGGAATCCAATGGGCGATGCCGATTGACGAATGACCTGGGACGTGAAGATGTAGGTTTGTGTCGTCGTCTCTGATGCTTGCCAGCCCTCCTTGAATGCCTTGGCGCGCAGGCATGTCGTCGCAGAAATGGCCACAGGAGTCGAGTACACCGTGCCCGATGTCGCCGTTGGTTCAGAGCCATCGATCGTATAGCGAATCGTCGCTCCAGCTGTCGCCGTGGTCATCTTCAAAGCCACGGGTTGACTGTAGAAGCCGTGAGATTGATCCAGGGCAACGTCGGAAACCCAGCCTTGAATCCCCGTGCCGTTGGCTACTCCTGGCGTTGGCGTGGTGAAGTAGGCCCTGGCGGTTGCCGTAACTCCGTACGAGATGTCAGTTTGCTGTTCAGGGAACTTGGGGGAATAGGCACAGGCGACTGTGGATCCATTGGGGCGAATCAAGCCCAAGAATTCTCCAGATGCGCTGAGCTTGAAGTTGGCATGCAAAGGACTTCCGGCCACGGATCGATCCTTGCCTGAAGCGAAGACAAGCACATATTCGCCAGATCGGAGCGATACGGAAGGGAAGCGCCACTGCGTCGGCATCGCGTCATCGTCAGTCAAGTACCAACCTTCAAGATCGATACTACCAGGCCCCGGATTGTAGATTTCTATCCAGTCAACGGCCTCACCGTCCTCATCCAGGATTCCCGCTGAGTTGGATGCGAGGAATTCGTTGATCTGCGGATCTGCCGCAATCGCGGAGATCCCCAGAATGCACAACAGAATCCCCAAGATGGCGATTCCTCCGCCCGATGCCAGTCCGCGTTTCATGGTCCTCCTCGCCGAGCGTTCTCACATGATCTTGTTCCTACCTAACCACCACGAGGCGAGTTGTTCCATTGCACGGTGAACAATCCTCGCCAGCCCACTACACCGAGTATTCCTGGTTACACCAGATTCAGCGCATTCCGAATAGTAATAGCACACAACCCCAACGGGTCGCAACAACGCGGAAGTGGATGCACGAAGGGACTTGAACTGGAGCACGCCAAACTAGACATGCGGGGCAGATCCATTCACACTGAGGACATGGAATCGCGCATCGATCGAAAGTTGCTCGACCTGCCCATTCTGATGGAGACGTCCCACGAGATCGCTGTGGTCAAGCCCTCAGGCATGGCCACAGAATTGTCGCGCGATCCCAAGGGTGCGTCGCTGCTTTCGCGGGTGAAGGCCGCAGCGTCGACCGACTGCCATCCCCTGTTACCCCATCGTCTTGATCGGGTGGCTCGCGGCATCGTTCTGATTGCATTGAGTCATGATTCGATTGCCTTTCACAATCGGCAAATTCAGATGCGCGCTTGGGACAAGATCTACATTGCTCGGTGTCTCGCACCAATGGATGGGGCAATGGACCCTCTGATCGATACTCACAAGTTGCATCTGCGCGCGCAAGCAGGTCGTTCGCGCGTTGTGCATAGCGGTGGGCAGCAGGCATGGACTGAGATCCTTGCAATCACGCCTGCGCCCGAGGTTGACGGCGAGATCCACGTATTGATTCGCTTGCTAACGGGGCGGTTTCATCAAATACGCGCAACCATGGCTCACTTGGGCGTGCCACTGGTAGATGACTGGCTGTATGGAACGTCGACAGGGCGCACCAACGAGCGCTTCTATCTGGAGCATGCAGCGCTTCGCTTCAAGCCATTTGGCTCGCTAACTCCCAGCATCGTGCACTGGAGAGAGGACCCTCATCGTGAACCCATGAATCCCCTGTTGCGGCGATGCCTGGATGAATTGCTGGCACAGTGGGAGAATGAAGCCGGAACCTGGATGGGAGGACACCATGCCTAGGAATGTGGAGATCAAGGCCCGTGTGCATGACTTCGAGACACTTCGTCAACGTGCGGCGGCATTGGCTGACGGACCTGCCGAAATCATCGAGCAGCTCGATACGTTTTATCTCACCCCGCGCGGGCGACTCAAGCTGCGCGTGCTGGCCCCCGATCGTTGCGAGTTGATCCAGTACGCACGATCCGATGATTCAGCAGCCAAGACCTCGACCTATGATATCGTCCGATCGGATGACCCCGCTTCGTTCTCACGTATTCTTGAGTCGGCACTACCCATTCGCGGGGTGGTAACCAAACGCCGACATCTCTATCTGATCGGCCCCACGCGGATTCACTTGGATGAGGTGGAGGGATTGGGAACGTTCATGGAACTGGAAGTCGTATTGTCCCAAGGTCAGACCGCACAGTACGGTGCTGAGATCGCCGACGATTTGATGCACAAATTGGGCATCGAAGCAGACGCCTTGATCTCAGGCGCGTATATCGATTTGCTGGAGCAGGGAATATGAAACTGACCACCTACGAAACAGCCGGCGAATTCTTGGATGTGGCCCTGGAAACGCTGCTCGAAGATGAAGAGAAGAACAACCTGATCTTGGGAATCGCACTCCGTGTCGGCGAAGGTCGCTTGTACGGAGAAGGCCGCCCTCTATTTCTGACAGTGCATGAACACGGCAAGATGATTGCCGCAGCCGTTCGGACACCGCCCTACAACATGATTCTCTATGGCCAAAAGGATCGACCAGATGCACTGGATGCGATCGCCGCCCATCTCATCGAAACCGGGCATCTCATTCCCGGCGTCAATGGCTCAGTCGAGATTGCCTCGGCCTTTGCTAAGGCCTGGCAGCGCGAGACGGGTGAGCCCTCGCACGTGCGCATGTCTCAACGCATCTATGCTCTGACCAAAGTCACACCACCTGAACACGTGTCAGGCCACATGCGCTGGGCACGCGAAGAAGACGTGAACACGCTAGCCAGTTGGTTTCTCGGCTTTTGCGACGAGGCCGTCCCTGATGCGCCGCCGGCCAATCCAGAAGAGAACGTTCGACAGTTCATGACTGCTGGCAAGCTGGCGGTTTGGGATGATGGCGGCATGGTGTCGATGACAGGAAGTTCGCGCGGAACCCCTCATGGTAAGACCATCAGCGCGGTTTATACGCCTCCTGCCCATCGTGGGAACGGGTATGCTTCAGCTTGTGTGGCCGCACTCAGTCAATGGCTGCTCGACGACGGCAATCGCTTTTGCACGCTCTATACTGACTTGTCCAACCCGACTTCCAACAAGATCTATCAGAGCATTGGCTATCGGCCCATCGCCGACAGTACGATGATTATGCTCGGCAAATCATAGGGGGCTTTGATGGTGTTGTCCGCTGCAGATACGAAAACCAAGATCATCTGTACGATTGGACCGGCGTCTTGTTCGCCCGACGTGGTTCGATCGCTCATCGATGAAGGCATGGACATCGCGCGCATCAATTGCTCGCATGGGACGCACGCGGATCATGAAGCGCTGATCAAACAGGTTCGTCAAATCGCCACAGAGGCAAACGCAGTGGTCGCGATTATGGCTGACCTACAGGGGCCAAAACTGCGCGTCGGCCAATTGAAGAAGCCCCTCTCTCTGCACGTTGGAGACTGGGTGTCCTTTACGGATCAAAAGGCTGATGGCTCCTGTCACGTGCTTCCGTTTCCTCATCCCGAAGTCATCGCCGGAGCCCGCGTGGGCCAGCGCCTGTTGGTCGATGACGGTGCGATTGAACTGGAGATCCGGGAGATTCGACCGGACACGCTGATTTGTATCGTCGTCGTAGGCGGCGTGGTGTCATCCCACAAGGGTGTGGCAGTTCCCGACGGAGTCATCGCAATATCCGCATTGACGGACAAGGATCGAGAAGACACGGCGTTTGCTGTCGCCCAAGGCGTCGATTTCCTCGCCCTTTCATTTGTGCGTTCGCCAGAAGACGTCCACGAATTGCGAGCGCTGCTTCAGTCGCACGGCGGCGCAGGCGAACGCGTACACATCATCGCCAAGATTGAATCGCGCCACGCTGTCAAACGATTCGACGAGATTCTTCCGCTCGTCAACGCGGTCATGGTGGCTCGTGGCGACTTGGGCGTCGAGCTTTCGCCGCAAGAAGTGCCGTTCCATCAAAAGGAGATCATTCGACGCTGCAATTGGGCAGGCATCCCCGTGATTACGGCCACACAGATGCTTCAATCGATGATCGAGAATCCACGCCCTACTCGTGCTGAAGCCAGCGATGTGGCCAATGCCATCTTGGATGGAACCGATGCCGTCATGCTGTCAGCCGAAACAGCGGCTGGCAAATTCCCTGTGGAATCCGTGCGTATGATTCGTGAGATATCGAAAGTCGTTGAGGATCGGATGCTGCCGCAACGGTTCGATGTGCCTGAGATGGCGATCCATGTCCATCCGGTCACCGATGCCATCTGTGATGCCACTGCGCAAATCGCAGCGGAACTGAGCGTGAAGCTGATTGCCACAGCGACCCTGTCAGGATATACGGCTCGTCAAATCGCTCGCAAGCGTCCCAAACAGCCCATCGTCGCCTTCACCCCCGATCCGATTGTTCAACGCCAATTGGCGATGGTATGGGGCGTGTCACCCCTCCTCGTGCCCGCCTTTGATACCACAGACAGCCTGCTCGCCGTCGTTTCCCAGACATTAATCGAACACGGGGACGCACATCCCGGCGATTGGATTGTCCTCACAGGCGGCTTCCCGGTCGGCGGAGGAGGAAAGACCAATTTCATCAAGGCGCATCGAATCTAGAAGCTGCTCAAAGAACGCGAAGCTTTCGCAGGATCATTCGCTCGTGCCATTCGATCTGCCCTGTCTTGCGTGAATCCAACCAAAAGCCTCATACAGGAGCTTGATGGCGGCAAACGTGGTGATGTCCGATGGATCGAGTCTTGGACAAACTTCCACGATGTCGAGCGCACGCACAGGCAGCAGCTTGAACATACTCTCCAGGATGTGCAGCAGATCGCGGGTAGACAACCCACCTGCTTCAGGCGTACCTGTCCCAGGAGCATACGCCGGATCCAGCGCATCGATATCTACTGTGACATAGACCGCATCGACGTTGTGAAAGAAGGGAAGCGTTCGTTCGAGCACTGCAGCGACGCCATCGTTGGCAAGGGTGGCTGCAGCCTCCACATGGATCGCAGGATGTGCCTCAAGGAAGGCGATTTCTTCATCCAACCAAGATCGAATGCCCAAAAAGGCCGCGTGCTCTGGCGCCACATTGGGCAGCTCAAGAACTCGACGAGCTGTGCAGGCATGAGAGTGGCGCAATCCTTCAAACGCGTTCATCAGATCCAAGTGGGCGTCAATGTGCAAATAGCCGAGAGCGCCGTTGGTGACGCGCGAGATTTGTTGAACGACAGGAAAGGTCACCGAGTGATCGCCACCCAATGCAACAAGAAACGGAAGGGGCAGGATCTCTTGCACCATGACCGAGGATCGTTTGGTCAGTTCCTGCCAATCGCACGCAGTCACACTGCCATCGCCGCAGAGGACATCGCCGGCGTCATACACCCGAAGTCCTGCCAGCGAAACGCCACGCTCTGTAAACGGTGCTACATGGGGTGTCTGGGCGCGAATGCGGGCCGGAGCCTGGGCGGCGCCTTTGCGAAAGCTGGCCGCTCCGTCATAGGGAATCCCCAGAATACCGATATCCGCATTCTTGGGATTGCTGACAGCCAAACCGCTCCAAGGGCGACGATGAGGAGGGTCATTGGACATGCGCATGGTCACGTCATTCTAGCGAACCGGAGAACATCGTCAATGGTTCCCCGGCATTGACGGAGCCAGGGTCATGCCATATAGTCCTATATCGAACTATTTGAATCGGCTTCGCGGACACCAGCTGGAGAATGCCAATGGCTCACTGAACCCCGCCATTGCGATAGGCAGCCATTGTGGCTTGTTTGGACCTATTCATCTGCATTAGTCTATCTGCGCGATCCGCTGATTCAATCATGACCGGCGTGTCTGAGGATGGCTCGCTGAAAGATGGAATAAGGGAGGTTCAATGAAAACGACAGGACGACGTTTCTGGATGAACTGTCTTCTCGTAGGGATTCTGGTGTTTTCTGTAGGTACAGCGGGTTGGGCACGAGAAGGGACATTCAGGGTTGCCATGCAGCCGCCGGTCCAAAACGATCCCGCATTGATCAGCTCGGACTCAGAAGTCGCGATTGCCAATGCCGTGTACGACTACCTGGTCGATGTCGGGCCAGACAACGCGATCGAGAAGCGTTTGATCGAGGATTACCAAATCAGCGATGACGGGCTAACCTACACCTTTGTTCTGATCGATGGCGTCCACTTTCACGATGGCAGCCCCCTTGTACCAGGTGACGTGGTCTGGACCTTTGATCGTCTGCGCAATCCAGACAACGGTTTTCCGACAGCATCGCTGTACGCGAATATCAAATCCATCGAGGTCACCGGGCCAGACACAGTGGCCTTTCATCTCATCGAGACCAATCCGTTCTTCTTGTACGACCTTTCAGACAATCATGCGCTCGTCTTGAAGCGGGGAACGACAGATTTTTCGAAGTTCAATGGCACGGGTCCATTCGTCGTATCGGAGTATCGCCCGGATGACCGTATTCTCATGACAGCTTACGATGGCTATCACGTCGTGGGATTGCCCAGTCTCGATGAACTGCAGTTCATCTTCTTCAGCGACTCAGCGGCAGCTGTAGCCGCACTTCGCGGCGGGCAGATTGAGATGGCATGGCGAATGCCCATTAGCCTGTATGTCACACTCAAAGGCGAACAGGGGATCAACACAGTCGATGTGCCGACCAATGGCTTTGACCTCGTCCGTCTGCGCACGGACCAGGCCCCTGGGGACAATCCTCTGGTCATTCAGGCCCTGAAACATGCGACCGACCGCGAGGCCATCTTTCAGCTCGTTCAGCTGGGCGCGGGATCCATTGGCCGCGATACGCCCATTGGCCCCTTGTATGACGAGTTCTTTGATGCCTCGATCGAGCCGCTGGCCTATGACCCGGCACGCGCGCGCAGTCTTCTGTCACAGGCTGGATATGCAGCTGGACTGTCCATCGATCTCTATGCCCCAGACACGGGGGACAGGCCGGCCCTGGCCGTCGTCCTGAAGGAACAGTGGGCCGAAGTGGGAGTGGATGTCAACGTGATTATCGAGCCCGAGAGCATCTATTTCGGAGAGAACCACTGGATGGATGCCACCCTAGGCATTACCAATTGGGGCTCTCGGCCGTATCCGCAATTCTATCTGGATCTGATGCTGGCTTGTGATGCGTCTTGGAACGAGGCTCGATTCTGCGACAAGGCCTTCGATACACTGATTTCTGTCGCAGGGACCACACTTGACGACGCCACACGGATCACCGTGTATTCGCAGATTCAGCAAACGCTGGTGAACGACGGGCCGATCATCATCCCCTATTTCTGGCCACAGGTTGCTGCATACGACAACAGCTTCGCGGGACTGGAATTGAAGGCGTTTGCTGGTCGAACCGACTTTCGCAATATCTTCGCCCGATAGGTCTGTTCAAGGGCCGGGTGCATGCACCCGGCCCTCCTCAATAAAAGGATGTGACTCAACTGCAGTCCCATCGACACGCCATTTCACGCATCGCCCGCGACCTGTTCCGCAGGCCCTCATCTGCTATCGGGACTTCCATCGTCATCCTGTTCATTGTCGTCGCCATCCTAGGTCCTTGGCTGTCTCCCTACGGGCCGACACAGATGATCGCGGCAGACGCTCGCCAGGCACCATCGTGGACACACTGGTTTGGCACGGACATGCTGGGGCGCGACATCCTGAGCCGCGTCATCTATGGCGCGCGCAGCGTTCTCTCATTGACTGGATTGGGGTCTCTCCTGGCGGTGGTGATTGGAACGATGATTGGGTTGGCAAGCGGCTATTGGGGTGGATTGCTGGACGAATTGATCATGCGCTTGTTCGACAGCCTACTCGCCATTCCTGCGCTGTTGCTGGCTCTCGTACTCCTGGGCGCTGTTGGCCAGTCGCAATCCAGCGTGCTGGCGGTCATTACCGTCGTGTATGTTCCCATCGTGGCCCGCGTGGTGAGGGCTGAAGTTTTGTCTGTGAAGTCGCTCGGCTACATTGAAGCCGCGCGGTTGCGTGGTGAAAGACTCCCCTTCATTCTGTTTCGCGAGATCCTGCCCTCGGTATTGCCCGCACTTTCTGTCGAAGCCGCTTTGCGTTTCTCCTACGGTATTTTCTTGGTCGCATCCCTTGGCTACCTCGGTGTGGGCGTACAGCCACCAACGCCCGATTGGGGGCTCATGGTCAAGGAGGCACGCAATGCCGTTCGCTTGATCCCGTGGGCATTGTACTTCCCTGCTGGTGCGATATCCCTGCTGGTCATCGGCGTCAATTTGACTGCCGATGGACTGAAGGGAGCCCTCCAATCGTCTTCTGGGTCGCTGTCTGCCAGAGAACGCCTGCAAATCCTGAAAGCCCGTCGCACCCATGCTTCAGCATCCTCTGCGGACGCCCAGAACCCGCTTGCGCCCGCATCGGAAGAGGCAGCCATGCTGACGGCCCAGCATTTGACGGCGTCCTATCGTGTGGAGAAGGGATGGATCGATGCGCTGCGAGACATCACTCTTGAGATTCGTCCCAATGAAACGTTGGGCGTGGTTGGCGAAAGTGGATCCGGGAAATCGACGCTTGCCCTGGCCATCGTTCAATACCTGAGCTCCAATGGCGCCGTACGATCGGGATCGCTTCGCTTCGAGGGAGCCAATGTTCTGGGTCGATCGCGACGAGCGCTTCGCTCTCTTCGAAATGGGAAGATCGCATTGATCCCTCAAGATCCGATGGCGTCGCTCAATCCGTCCATCCGTGTGGGCGACCAAATCGCCGAAGTGCTTCGCCAACAGGCTCAAGTGCACAAAGCAGATGTAGAGGCTCGTGTCACTCAGCTTGTCGGCCACGTTCGCATTCCTGACCCAGAGCGCGTCATGCGGCAGTATCCCCACCAACTAAGTGGAGGCATGCAGCAAAGGATCGTCATCGCCATGGCGCTGGCTGCTAACCCCCGACTACTTATTCTCGATGAGCCGACGACGGGCCTGGATGTCACCACAGAAGCGGCCATCCTCGATCTAGTCCAGGAGCTCCTGTCAGAGGGCAGCCGATCCGCGCTCTATATCTCGCACGATCTGGGCGTCGTTTCACAGGTGTCTGATCGCATTGCCGTGCTCTATGCCGGCGAGTTGCTGGAGGTGGGCCCTGTAGCACGTGTCTTTCAAGAACCGCGACATCCCTATACCGTCGGGCTGTTGGCAAGCATCCCTCAATTCGAAATTCAAGGAGGGGTATGTGAACTCCCCTCGATGAAGGGCACCATCCCATCCCTCGCCCAGCTGCCCTCAGGCTGCATCTTCCGCCCTCGGTGCCCGCTAGCCACAGAGCGTTGCCTGCAACGCCCTGAACTGAGTATCCAAGCGCTGGATCATGACGTTCGATGCCATCACACCGATCAAGTCTCCAAAACAAGAGAATCGCTGTTCTCTAGTTCCCAATCTCGAGAGCCACGTCGTGAATCCGAGTCGCCTCACTCCGTGCTCAAGCTGGCCGACGTCGCGGTCCGTTTTCCCATTCGCCGATCGTTTCGTGAAGTCATCGCCAACTCCCCGAGAAAGTCGGTCCAAGCTGTCAATGGTATTTCGCTCACGGTCCAGCCAGGGAATACCTTGGGGATCGTTGGAGAAAGCGGGAGCGGGAAGACCACGCTGGCACGATCCATTCTAGGACTCACACCGCGATCCGAGGGCGACGTTCTTCTGGGTGAGTTCTCTTTGCCTGCTGCGCTGGCCCAACGATCACAGACGCAACGACGAGAAATCCAAGCCGTGTCGCAGAACCCTGATCAAGCACTGAATCCACACCTAACGATTGGCGTGTCGCTGAGGCGGCAGATGCTGCGACTGACGGTAATCCCTCGAAGCGAGATCCCCAAGGCAACTCGCGAGTTACTCATTCAAGTTGGGCTCACAGCAGCCGATGCCTCTCGCCTGCCTTCACAGCTGTCTGGCGGAGAGAAGCAACGCGTGGCCATTGCACGCGCGATTGCTGCGGATTCGGGCCATATTGTCTGTGATGAGGCGACGTCATCCCTCGACGTTTCCGTCCAGGCCCGCATCCTTAATTTGCTCGCCCGGCTACAGGCGCAAACGGGGCGAGCCTACATCCTGATTACGCATGATTTGGCAGTGGTTGCGCATATGGCGGATCAGATCTGCGTGATGTACTTGGGGAAGCTGATGGAAATCGGGACCAGAAACGATGTGCTGGCTCCGCCCTACCACCCCTACACCGAAGCGCTGCTTTCGTCGTATCCCGCCATCAATGGGGATTCGCAACACGCCCCCATTCGCCTGTCCGGGGAAGTCCCCAGCCCAGTCGACTTGCCGACAGGGTGTCCTTTCCATTCGCGATGTCCGCGTGTCATCGGCCCTATTTGCCGTGATCTTGCGCCGCCATGGCAGGAGAGCGAGGGCGGACATGCCATCGCATGCCATATTCCTCAAGACGAGTTGATGGCCATTCAGCTGAATCAAACTGGGGCACTGGACGGGCTAGCAAAGGACGGTGTCTAGTGGGTCGTTTTGCGTTGCGCCGCTTGGGGTTCCTCGTTCTCACCCTGCTGTTCACGTCCGTCATCATCTTCTCAATCACCCAATTCCTGCCTGGTGATGTCGCTCGAATCCTCATGCCGCGCGACGCATCTGAGGAAGCCATTGCCGCCAAACGCACCGAGTTGGGGTTGGATCGATCACCCTTGGTCCAATACGGAACCTGGATCAAGGGATTCATCGTTGGGGATTGGGGACGATCCTTTGCATGGGACATCCCGGTTCGTCCTCGCGTCACCGAGGCATTGGTCAATTCGCTCATGTTGGCAACCGTTGCATTGGCCATGGCGATTCCTCTGTCGCTCGCATTGGGTATCTGGGCGGGATTGACTGAGGGAAGGTGGCCCGATCACATCATCAGCCTGTTTAGCTTATCCGTGGTAGGGCTTCCAGAATTCGTCACTGGCGTACTGCTGATTGAGCTGCTGGCGTTTTACCTGGGCTGGCTTCCTGCCAACTCCTCGATTGCTCCCGGATCATCCTTTGCAGATGCATTCCCCTTCCTCATCCTCCCGGCGCTGACTGCGACGTTCGTGTTGCTGGCTTATGTCGTGAGATTGACGCGCGCAGAAGTGATCGAGCAGTTGAATCGTCCCTACGTGCGAACGGCGGTCCTCAAGGGACTCTCGTGGCCGTCTGTCGTGGTGCGCCATGTGCTGCGTAATGCGCTGTTGCCAACGATTACCGTGATCGCCATCAGCATCGGCTGGTTGATTGGCGGCATCATTGTCATTGAGAACGTATTCAACTATCCAGGACTGGGACGACTGTTGCTATCCGCTGTCGATCATCGCGATTTCCCGCTGATTCAGGCGATTACCATGGTCGTCGTCTTCGGCGTGGTGCTATCTAATCTTGCAGCGGATCTTCTGTATGCTTGGCTCGATCCTAGAATACGATATGAGTAGAACCCCTCACATAACACGCAACTCAGCGCACCCCTCCTGTGACGTTCTACCGAGACAGGAGGGATGCAGCCATCTATTTCGATTGCGAGATGAAGACAATGACGCCGATCAAGGCAGCAAGTCCAAGCGCGATCATGATCCAAATAGTCATAGGCCACCTCCTTTTTTCGTGGTTAGGCTTCCGGTAAATCCTCGAACAGGGCTTTCATTTGCCTGCGATAGCCATCGAATGCCTTTCTGCCAACTTCCGTGAGCTGAGCCATCGTGTGCGGCTTCTTCTCCATGAACTCTTTGGTGATCTCTACGTAGCCCGCATCTTCCAGTTTGGATAGATGGGAGGAGAGATTGCCCCAGGTCAGCCCGGTGTTTTGCATCAGAAACACGTAATCCGCGCTTTCCACAACATAGAGATACGCAGTGATCATCAATCGCGCAGGCTCGTGGATGACGCGATCAATCGTGTACTCCTGATTCAGCTTCTCACTCATCACGTGCCCCCAAGGATGGGGCCTCGTGCCTAGGATAGCGTCGCATGAAGCGTAGCAGCAGCGCAATCCCTATCAACAAGATAAGTCCGCCGACAAGACTCAGCGAAATTCCCAAGTGATAGCCGGCAAACGAATCCGTAATGATCAGCGAGCCAAAAACGAGTACCCCATACCCGTAAAGGCGAGGAAAGTTGACAAGCTTTCCTGTGATCACCAAAGCCCCTCCCCAAATGAGGCCGATGAAGATAACAAAATGATTGGCAATCCACTGTGCCCAGACAGGTGTATCCCCTCGAAATAGCCACATGAAGAAAGCGAAGAAGAGGACGCCCATCACTGTGGTTCCCGTCAGAACTCCTGTCAGTCGGCCCTTCGCTCTCTTCCGACGTTCCCGGAATTGGACGTGGCCAATCCTGGGAATCACCAACCTCCGTCCGGACTCTCGTAGCGCTGGCATCAACACGACAATCCAGATGCCAGCAAATGCCGCGAAGTCCGCCAGGATACTGAGACCGAACGTGAGAAACATCGAGCCAATGCCAATGTCCCACAATCCATGCTCGAAGGTGCGTAGCCATGCCTTCTTCTCCAATTCACGTAGCGAAAGCCGATTACTCATGAACTACCCCACAATCTTCTGGTGCGGCGCGATGTATCGAGCGCAAGAAGTGAACGAAAATCGGAATCCCTATGCTGAAGCTGATGGCGCTGGCAATCCCATAGATGATCGGACCTGCGTAGGCAGTGATCTCTTCCATCCGGACCACGAGCAACAGGAACTCCGCAATCACGAACAGGCTGCCATGTAGAAGAAGTCGAGGATTATCAAGGACGGCGGCCAGCGCGGCAATAGGAATCATCACCACTGCGGCGACAACGCCCAATACCGACCAAGCTCCCCCGCCCCCAAACAACGAAAACCCAAGCCGTTCCTGTAACGCGGTGGCTGCCACGATGGCGATGGTGGCCAGGACACAGATGCCCATCAGCACACGCAGGAAGCGCACGTTTCGCATACGCGTGGCCGCAAACTTCACGCGGCCAATCCGCGGAGCCACGACTTTCCTGCGCATCCACACCAGGAAGGCAACACCTCCAAACTGAATCACAGAGAGGGACAGCATGCGTAGCCAATCAGGTTTGTTCCACAGTCCGACAAGCGCGGAAACGCAAGCTCCTAGGAGCATGAATCCAAACAGAATATCCATGAGCCCATCCCTGCTGTGCGTGGTGCGCCAGCTGTTTCTCTCCATGTCTTGTAAGCGTAATGATTGCATGCGTCTTCACCTCATCTGCCAGTGCAATGTGCTTTGCGCTGCAAAGTACATTGCACTATACGGCCGCTCAGTCGATTTGTCAAGATACACTTTGCCACCATTCGTACAGGCTGCAATGAATGCGCTAGGCCATTGTGCACTCCGATGAGAAGCCCCAAACGATGGGCTTGATCCGAGGAACAGACAAGGAAGGAAAGGCGAATCGCAAGATCGATCACTTGAGGACGAGCAGGATAGACGTGCCTGTCGGGAAAGGATGAGGCCTTCGACTCCGCCCGCTTTTGTAGGCCGACCTTGAGAGACTTCTCATCGTATGGATCTCTTTGATGTCGCTATCAACGAACAAGGGCCTCATAGGTCATGAGGCCCTTGACTGCTGCTTTCTGGATGCACAAATGGAAACTAGTAAATGACTACTTATCTTTGTCCTTATCCTTGTCTTTGTCTTGCCCCTTGCCGGGGTTGTCGTCTTTCTTGCCCTGGGATTCTTCCTTCGCCCCCGCATTGGTGCTGTTGCCATGGTCATTGGCTTCTTGTTCGGGCTCTTCATTGCCTTGTATGTTTGTGTTCTTCTCTTCGTCCTGGTACTTGTTCTCTCCCTTGTCAGTCACTTCATTGGCAAGGTTGCCCCACGATTCTGTGTCTTCGGCCATCGCGGCTGCAAGAGCGTCCAGTTGAGCAGTAATCTCCTCCATCGAGAGTCCGTCTCTCAGGCCTTGCTTGGTAATTCGAACCAGAATCCCCGGCGGCACTCCGCTTGCCACGAGGCTGGTAACTTGATCGAGGATTTCATCGGATGCGCCCGCCTTCGCAATGGCAGTCAATGTCCCTGTGGGTGTAGCCAAGGCGTTGAGGAGCTGCGTAAGCGCAGCCAGGGGATCGTCTCCTGAGAGAGGATCGGATGTGATATCGGCAAGAACAGTTAGGATCGCCGCAGCTGCATTAGCGAGTGCGTCTGCACTATCCAACGCGTCCCATTGGACCAAATCAAGCATGGCCAGCGCTTGTTCAGGTGTAAGAATTCCCAGATCCACTGCCGCTTCAAACGCCTCCTGCAATGCTTTGACGTCTGCCGGATCCGCACTGATGTTGGAGTCAATCAGGTCGAGCACCGGCTGCAAGATAAAAGAATCGGTTTGGATGTCCCCCGCAGGAGGAAGAACGACTGAATCTGTTTGAATTTCTTGCGCGGCACAGGCAACTGCCAATGCCACGATAATACCAATACTCCCTATCAACACAGAGAATAATTTCGGTAGTCCGGCCATCATGGGGCCTCCCCTTAGATCCGTGACTTTGCGTCCCCAGCTTTCACCGGGTTTGCCGTTTTCGCTTCAGTCATTTGATTATACCCATTATTGTCTTGTGTAGCTCATGGGAACAACGATAATGGGTCTTGTGCACGCAGAAGAGCAGACCGAGGTTTGAAGGGAATTCATGGATCAGCTGACTATCGAAACGATCGACCGATTCCTTGAGGCCCTCGCAACGGATCATCTGGATCAACTCGATTTGGGGAATGTTCGATTCGTCGATCCCTACGCGCTGCTTCTGTTGCGCTTGCTTGCGCTCGAACGAGAAGAACAAGGATACCCGTTGCGTATCTTCTGGCCACAGGCACCATCCATTCGTCAATGGATGCGCGACATGGGCATGCCGATGACCCGGTTCCCGATGTCAAGAGCAGCCCCTGTCAATGACCAGAGCGCGTTGCAGCCGATAACGGAAATCGAAAATGAAGAAGGGATTGGACATGTAGTCGACGGATTTCATGATCGTCTTGCCTCTCGATATCCGCTAACTGAGGCTTCGCGGCGAGCGCTGGTTGCCGTGATGATTGAGCTGTTCCAAAACATCCCGCATCACAGCAATGCCACTGGAGTCGCGAACAATCCTCACGGCATCGCTGCCATGCAGGATGACGAGGATTCGATCTTTCTTGCTGTGGCGGATAAGGGGATTGGATTGGCGTCCAGTTTAGGGCTCAGAGACGGATACGAGAACCTGTCGGATGCCGGAGCCCTCGATGTCGTTTTTCATCAAGGCGCATCGCGTTTTGACGATCCCGGACGTGGCGGCGAATTGCGACGTATTGCCGATTTGGTCCACTCCTGGAACGGTTCCTTTGCGCTACGAAGCGGATGCGCTCTGTATTATTTCGATTCGGCTGGCGGCAATGTCATCGATGTGCCGCACTTCCCTGGCGTGCAACTGGGATTGCGGATCCCTCGACAGGTGTTTGTCTGAGCGGCTTGAACCTGGAGGCGTGTTTCAGTTCAATGAGACCCATGCACATCGAACGATTCAAAATCGCTCAATTCGGTCCTCGTTTGGGCACTCGAATGGAGGGGGAACGCGCGCGCGCGCAGCTGATTGCACTGCTGAACTCCCTTCCCGAAGACGGTCAGGTACGCGTGTCACTCGAAGGAATGGACGTCCTATCCACGTCGTTTTCCGACGAACTCATCGGCAGAACATTGCATCGTTTGGCTCTGGGAGAATTCGGCGATCGCACTCTGGTCTTGGAGACTCCTGCACTCGATTTAGCAGATGGTATCGATGTTAAACTTGCGCAGCGGCAGCTGGCCATGCTGTGTTTGACAGCGGATGCGTGGCATCTCGTCGGAGCGCAAACACCGGCCATCGTAGACACGCTCAGATTGATCATTGACAAGGGAGAGACAACCGCCAAGGAGCTGGCAGGTGAGCTAGGTCTGCAGATGAATGCATGCGTAAATCGCGTCGCTCGATTGGCCAAACTCCACCTCATTCATAGGGAACAAATCGGCATGAGCGGCCCCCAGGCCATTTACTCACTGCATTCGATTCTCACGAGTTGACGAGGGTTCGAGAAACTCGTACACTGCGTCATGTGTGCGAATATGTACCAGGAGATTCGAGAACCCATCGATGCACTCGTGATCTACCGCCGCGGGGCCCCGCACCCCCTCCTTCGGTCATTCCGATGGAAACAGCATCGATACGACGTCACTGAGACCAATCTCGTTCATCCCAAACGGGTGGGCGAAACAGTCATCCTTTGTTATGCCGTCAGTTGTGGAAGCGATCATTTCGACATCCGCTTTGACACATCCCGCAATCAGTGGCGTCTGGAGGCACTGGATACGTCACGCTAGTATCAATCCAAAGATTCGGCTGTATTTCAGCATCTGGATGATGGGTAACCCACAGCCAGTGAGCAACGCCACAACTCGAATCTAATCCTGCCCCCATGTACGATTATCAAATGTCTAGTCGCAATCATCGCTTCCTCTTCGACCAAGCGGCAGTTGCTTATGACGAGGCTCGTCCTGGGTATCCGCGAGAATTGATTGACAAGCTCGCCGAGGCGGCTCAACTCCCGGCAAGAGCGCGAATCTTGGAGATTGGCTGCGGCACGGGACAGATGACGCGGTCTCTCGCTGAACGCGGCTACGAGATCGCGGCCATTGAGTTGGGAGAACATCTGGCTCGATTGGCAGCAAACAACCTAGAGGTCTTCCCGAATGTCCAGGTAGTCCACAGTTCATTTGAAGAGTGGGTACCTACTGAGTCCGCATTCGACGTGGTTCTCTCGGCACAAGCATTCCATTGGATCGACCCTGCGATTAGCTACCCCAAGATTCGATCGTTGCTCAAGGGCCATGGACATCTGGCCGTCGTCTACAATCTATTCACAGGCGGAACCGGGCCTGTCTATGAGGATCTTGATCGAGTCTATCGTCACTACTTCCCGAAGAACGAGCGCGAAGCCGCTTCGACCTCGCTTCAATCAACTGTCGATCGTACCCTTCGCATGATCAAGGGATGTGAACTGTTTCAGGATCCGGTGATTTGGAGCCATCCGTGGGTCGAGACCTACAGTACGGATCGGCACATCAAACTGCTGGAATCCTTCTCAGATCATCGGTCCCTCGATGTCTGCATCCGTGAGGCCCTCTTTCGAGAGGTACGAGATGCCATCGACAAGCACGGCGGCATCATCGAGCGTCCACTGGAGGCCACACTATTCGTGGCTCAGGTCGTCTAGAAGGAAGATAGGCTGCTGGTCGCTGCGACCAGTGATCGGAACACACAGTATTCACACAATTCAGTCTTGACTGAACATATTGATCGACGTATACTGCCGCCTTTGGATTGAAGGAGCACGTATGAGGATTGACGCCGAACAGGTGCGACAGTATATCGAGGATTCAGCAGACCTGATGGAGGAGCACGGCCTCCCGCGCATGGCCGGTCGCATCATGGGTGCGCTCATCGTCTGTGTTCCCCCCTATCTGTCTCACGAAGAATTGGCAGATCTACTCCAGGCAAGCAAGGGCTCAATCAGCATGTCGACACAGCTTCTGGTGCGCCTGAACATCATCGAGCGCATCAGCCTGCCTGGACATCGCCGACATTACTACCGACTGAGAAAGCATCTGTGGAATGAATTGCTGTTCACGCGTACGGAGCACATTCAGCAGCATCTGAAGATGGTTCAGGACGGACTAGCCATTCTTGAGAATGAACCGATCGAAGCCAAGATGAGACTCATTGAGTTACAGGTGTTCTCGGACTTCGTTCTAGAACTGCTGCCCGAGATGGCGGAGCGATGGGAGCATCGCCGCCCGGAATTAATGAAACAACGGCTCGCCAAACTGT
>JAHITR010000049.1 GCA_018817505.1 Candidatus Bipolaricaulota bacterium | reverse complement strand
CGCCAATCCTCTCTGATCGCTCAATGCGTGAACGTGGCGCTGAGAAGCACAAAGCGAACAGGTTCATTTGACTTCGGTTCGGTCTGCCAGTCGCTTCGTCGAAGACATTATGTCGCCTACAAGTTGCAGGACCACTAACGTAGGCTCTATGTGAATTGCAGGGCGACAAGGGTTGCGTTCTCAAACTCAGTCCGCTACTATGCGCCCCAATCATGACTGTTGGAGTCGTTCCCGTCGCCGTCTCGACGGCGATTTTCGTCTTAACCTACGCCGGAATCCTGAATGAGCGTATTCATCGCACGTTGGTCGCAACGATCGGCGCCGTGTTGATGCTCTGTCTTGGAAACTGGCTTGGTTTCTACTCCCTCAAACTCGCCGTCGCGGCCACAGATGCCAATACCATCATGTTGTTGTTTGGAATGATGGTCGTCGTTGGCCTATTCCAGGCAACGGGCTTCTTCGAGTATCTGGCTGTGTTCGCAGCCAAGCTTGCTCGCGGCAAGGCATGGCTTCTGTTCCTCTACTTGGGACTCACAACGACCATCGTGTCCATGTTCCTCGACAACGTCACCACGATTATTCTCATGATTCCGGTCACGATGTCGCTGGCCGATATTCTTGATCTACCCATGACGCCCTTCCTCATCGGGGAAGTGATGCTTTCGAATATTGGAGGTGTGGCCACGCTGATCGGGGATCCTCCCAATATCCTGATTGGTTCAGCTGCCCACCTCAGCTTCAGCGACTTCATCATCCACCTAACACCGATCGTCATCATCGTTTGGATATTTGCGCAAGGATTTCTCCTCCTTCTTTACAGGCGTGTTCTCTGGCATTCACCGACAATCATCGACGGTCTCGCCGAAATGGATCCCAGGCACGCGCTTACGGATCCCAAGACCACACGGCGTATGCTGGCTGTCCTGTCCGGCACCATTTTGTTGTTCTTCCTCCATGATAGCCTTGGGCTTGAATCTGGAATCGTCGCCCTAATCGGGGCAAGCGCAGGCCTCCTGTGGATCTGGCCGGACGCACGCCAGGCGCTGAAGAAAGTCCACTGGGACGTTCTTCTATTCTTCATCGGCCTGTTTGTCATCGTCGGCGGGCTCGAAGCATCCGGCGCACTTCAAATCGTCGCCGACGCGATTTCCAAGCTCACAACTCATGGCATTGTCATGGCCTCGCTGGTCGTTCTGTGGAGTTCTGCGCTGATGTCGGCCGTGGTCGACAACGTTCCGTTCACCATCGCCATGCTGCCAATTCTTGCCGGCCTCCAGGCGACGGGGGTCCCCGTGGGGCCGTTGTGGTGGGCCCTTGCCTTGGGCGTTGGATTCGGCGGCAATGCAACCCCCGTGGGCGCAACAGCGAATGTCATTGCCATTTCCGCAAGCGAGAAAGCTGGACAACCCATCTCATCAAGCACATGGCTACGCAAAGGCGTTCCAACGGCTCTCCTTGCCTGCCTCATCGCGAGCATCCTCGATGTCGTCGCGATCTACATCGGCCTGTTCTAGGAACTGCTGGACGAGTTTCCACACAGCACACGGGCGTCTTGAACCGCTTCAGGCAGCGAGCGTTGCGCGTCATCTCGATTCACTCTTTGCGAAGAACAGCTTGACTCGATCCTTTCCTCAACGCGGTTTCGTTGCGAACCACGGAAAATCCATTTCCCGCTCACATTACACTCAAATCCAGATCGTATTGTGGTTTCATACGAGAGTACTTGAGGCTTACGACTAGGATTTTACCTTCTTGAGGGTCCAGGACGAGAATTTGAGGGGCGTCTTGGACCCGTTCTTTTGCCGCCCGGTCCGCGCAATTCTCGCTTGGCATCGTGCTTTCATTGACCTCGATATGGATTGGCATTGCTACAAGCCCCAGCGGCACTGTATGATGGCCGAAATTCAGATTGACTACAGGAAAGGAAGCACCATGACTTACTCACCCGTACTGGCTATCGGAACAGCTTTTTTTGAAATTGCGGTCGCCATTTGGGCGTTACGCGGCCCGGGCCGAAAGCCCATCATTCGGACCACGAGCGCGATCCTTCTTCTCCTGGCAGCCTACCAATTGGTGGAAGTGCTTGTCTGCTCCCAGACTCCCGCCTATGGGTTCATGCCACAGATGGCATTTATCGTCGTGACTTGGCTTCCTCCCTTGGGGCTCCTGCTCATTGCCCAGCTATCTCCGTCGCAATCGACGATCAACTACGCCATCTCCTATTTCATGCTGGCCGTTGCCTTTTCGATCGTGGTCTGGATCGCATTTGATGATCGCTTCATTTCGGATTCCGTCTGCAACATTGTCTATGCCAAATACAGCAGCCCGCTGCCCCGCTTCCAAATCTATGCCTGGTTCTACTGGCTAGGGCTGTTCGGCATGGTCGCCTTGTCTGCGCTTGGGGTCCGCAACTCGTCGCATTCAGAGCAGCAGACGTTGCTCAAGTACGTCCTGTTGGGATCGCTAGGTTTCATCGTTCCGGGGATCATCATCACCCGATTTGTGGCACCTGGCGAAGGAGCTCTCCCTTCGATCCTGTGCCATCTTGCGCTCGTTCTTGCGATCTTCTTGACGCGATTGATTGCCTATGAACGTCGTGGAGAGTTCTCGCACCGATCGGAAGTCAATCGTCCCGGGCGCATCCACTAGCAAAGCACACCAATTGAAGTTCATTGGGTCCACGGGCCGCAGGCTCTCGCAACAAATCTCTCCAAGATCTCAAGGAGCCTCGCTGCCTTTTATTGGATTGGCATTCGTTTCTTCGACCGGATCTCCACTCGAATCATGAGAGCTAGAAGCAGTGACGTGCTGATCATGGCCCGAATCGCGTAGATTGTTGCCAGCCCTCCCTGGCTGGATAACAGCGAGAACATCGGTGCGAGCGTCAGGCCGATCCACATGGTGAACGATTCCGTGTTGTGATCGGATCGCCAAAGCCGTCGAATGACTGGGAAATAGGCAAGGACAAGGATGAGCTGAATCGCTAGATGGGCCACCACATGCTGCCGGGTGATGGCCCACATCACAAGAATGAGAATCACCCCCCACAGGCACCCCACATCGAACCGATTGAAACGCGAGTGGCGATTTCCCCACACGGCAATGGCTAGTGCGACCCCTCCACAGAGTACAAGGTCAGCGCTGTTGAGCACATTGTCCATCAGCCCGTAGTCTCCTTCAGACAGATAGGTGACTAGACTGCCGATAACGGCAATGGTGAAGAAGACCCACATTGCCAACGCCGGACTGATCTTGTCTCTGCGAATGAGCCACACATAGCGCAGACCGATGAGAAGATTCGTCACACATACAGCCACAATGGAGAACGTGCGCATGCTGAGTCCCCTTGTTTGCGAGAAGATTCTTCAGAGTCTAGCCTCGACGCCCAAGCACTGCCAGAGAGGCCCTGTGGCCTGCCATCCGGTATCCTTGGGATTGAGGTGATCGCACAAGCATGACCGACATAGGTCTTCCCGGGAATTCAGAAAACATGGCCCTTTTCTTTGACACGCGAGCAATATCCTACGAGCGTCACATGCAGGAGGCTGTCGAGGATTTCTCGTTGTTCTATCGCGGCATCACTGAGGCGTTGCCGGAATTGGGCAATGCTCCGAGAATTCTCGACCTGGGTATCGGCACGGGTCTGGAACTTAATCACCTATTCGAGCGATTCCCTGGAGCCAAGGTCACCGGGATCGATCTCTCATCGGGCATGCTGGCTGAACTGGTGCGAAAGAACCCCCCTTGGATCGGTAATCTCAGGCTCATCAACGACTCATTCTTGGATCTAGATCTCGGCAGACAAGCCTACGATGCCGTCATCTCATCGATGGTTTTGCATCACTGGACGCCACGTATCAAACTCGAGATCTATCGTCGCATTCATGCTACATTGTTGCCAGACGGCACGTTTGTCAACGGTGATTTCATCGTGCCTACGGATGAGTCAGCCAGACGATTGGCTTTGTTCGCCGCAAGCCAAATAGACGAACGCCATCAATTGCACATCGATCTCCCGCTCAGTCTCGATTGCGAGCTCCAATTGCTGACGAACGCTGGATTCAGCGCCATCGTTGCGCCATTCAGACGATCCCACGCCGTGATTCTTGCTGCGTCAAAAAGCCAGAGAGGCAAGCACAACGAACCGGAACAATTCGACACGCCTGCAGCTCATCTTGCACCATGAGGCGCTAGGGTCTTCCGACGAAATCACCAAGATTGAGGATGTCAAACGGTCCGGTTTCCCCAGTCATGATCAACGTATCAGGGAAGCTGCCATTCCACGCTTGAATCATCTGCAGCATGACGTATTCCATTCCGCCCTGTGCCTGAATGGCTTCCGCTTGGATTCGTATCTTTTCGGCTTCCGCTTTGGCCTTCTCAATCTCCTGCTGAGCCTCGAATTCGACTTGTCGCAACTTATTCTCTGACTCCAATGCGCGCTGCTCAGCAATCACCTTGTCTTCGATGGATTGCGTGTATTGAGCACTGAATTTCAGATTGGTCACAGCCACGTTGGTCACATTGATTTCGTACTCCTGCAGCCTCACCCTCAGCTCAGACAGAATGCTATCCCGCAAAGCAGATCGGTTTTGCAGCATTTCCTCGGGCGTGTAATTGGCCGTACTGCCCTTCACAATGTCTTCGATCGCAGGATCGATGATCGCTGTTCGATAATCACGAATGACATTCTGGTACAGCCTAGCCGCGCCTGTGGGAACGACATGGTAGTTGACCGTAATGGTCGCATTCACATCTTGCAGATCGTTGGATGCGGCTTCAACAGTCCGCGTTCGCTCTTGAATCTGCACGCTCATCGGATCCACACTATCTCGAATGGGAATCACCCAATATAATCCTGGTGCCTTCATGGCGCCCGTAGCTGCATTCCAACGCAATACAATGCCTTGATGCCCCGTGGGCACGGTTCCGAACCCTTGCACAAGCACGAATGCAACGAGAACAACGAGCGCGTTGATTGCCAATGCTCCGCCCTTGATCCGAGTTCTCTCGGTTTCACGATCAAAGCGAATAGGACGCAACGCCATGAACGTTGCACCAGCGATCGCGATAATGACTAGAAGCTTTATTCCCAGCATCATTCCTCCTCATTCTTTACGTCCAACCGCAAATGGACGCCTTCGTTAGCCGAAGCTCACATCTGCAGCATCCAGAGACTCAGCGCCATCACCAGCATGCCAAGAATAACGCCTGAGATCGCCAGGTGTTCGTGCCCAAACGATCGGGCCACTGGGATCAGCTCATCGAGCGAAATGAAAACCATGATTCCGCCCACTCCCGCCAACACGTATCCCAGAATGCCCCCCGTCAGGAATGGCATCAGAATGAGTGCTGCCAGTCCTGCGCCAATGGGTTCCGCGATTCCAGACAGGAAAGAGTAAACGAATGCGCGCTTTCGACTGCCTGTTGCCGCATAGATCGGTGCAGCAACTGCAAGTCCTTCAGGAATGTTGTGAATCGCAATAGCCACGGCGATGGCGATCCCCAACGAGGGATCTTCCAAGGCTCCGGCAAATGCCGCCATGCCTTCAGGAAGGTTGTGAATGGCCAACCCCAAGGCAACGAACAGACCGGTCTTGAGCAAATTTGAGCTTCGCATGCCCGGTCCAGAGTGTTCCTCTTGACCCAAATAATCGTGTGGGATTAGCGCATCGATGGCAAACATAGTCACCATGCCCAGAAAGAAGGCGCTATGCGCTGGCATGAAACCAGCCGCTTCAATCCCGCCTTGAAGCAACTCGACAAACGAGACATGAATCATCACGCCGGCGGAAAAACCAAGCGTAAGGGTCATGAACTTGGGTCCAGGTTTTCGAACTGCAATGCCAAGCACACTGCCAATCGTCGTCGAAAGCCCCGCGAGCGCGGACAAGAGTAACGCGAATCCGATGCGTCCCAAAGCGACTCCTCATCTGCTTCTACGATCGTTGTCTGTTGCAGCGAGCGGGCGACCTGAATCCATCATAGGGCGAGACAGGCGTCGACAGCTAGGCAATCCGCTCAGCCAGGGAGCCTTGGCCCATGCACTGGGGGAAAGACCCCATCCCTACGACAGCGCGATGTCCGAAAGCGAGCTATCGAATTCGGAATCCCCGAACGCCAACGACAGGGTTGTCGCCACCGTAGTCGAATGACACAACCGCTTGATAAATCTCTGCTGGGAGGGCTGCGGCATCCGACTGATCTGTGATCGTTACGATCCTTTTGGCCCCTGGGAGTACCTTGAATTCTTCCACAGCGAGGTTGCGAACGACTTCACCCGTGCGATCGACGATTTGAGCATCCCCAGTGACGATCAATTCTACGTTCCCTGTATTCTCAAATAGAGCGTACAGAACCAAAGGCGTCGTTTCACCGACTTGCACATCAATCACTTGCCCAGCAAGGACATCAGAGCCAAAGGCGGTCACATAAACCTTGATGCCAGTTCGATAGATGCTGAGAACGCGCATGCCTCCTTGATCCGAAACTTGAGGTTGTGAGACGACGAAGATCATCGCCCAGTAGGTGCCAACCGCATCTTCTGGCATGTCGACTGTTACGGTGACGTCACGGGACTCGTCGGGTTGCAGAACAAGTCGGTCATGAGACAAAGTAATCCACGCTGCATTGGACCGATTGATCGCGTCAAAGCGAGCGTCCCCACTGTCGATGCTCGTAAAATCGACGCGCTCAGACGTCGTTTCGTAGATGATCAATCCCTCGAAATCGGCATTGCATCGGATCTCCAGCCGCACAACAGCCAGCCCATCCTCATTGATTGAATCAATCGTACGCCCCACCCATACGACAGGCGCGTTCGAAGCGGTGGGGGGATCGCCAACCGCACCGCGATGAATGCTCATCGTTCCGGCAGTAATACTGGAGGCTTCAGGCGTCAATGCCTTGGAAGTCCCATCGATGTCGATCGTGTCCAGATCTGCCAGGTGAATGGCATAGACAAGCTCAGTCGTTTCACCAGCCGTGAAAGCGCGTTCGAAAATCCACCGAGCTGTGTTCAGGGGAATGCCATAATCGTTTTCGCCATTTTCGAATCGCTGCCAATCACCAACATAAAGCGTCAGCTCTTCCGCAGCATCCGTGTCATTGAGAACGGTGAGTCCGTAGGTTTCAGTGGTGCCTGGCTGTTGCTCCAGATCGTGAGATGCCGGCAGAACACGGACGGCAAGGACACTTGAAGAAAGTCCCAATATCATACACAGCGCGGCAATTACCGTCTTCGTTGTGGTCAACCTGTCATCCTTTCTTCTCCGTTGGCGCTAGTCATCTGCCATCACCGTATACATAATACCGATCACATACGAGCCTTGCGGAAGGCCAACGAAGTCCTGATCCGACACCTTAAGTTGATAGGATATGGATAATTCTGTAGTTCCCTCTCTGGAATCATGGGGTTCGACGACAATCTGGAAGATGCGCTCAACGACAGACTGCTGCGCATTCTCGGGGATTGAGAACGTGGGTGAGTATCCGAAAAGCCACCCGGATGACGTACTTGAGACGCTCAGCCGAGTCATCGTAGCCGCAGGGAACGAGCCTGCGCCTAGCAACTGCGGGAATTCGACAGATGCGCCAGACAGGATGCCCACAGAAATCGACGATCCCTCGCACAAAGGACCATCCAGCGTTCCATGGAACATGCGTTCGGAATCAAATGCAACTGAGGCAGGGACAGATCCAACGTCCCATTGCCCATTGAGCCATAGATAAACGAAGTTGTTTCTTGAGTCGTTTTCGAACCGCAATCCTCTGAATGGCTGGTCCACCCAAGTGAATTCTGTGGACGAATACCCATCGATCTGATCCGCAGCAATGCAATCTCCCATGCCTAGTGTCCAGAAATCTGGAACGTCATTCTTGGAAGAGTTCACACGATAGACAAGACGCGTGAGGTCCCACTGTGAGTAATACCTGCGCGATTGCAGTGTGATCGAGGCAGATCCGAAGGATTCAGCGACCGCAGGAAAAGTGGACAATAGCAGAAGGATTGCCCATCCCAGCACCGCGCTCCTCTTGAAAGGTCGTTCGTTCACACAACACCTGCCCCTGGATTGAACACCGCCTAGAAGGCTTCCTGAGGCGATTGTGCCTGCCTTGCCCCAAGCGTAGACGGCACAACATCGATGATCGCGCTATTCTGAAGGGCGGAACAGGTTGTGCAAAAGATACTGCTGCAAGTCGGCCAATTTCTCCAATGCCGAGGCCAATCGAATTCGGTATTCCACTGGGAACGCCACGACATCCTTGGAATGGATCCTGGAAATGTCAATCTCGAACACGGGATCGTTCATGCGTTGCTCTGCATTGAGTGATACGTAGCTCATGGTCTCACGCGCCTTGAAGACTTCAGCCAATCCTTCTTCTGTAATGTTGACGGCTTCCGCCAATTCAGACAGCGAGGGGAGCTTCCCGGTTTCGCGAAGGAGTCTGGCTTCTGTAACTTCAATCTGGCGATTCAGGTCCTTCATCCATCGAGGAATTGGCACGCGACGTACTTCATCGCGGATGTGATGCCGGATTTCTCCTTTGATCAGGTTCTCAGCATATTCGAGGAACCCCTTCCCATGGGAGAGATCGAAGTTGTACACCGCATTCATCAACCCAAGATAGCCAGGACGAAAGAGATCCTCAGAGG
>JAHITR010000048.1 GCA_018817505.1 Candidatus Bipolaricaulota bacterium | reverse complement strand
GCGGCCATCATTGGCATGGGGCTGTTTAGCCTGATGCTAGCTGCAACCTATCTATTGATGCATGCCCCCGATGTGGCCATCACTGAGGCCACGATTGGGGCCGCGCTGGTCACTGCCATCTATATCCTCGCCATTCGCCGGACGGGTCGGCTAACCGTAGTCGCGGATGAAGTCCCTGGGCTCATCGCTCGTGAGGGTGATCATATCAGTGGGCTTGAATACGAGATTTTGGCTGGCTTTGCCAAAGCACAAGGGTTGGACCTCTCGGTTCAGTTCGTCCCCCTGCGTCGAGTGCAGTGGCTGGTGGCCCATCGCGAAGCAGATATGGGTGCAGGCGGAATCATCCCATTGCCAGTAGCAGACGACGTTCTGGCTACCACGCCCGAGCATCTGCCAACAGGCATCTATGCCTTCGAACCCAATGCCGTTCGGCCATCCGTCGCATTCGCACCCGACTATGAGGGCTACTTCTCGGAGCTGGTCCCTCGAGCGCGCGATGGAACCCTCGCATCGACAGTCATTGCCCTTGATCTGGCACGCGTCCTAGCAATAAGCCGCCACGGCGTATCCCTCAAAGGCCTCGTCCGACTTGAGGGCAACCACGCCTACGCATTCATCCTGTCCAGGGAGCGCACAGAATTGCGGCGAGAGTATGCCTCCTACTTTGAGAGGTTGCGTACAAGCGGACAGCTGGAAGAGATGATCGGGAGACATGTCCAATGACTGCGAAAACCGTGCGAACGATCCTGGCGATTGGCATTATTGCGGCGTCTGTCGGTTTGGCTGCCATCACCTATCTACTCTCTTTCCCCGATCCTGACCATTCGCAGCGCTATCTCGCTCTTCAGCTTGAGGTCACAGGATCCTCCAATCGAGTCGCTGGCATCTATTTGAACATGAGGCTGTTCGACACACTGCTTGAAATCCTAGTGTTTTCAGTCGCCGTATTGGGTGTACGCTATTATTTGAGTCACGCATCGGACGTACCCACGCCGAGTCTGTCTGAATCAGGCGTTGTGCGCATAGCCGTGAATTTCCTCGGCCCACTGGCGCTGCTTCTCAGTGCCTTCTTTGCGCTGTTTGGCCACTTGTCGCCAGGCGGTGGCTTCGCTGCAGGCGTCATTGCCGGCAGTGCGATGTTGTACGTCGCAATAGCCCAAGGGATGGAAGCCACAGAGGCTCGACTCAAACCCCACCGCGTGGCAACTGTGGAGAAAGCCATCCTGCTATTCGTGCTCTGTTGGGTTCTCCTGCCTGTCGTTTTGGGTCGGGCGCCGCTGACCGATCTGCTGCCCAAGGGAACAGCTGGGCAATTGATGAGCGGTGGATCTATCCTGCCCTACAACCTTCTGATCGGAGCCAAAGTTTTCCTTGGCGCGTGGCTCATCATTGCTGCATTTGCTCAACATCGAGGTGAACTCTAATGGCGGCCGCTGTGTCCTTTGTGCTGTTGGGGCTGGGACTTGTCGCACTGGTTCTGCGACGCGACTTGGTGATGAAGCTTCTTGCGCTTGGGTTAATCAATTCCTCTGCCATCCTGTTTCTCCTATCCGTTGGAGACCGGCCAGGTGGAAGTGCTCCGATTCAATTGCCGGGAGAAACCCTCATCATGGTTGATCCGTTGCCCCAAGCACTCGTTCTATCAGCCATTGTCGTCAACTTTGCCATCCTGGCACTGGCACTAGTTTTCGTGATGATCTTGGTCGAGCGATACCACACGACCGATTCCTCACGAATTGAAGAAGAGCTAGCTCATGAAACCCCTGAGGAGGATGAGCCGTGCCTCTAGTCCTGTTGCCCCTCCTCCGATTTGTCGCCGCGATCCTTTCCATCACCTTCGTCCGTGCGCGCAGGCCGCTCATTTTCATGTCGCACGTTGTGGACGGGTTGCTTCTAGCCTGGCTTGTGGTCGCATTGACTCGGGGGATCCCCTCGCTCATCACGATTGGCAGTGTCCCAAATGGCCTGGGAATCTCCATGATAGGGGATCGCATCGGCATGACCTTCGCCTCGCTCGCCTGGGGCTTGAGCATTGCCGTCAGCGTGTTCACTTGGAAGGATCAGCTGCGTCCCTACTTCTTCTTGCTTTTCCACCTTCTCATCGGAGCGTGCTATGCATTGGCATTCACCAAGGATCTGTTCAACGCTTATTTGCTGTTTGAGCTGCTAACCTTGGTCAGCTTCCTATTGGTCGGCTATCAGCGGCAGCCTCGTCAGATCTGGGCAAGTCTCAACTACCTCATTTTGTCGTCATTGGGCATGACGGTCTTCCTATTTGGCGTGGGCGTGGTCTACGCGCATTGCGGCAGCCTTGACTACGCCATTCTCGTTCCATTGATTGCAAACGCTGCTGGCGAGCCTTGGGTCCTGTTGGCGGCATCTTTGCTTGTTGCTGGCGTTGCAGTCAAGGCCGGCGTGTTTACGTTTTCTCTGTGGCTACCGTCTGCGCACGCTCGCGCCATGCCGCCCGTGTCAGCACTGCTTTCGGGTTTGGTTATCAAGATGGGCGTTCTTGAGTTGTTCCGTCTGGCGGACATATTCCCCATTCAACTGCCTCTTCTCGTATTGGGCTCCATCACCGGATTGCTAGGCACTCTGTACGCCGTCTTCACCTACGATCTGAAGAAGATGCTCGCGTTCTCCACGCTGGCGCAGATTGGCTATATCCTGATCGGCTCTGGCGCTTCCACATGGGAGGGACGCCTAGGAGCGCTGGAGTATGCCGTCGCTCACGGCTTGTTTAAGTCGCTGTTGTTCCTCGCGCTCGGCGAGGCTGCAACGCAACTAGGCAATGCGCAATGCGATACCCTCGTCGCTCACAAGAATGACATCCCATGGGGAACCCGTATCGCGTTGATCATCGGAACCCTCGGAATCATTGGCCTGCCACCGCTTGCCGGCTTTGATGCCAAGGTGATTCTTGAGGATGGATTGGCGTCAATTACCCTTCGCATTGTCGTGCTGCTGATTTCCGTTGGGACTGCCATGTCGTTTTCCAAATTCATTCCGATCCTATTTGCCAAATCGACATGCAGAACAGATTTGCCCCATGCCATGGCCTATAGCTGGCTCGGCGGGCTCATCCTCGCGTTTTGGCCAATCTCTGTTGCCATGTCTTCCTGGAGTTGCTGCATCCATGCATTCACAATTGTTCATATCGCTGAAGCCGTAGGCGCTATCGCCATAGGCGGGGCCGTGTATGCGCTCTTCCGAAAGCGCACCTTCCGATTGCCGCAAGCAATCTTCCATTTGGAAATCAGCCCATTGATCATCCTGCTGGGGTTTGTCGCCGTGTACGTATTGATTGCCGTCGGGAACTAATCAGATGAAATCACCGCAGGTTTGGAGTACGTTTCCACCATGAAACCATGGACTCTGGCGGCCTATGGGGCCTTCTTCGTCGACGTCGACGGTGTGCTTGTGCATGATACGCAGCCTATCGCTGGCGCAACTGAAGCCTTCCGTCTGCTGCAGCAGTCAGGGCACGTCGTGATCTTGACGAACAACTCAACACGTTCTCGCGTTCAACATGCTCAGCATTTGTCCTCACTTGGCTTTGAGCTTCAGTCGACAGATATTGTCTGCTCGTCCTACGTGATCGCTGAGCATCTTAAGAAGCTTGCTGGGGCAGTGCAGGTGTGGCCAATCGGGGAACAGGGATTGCGTGATGAATTGGTCATCAGCGGCCATCATCTGGCAACAGACCCTCATTTTGCTCAATGGATTGCCACCGGTATGGACCGTCGCTTTGACTATACGAAAATGGCACAAGGTCTCCATGCGCTTCTTGCTGGTGCACAGTGGGCTGCGACCAATGAGGATGGCACCTATCCCATTCCCGGCGGACTCATGCCTGGCGCGGGAGCCATTGTCGGTGCATTGCGCGGGATGGGCTTTGAACCTGATGTCACAGTTGGAAAGCCAAACGCCCCGATCTTCGACATAGCCAAGTCACTGGTATCGACAGATAAAATCCTCATGATTGGCGATCGCCTGGGAACTGACATCCTTGGTGGAATCCAAAATGGCATAGATACACTATTCGTTCTTTCCGGAATCTCCAATCAATCCGATATGCAGACCGAAGGTATCCAATCAACGTGGATCGCCAAGTCGCTAGCATCTGTGCTGTCTGGTGACATCAGAAGGTTGTAAGCATGTGTGCCTGTCTCTGCGACTGGAAAACATCGCCTTGGTCCTCGTGCTAGTCCGCTGGCTGGGCTTGCGGTAAAGTGCCTTTCATATGAACGGACGCGCGTACTGCAGCTCGAAGGGAGAACCGATGGCGAGTGCCACTGCAAAGATGGCCTTCACGATGAAGGTCAGTCAACTGACAAAACACTATGGACAAACCAAGGCCGTGGATGGCATCTCGTTCACTGTTCCGCACGCGTCCGTATTCACGATTCTCGGACCCAATGGTGCAGGCAAGACGACGACAATGGAAATGTTGGAGGGCATCCGCGAACCAGACTCAGGGGAAATTGAAGTCTTCGGAGAACGGCTCACAAAGATCACCCGCTCAGCGAAGCAGCGGATTGGCGTCCTGCTTCAAGAAGGTGGTTTCGAACCCTATCTCAAGGTGCATGAAGTTCTGACGATGTTCGCCTCATTCTTCCATAGAGCGATACCGGTAGGCGATATTCTGGCGGCAGTTGAGCTCACCGAGAAGTCCGGAGCACTCGTACGCACGTTGTCAGGTGGTCAAAAGCAGCGTCTGGCAATCGGTGCCGCACTAATCAATGACCCCGACCTTGTCTTTCTTGACGAGCCAACCACAGGGCTTGATCCTCAGGCTCGCCTGAACATTTGGGACATCGTGTCTGCACTGCAAGCACGTGACAAGACCGTCATCCTGACCACTCACTACATGGAAGAGGCCGAAGCCTTGTCCGATGAAGTCTGCATCATGGACTACGGATCCATCATTGCCCAGGGCTCTCCGAAATCACTGGCGGAACAGCTTGGCGAAGAAACCCTCATCGAATTCCGTGGTTTGGATGTGTCAGCACGGGCGTGGGAAAACCTGCAGCTGTTCTGCAAAGCCGCGCGCAATGATCAGATGGTTATTACGCTTGAAACAGACCATCTCACGGACACGATGGAAGCCTTGTTTGCCTGGTCGCGCACACACGATTTCAAATTACGCGATTTGACTGTCAGACAACCCAATCTTGAGGACGTCTTCCTTTCGCTAACCGGCAGGAGGTTGCGCGGGTGAAAGACATTCTCCACATCGCCAGAGCCCACATCACGACTGCCTTACGCGAACGTATCACGCTATTTTGGTTTGTTGTTTTCCCAGTATTCCTGCTGACGATCCTAAGTCTGATTTTTGGTAAGGTCGGAAACGAAGGCGAGATTAGTTTCGAGATCTCCCTGATCAATCAAGAAGATTCTGCATCCTCTGGATTTGCCTTCTCTGACGTCATCGCAGGTGCGTTTCATGAGATGTCGACAACAGTGGATGGCGCGTTGGAGCCCCTGTTCTCTTTGCATACGCTAGACGACGCCACCGATTCCGATCAATTCCTTGAATCCGAGCTCACGGCGCTCCGACGCGGTCGCCGCGCCGCCGTACTGCTCATTCCCGCTGGCCTCAATCAAGCTGTCGTGGCCAATCTCCTGCAACCTGATGCTTCTACCGCCTTGGCCGATCCCGTCCGTCTGCAACTGTTCATGAGCGACTCCAACGCAGCGTCTACCTATGCTTCGCAGATCATTCAGCAGGTTCTCACGGAAATCGATCGTCGCATTCTCGTTGAAATGGGCCGCTTCGATGACAATCAGGCTATCGCGAGCGAAACGCACTGGATTGGTGGAGAGGGAGAGGAGACGTCCTACGTCGATTTCGTGTTGCCTGGAATTATTTTGATGGGATTCTTTGTCAATGGTTTGTTTGGTGTACCAGGCACCATCCTGTTCAATCGAGATCGAAAGGTTCTGCGTCGGTATTGGGTAACGCCGTTGTCTGTCGCTCGCTATCTCGTGGGCTTTGGCCTCGGCCATCTCACATTGTGTGCTGTTCAGTTCGTTCTGCTCTACTCGTTGGGGGTGTTTGTCTTTGGAGCGGCTATTCGTTTCGCATCCCCCGCATCCATCGGCCTGCTCATCCTGGCAGCAACTACATTCATGGCCTTTGGCTTTCTGATTGCCTCACTAGCCAAGACAGCCAACGGTGGCATGGCCACTGCCAACATCCTCAATATGCCGATGATGTTCCTCAGCGGCCTGTTCTTCCCAACGAGCGGATTGCCTGTCTTCATGATGGTTATCGTCTATCTCAACCCGGTCAGCTATCTGCTGGAAGGGCTCCGTCACAGTGTCGGCGTGCAGAACAGCACCCTGATGCCCGCCCTGACGATCCTCCTCGTGCCGATTGGCTGGATCTTGCTTTCAAGTTTGGTCACCAGTCGGCGGCTAAAATGGGACGTGGAGCGATGAAAGGCTTCCGCGCATTGCTCGTCGCTGAATTGAGAGTCTTCTCGCGCGATCGAATGGGCATGTTCTTCACACTGCTCTTCCCATTGGTCTATGTTCTCATTTTCGGTTTCTTGATGGGAGATATCGGGGATGTGGATCAAGCCCATTTTGGAGTCTTCTTCGAGACGGATGCAGAGGAGGTTCTTCTTCGACAGACAATCGACGATACGGGGTCGATGCACCTGCTATTCTTCGACTCACAAGCCAACCTGCTGACAGCCATCACGGACAGGCGCATCGACTTTGGCTTGCAATGGGACGGGGTCGCGTTGCAGTTTTACTATGACGCCAATCGGATTCAAGAGAACTTCGCCTTTGAGCAAGCAGCACGTGCGATCACGACCGAGTTCAATCTTCGCAGGCAAGGCGTGTCGCGATCATTGCCCGTCGAGGAAGTCAGCGTGGGGACGATTCAATCCGTTGGCTGGTACAACCTCGTGCTGCCTGGAATCCTCGCATTCACCATCCTGTCGGCAGGTCTATTTGCTGTCTCAGGGCATTTGACCAGCATGAAGGAGCGCAACATCCTCGATCGATTGATTGTGACTCCCATGCGTCCGATGGCCTTACTTTCTGCCATCGTCATAATCCGCATGGCCATCGTCTTTCTTTCCACGTTGGTCACACTTGCTGTTGGCATGGTCGTCTTCGGCCTGCATTACGACGTGAACTGGCTTCGCTATGTCATCTTCGTAATTCTTGCGACCCTGGGGACCATGGGCATGGGAACTGTCATCGCGCTACTTGTGCGAAGACCATCGAGTGCGAGCAGTCTGGCCAATGTATTAGCG
>JAHITR010000047.1 GCA_018817505.1 Candidatus Bipolaricaulota bacterium | reverse complement strand
CTGCTATGCATCGAATTCGGCGTTCTCCAGCATGTCGGACAGGCTTTCGCCTTGGCGCTTGCGGGTGATTTCGACCAAACCAAGCGCGGTCATGTCGACGAAGTCAGCGGATACGCGATCGTTCTTCAGTTCTTCTTTCACTTTGTCGATCACTTGCTGAACGTCTTTCGGGCTCTCCATGTCGACGAAATCGACGATGATGATGCCGCTAATCTGCCGCAATCGAAGCTGCCTCGCAATTTCTTCAGCTGCCTCCAGGTTGGTGTTCAGAATGGCTGCGTGCTGATTGCGGTGCTTCACATCCCCGCCTGTGTTGACGTCAATGGCAATGAGGGCCTCGGTCTCGTCAATCACCAGCGAGCCGCCTCCAGCTAGCGCCACCCGCCGAGAGAGGCCGGCTTGAATTTGTTCCTCGATCTTGTGCTTGTCGAACAGGCTTTCCTGCCCTTCGTGCACATGGACAAGCTTCTTGTAGCTTCCCATGCGCATGTAGTCGAGGAACGACGCAATCTTCTCTTTGAAAAACGGCGAGTCGACCACGATCTCTTTCACATCGGGCCCGAGTCGGTCGCGAAGAATGGTTTGAACCAGCCCCATGCCCTTGTACAGCAATCGTGGGTGGTCGCCTTTCTCAGCCGCCGCTTGAACGCTTTGCCAGATCTCGACAAGCAAGTCGTAGTCGTGCTTCAGCTCTTCGTCTGTCGCCCATTCCGCGGCTGTGCGAGCGATCAGCCCCTCTCCAGGGCCTTTGATCTGTCTCGCCACTTTGCGAATGCGGCGCTGAGCGCGTACGGACTCCACTCTGCGTGAGACGCCCAATCGGTCCTCAGTGGGAATGTAAACCCAGAATCGACCTGGCAGGCTAATCTTGGTTGTGCCTTGCGGGTTCTTGTTTCCAATGCCATCACGCCGCACTTGAAGTGTCATCATCTGCCCGCGCTTGAGCACGTTGGTGATGGGAATGTCCGTTTGCCAGGGCTTCACGCCCGCTTCGGACAAAATAGTGTCATTGAGTTCATTGCGCGATAGGAACAGGCTCTTTGCCTCTCCGACGCCGACAAAAGCAGATCCAAGTCCGGGCAATACGTCTTCAATGCGTCCGCGATAAATATTGCCCATGATCTTGTCTTGGGATGGATGTCCGTAGTGGATTTCCATGAGTCGATCCCCTTCGACAATGGCGACTCGAGTTCGTCGAGCCTCCGTGTCCTGGGTATCGACTGATATCAGGATTCGTTGATCAGCGATCGCAACACCTTCTTCCCCTCATCGAGTCGGCTGAGCATGTCAGCATAGCGTTGGTTGTGTTTGGGGTCTGTCAATTCAGGAGCAATCTCGAGAAGCGGAACCAGCACGAATCGTCGTTGCGCCATGCGTGGATGGGGAATCGTCAGCAACTCGGATTCAATGCATTGCTCACCGTACAGCAGAATGTCAATGTCCAAATGCCTAGGGCCAAATCGCACCGATGGCACACGCCCCAAGTTCTTCTCAATGCGTTGGCATGTGGACAGCAGTTCATGCGGATCGAGCGTGGTTTCGCCACGAACGACAAGATTGAGGAACCACGGTTGGTTCTCTACTTGAACGGGTTCTGTTTCAAACCAGGACGATCGGTTCGTGATGCAAACGCCTTGCTCACTCAATGCCGCAATCCCTTGCTCAATCTGCTCTCTCCGGTTGCCAAGATTTGCCCCCAAGGCAAGGTAGACTGTCTGATCGGTCATCGACGATGAACAGCAACTTCCGCTGTCGAGCTGCGCACCGATTCCAATCGAACCAGGGTCAGCTTGGTCACTCTGACGACGACGCGTGATAGGATCGGAAAACGGAGCAATAGCGCACGACCAATGGCATCAGCAAACGACTCGATGAGGTGAAATTGGTTCTGCTGATTGATGTCGCGCACCAGCGTGGCAACGTGGTCGATGTCAACGGAATCGTCAATCCGATCCGTTTCAATGGCTTTGGTGAAATCTCCTTCAAGCTCAACGTCAATGGAGAACTCGTTTCCGGTTTCACGCTCTTCGTCATACACACCATGAAGGCCGTGAACTCGAATCTCGTTCAGCAACAAACGGGTTCTTGACTGATCGCCTGAAGTGGAGACGTCTTCCGATCCTGTAACAGTTGTCAAATCGATCGTCAGAGACTACAACGCCGTGACTGAGACAGAAGACAGCTGCCTTCAGTCATCATCATCGTAGATGTCAAAGAAAGAAACGGTGTGGTGAGGATGTCATTCACCATTGCATTAGGCAACTGAGACACCATTCACCTCACCGATTCCTTCCAAGCTACCCCTTGACGGCTTCCCCCTTTGCGATCTCTGCCAAGGCGGAGAACGCATGCTCGTCTTTGACGGCGATGTCTGCCAGCATCTTTCGGTTAATCGCAACGCCGCGTCGTTCCAGTCCACCAATAAACGCGGAATACGAAGTACCATTCAATCGGGCAGCAGCACCGATACGGGTAATCCACAGGCGTCGAAATGTTCGTTTCTTTCGACGACGATCAATGTAGCTGTTCCGAAGGGCCTTCATCACCGCTTGCTTGGCAATACGGTGCGACGTCCCTCGCTTTCCCTTGAAGCCTTTGGCGAGAACCATAATCTTCTTGCGGCTCTCTTGACGCTTATTTCCTCCACGTGCTCGTGGCATGTGCTGACCCTCCGAATTACTTCCCGATCATGCGGGTGATGTTCTTGGCCTGTCCCCCGCTCAATTCTTTCGATTGGCGCGCCTGGCGCTTTGGCTTTGAACTTTTCTTCGTATTCTTATGAAAAAAGTTCGACATGTGATGGAAGAGCTTCCCGCTCTTTGAGCGCTTAAAACGCTTCTTGGCCGCTGAATGCGTCTTCTGTTTCGGCACTTCGCTATTCCTCCTAAACGCCTATTGGGCTTTATTCGTGGGGACAATGAGCAATTGCAGTATCTTCCCTCTTGCCATTGGATCTCCCTCAGCTCGCGCGATGTCACTCACTTCGTCCTGCACGCGCTTGAGCAGCTCGCGTCCCCGTGACGCATGTACGATCTCGCGACCGCGGAAGAAGATACTCACACGAACCACGTCACCCTTGCCCAAGAATTCTCGTACGCGATTCATCTTGGTTTGGAAGTCATGCTCACCGATCTTGATGGTGAACTTCACTTCCTTCAGCTTGGAGCGATGCTTGCTCTTTCGCTCGCTCTTCTCCTGCTGATAGTGATACTTGCCGTAGTCCACGATTTTGCAGACGACCGGCTTCGCGAGAGGTGCCACTTCCACGAGATCCAGACCCTTTTCTTTGGCGATTGCGATCGCTTCGTCGCGCTTGAGAATGCCAAGGTTTTGGCCCGTATCGTCAACGACTCGGACTTCACTTTCGCGAATCCGTTCATTGATTCGCAGTTTTCGTTTGTCGATCCTAACCTCCTAGCTACTAGGTGTCGATACTCCCGACTCCCACGTTCTGTAGAGTTTATGTGCTTCAATATACTCCGCAACAGCGGACGGAACCCAATCGCGGATGGATTCGCCGCGTAGGATCCGTTCTCGCAGACCAGAAGACGATAGATCGACGTCTTCCATCTGCAGCGGAACAATCACTGCCTCGCTAAACGGTGAAACGTCGAACAGGTCGAGGTTCACACCCCATCGCGGAGCAATAATAAAGGGAACACTTCGCAGAAGCTCATGTGGTTCTTTCCACGTATCAATCTTCAGCAGACGATCCGCTCCCACGATAAAGCAAATCCCTTGCGGGTAATCATCCTTCAAAGCGCGGATGGTGTCAATAGTATAGGATGGTCCCTCTCGATCCACCTCAATCCGAGAGACCTCAAACCCGGGAACCGATTCAACAGCCAATCGCACCATTTCGTACCGATCTTCTGTGTCGCACCCAAGGACCTTCTCCTTGTGGGGAGGGATTCCATTGGGCACAAAAATAATGCCTGACAGCTCATATTGTTCTAGAGCTGTTCTTGCCACTTTCAGATGTGCGTTGTGCAGAGGATTGAACGTTCCCCCGAACAGTCCCACTCTACCCCTCAAGTTCAAGCTCAATCTCCCCAATCCGAATCATTTCCGTGCCTGTCCAGCCTTGTTTGCGCAGTTCCTTGAGGACGCCCATTTTTTCCAGACGGTTGCCCAAGTACTCCTGCGCGTCAAAGCTGTCCAATACCAGCTTCTTTACCAGATTCTCTACAGTTTTGCCCTGAACGACCAACATGTCGTCCTCACGAACTACAGAGAACCCTGTTTCGCCTTCGAAGCGATAGATCTTCTTTCGCACGGACAGTGCCTCAGGTTCTTCCTTCGTGCGAACGCCCTGCAACAGATAGAACGCTCTGTGAACCAGTGCACGAACGTTTTCTCCCGTAGCTACAGAAATGGCTAGCAGATCGATGCCACGCTCAAGGAAGCGGCTCTGAATATCTTGTAGCGCCTCTGCAGACACCGCATCCGATTTGTTTCCCACCACAATCTGTGGTCGCTTGGCCAAGTGCGGCTTGAATGAAGCCAGTTCATGGTTGATAGCATCGTAATCCTCGATGGGATCACGTTCTTCCATCGGCGCAAGATCAATCATATGGATAAACGCTGAGGTTCGCTCGACGTGACGCAAGAACCGATCGCCCAGACCTTTTCCTTCGTGAGCCCCTTCCACAAGGCCGGGCACATCAACTGCGACAAACTGATCCTTGCCATCCACATCGACGACACCAAGATTTGGGACGAGCGTCGTAAATGGGTAATCGGCGATTTTTGCCTTCTTCCCGGAGATCGAGGAAATGAGGCTGGATTTGCCGACGTTGGGGAATCCGATGATGCCGATATCGGCAATCAGCTTGAGTTCAAGCTTGAGCGTTCTCGCCTCTCCACCCAAGCCACGTTCACAAATACGGGGACCCTGCTTCCTCGACGTGACGAAACTGCTATTGCCGCGGCCGCCTTCGCCGCCTTCTGCAACGAGCATCTGATCGCCTGCGCGACTGAGATCCGCCAAGACTTCACCCGTCGTGGTGTCTTTGATGATTGTCCCCAGTGGAACGTCCACGACTAAATCGGCGCCCGTAGCTCCCTGCTTGTTGTTGCGAGAGCCATTGACGCCGTTCTCCGCCTCGAACAGAGGCCGGTGCCGAAATCGATACAGCGTGGATACGTTTCTGGATGCCTCAAGCAGAACCGAGCCACCGTCACCCGCATTGCCACCATCCGGACCGCCTCGAGGATTCTTGGGACCTGATACGAAATGGATGACTCCATTTCCGCCCCGTCCTCCGCGCACGCGGATGGTCGCTTCATCAATAAACATGGAATCGCAGCGGAGTGATCCGCTGGTGGCTAGGCTGCACGAGTCGGAAGGACGCTCACGGACTTCTTGCCGCGCCCTTCAAAGTGCACATAGCCGGGTGCCGTAGCAAAAAGCGTGAAATCTCTTCCAAGCCCTACGTTCTTGCCGGGATGAATTCTCGTGCCACGCTGACGCATGATGATGGTTCCGCAGTTCACCCATTCGCCACCAAATCGCTTCACGCCGAGGCGTTTGCCAGCGGTATCATGAACGTTCTGCGTTGAACCAGTACTCGTTTTATGGGCCATACTATCTCCCCTATTCCTCTCTCAATGGAAGGATCTAGACCTTCACTCCAACCGTTGCTTCATGAACCATCAACTCGGCTGGATAATCCCGCTCCACGAGGCGAAGTCCACTTCTCATCGTTGCAAGAACCGCGTCAATCTCTCGATCGAGGTACTGATCGCGTCGATCCACTTCGAGGCTCAATTCGTCCTCGAAAGAAGACTCAACGGCGACGTGCAAGTACTCCGAGAGCGATAATGCCACGGCTCGCAGCAACGTTGCTGCAGACGCCTTGGCAAGCGCTGACATCCCATCGGCCTGCATGGTTACGCCAACGACGCGTCCTCGTTCATCTCTTTGAATCACCGCTTCGCCCACAATCACTCCTAGCTTTCGATGGCAGTAATCTTGGTTGCCATGAAGGACTGCCGATGGCCTTGCTTTCGGCGATATCCCTTCTTGCTCTTGTACTTGTAGACGATGATCTTTTCGCCACGGCCTTGCTCTTGGATTTCTCCCTTTACAACGGCCCCCTCGACGTACGGCGTGCCGATCTTGACGTCTTCGTCTTTGGCGACAAGCAAGACCTTATCGAATTGCACGGCCTGTCCCACGCCAGCTCCATCAAGAAGCTCGTGCTCAAAGACCATGCCTTCCTGCACGCGATACTGCTTTCCACCAGTCTCTATCACTGCATACATGTATTAAACACCCCAATTCGTGTCAAATTCTAGCGTCCTGCTGATGTCATTTCAATCACCCTAGGATACGGCACTCCCGGGCTCAGCGCGAGGATTGGGCTCCAGCAGTGAGAGCGTTTCCCCTTTTGCCGCCAGAATCATGCACTCCGACCGTACACCACGAATGGTGACTGGCTCTAGATTGGCCAGCACTAGGACCTTTCGTCCGACAAGGTCCTCAGCCGGAAAGTGTGCCTTGATTCCGGCAACACACGACCGAAGCTCGTTTCCCAAATCCACTTGCAGTCGATACAGTTTATCCGCTCCAGGGATGTCGTCCACACTGAGGATTTCTGCAATGCGGAAGTCAAAGCGCTTGAACTCCTCAAATGAGACGTGATCTGCAGGCTTCGAAGCCGCTTTGGGCTTGGCCGCAGTGGCATTCATCGCAGCGTCGCGAATCTGGTCCATTTCAATCCGTTCAAGCAGAACCCGATCTGACGTCAGCGTCACACCGCGAAGCTCCTGTTTGAGATCTTCCCATGTCGCATTCTGAATTCCCATGATTCTCAAAACAGAGGCAGCGAATTTTGGGATGATAGGGAGCAGCATGATGGCCATGGCCTTGACGAATTGCACACCGCTAGCCACTGCAGACGCGTCTTTCGTTGCCCACGGCTTCTTGCGTTGGAAGTACTCGTTTCCAAAACCCGCCAAATCGCAAACGCTCCGCAAGGCTTGGGCTATCGCCCCATTTTCCATCGCGTCTTGGTATGCGGTGACTTTCTCATCGATGGCGCCCACGACTTCAGCATCCAACGTAGCGTCGGGAACCACTCCATCGAGTTTGGACTGCACAAAACTCAGCACGCGATTCACCAGATTGGCAATATTGGAAATCAGAACGCCATTCACGGCCTTCTCCAGCTCTTCCCAGGAGAAGTTCACGTCGCGGCCCTCTGGCCGATTGTAGAGAAGGTAGAATCGCCAAAGCTCGCTATCCATGACACGCAAGGCCTGATCGCAGTACAAGCCAACGCGGCGGCTCTTGGAGAAGCTGTCGCCGCCAATCCAGTTGAGATATTCGGTGGCAGCAATTTGGTCAGGTAAGTGATAGCCCTGCTGCGAGGCAATCAGCTGCCCTGGGAAGATCAACGTGTGGAAGGTGATGTTATCCTTGCCCTGGGTGTAGATCTGATGCACATCGTCGCCAAACCAGTACTTCTTCCACCCATCCTGCCCAGCAAAATGCTCGATCGTCGCCGAAACATAACCAAGCGCAGCTTCGCCCCAGACGTAAAACACCTTGTCTTCAGCGCCCTCAAACGGTGCCGGAATTCCCCATTTGATATCTCGCGTCATGGCGCGCGCGCGCAGCCCGTCCTCGATCATCTGCTGTGTGTACCGAAGCACGTTCCCCTGGAAGGCCTTCGTATCGACGTAGGCGCCAAGCGCATCGGACAGCTTCGCGAGATCCAAATACCAGTGCTTGGTATCCTTGAACTCGATATCAGTACCCTCGCACTGCGTGCAACGGGGTTCTACCAGTTCCTCGGGCTCAAGAATCGAGCCGCACCCATCACATTGATTTCCGAGGGCATGGGGCGACCCACATTTCGGACACGTTCCCACAATGAATCGATCGGCAAGGAATTTCTGACAGTGACGGCAGAATGCACGGCTCTCTATTTTTGGGCAGATGAATCCGTTGGCCTCCATCTGAAGGTAAATGTCACGGACAAACTCTTTGTGCCATGGGGATTCAGTTGTCGTGTAGTTGTCGAACGCAATGCCGAACCCCTCGATAACCTCAACGATTTTCTTGTGATTGCGATCGGCAAGTTCGGCCGGGGTAATCCCCTCACGTTCGGCTTCGTATTCAATACGCGTTCCGTGGGCATCTGTTCCGGATACGTACAGGACGTCCTTTCCCAGAAGTCGGTAGTAGCGGGCAAACACGTCACCCGACAACAGCGAACTCACCAGGTTCCCCAAATGAGGAACTCCTGACGCATACGGCCAGGCACTGCATACAAGCACCCGTTGCTTGTCCATCATCCACCTCCTCCTGATTGAAACTCAAGTGCGCATTATATCCCGCCCATCGAGCAGGACCAATGGCATGGGCACGATTTCGGACTTGCTGTTGCTCGGCGAACACGGTATCAATAGCCCATGAAAGACACCGGTTCACTCGATCTCATGACGATTACCGTCAAGGTTTTCGGCGGGTTGAGAGAGTCCTTCCAAGGAGGGACCCAACTCCAGCAACTGCCCCCTGCCTCCACCCTGGCGTCGCTGATCACGAAGCTGAACGCCGATTTTCCTGATCTGTCCGCAGATCTAGCAAAGGGACTCGATGCGGGGTATCTGAATATCCTCGTCAACGGCCGCAACATTCGATTCCTGCAGGGGCACGAAACCATGCTCCAAGACGGCGACATCGTCGCCTTCCTTCCCCCTGTAGGAGGCGGATAAGCCGACCACAGGCATGCGCCAGGCGGGTGGCCGACCGCCGATATCGACAACGCTAGAACTCAATAGCGAACGTCAGCTCCAGTGCCAGACTGTTGTACAGGCCAATCGCCAGTTTGTGTCCTAGTTGATACGTTGTCGCGAACGACACGTTCCACCGGGGCGCCATGGCAAGAAACACTCGAGCCGTTGTGGAGAACGAGAATTCCGGATCCGCAGTGCCTCCACGATACTCAGCCTTGGAGTCCAGGAAAAGATCGGCAATCGGATATCCCTCGTTCACAGTCTCTTCTGGCAAGGTCAGCCACTGCGTCAACCAAGGTGACAGGTAGAGGGTAAACCCGTTGTCGATCGTCGCAGTCACTTGCCGGGATGCTTGGGTCTGCTTGATCCGCAAGGAGATGGACAGCTCATCACGTGGCCCTTCCTCAGGAGCCCAAATCAGTCGCCCGGTGACGGTGTCGCTCGAAGCTGGCGCAATGGCATTCTTCATCACTGCCGCGCTCCGGCTTCCAGAATAGGTCATGAACAAATCGAGGTCGGCGATTCCCGAGTATTTCGCATTCAGGGTTAATTCCCCCTCGCGATTGGAGACCGGCCTTCCCAGTTCAGTCAAATGCCCGCGAATCGTCGATGTCAGCCTGAATGCCTCGATTTCAGAACGTAGAACAAATTCGCCGTGCACGTCTGCTTGACTGTGATCGAAGGCGCCTTCAAGCTTGAGATCGGGTGAGAATTCCCATCCGAAGGCTTGGAAGGATTTGCCATCCAATCGCGCGATGGCCTCATGAGACCACAAACTCTTCTGTTCGAACAACGTGCGAACCCAATCCACCGAATACTCCACATCCAACTTCGCGAAACCGACTGAGTTCGACCAATCCCAGTCCCATGACGCCCGCTCAGAACCAGTGATTGAGTCGTCAACAAAGCGAACGGGACGAGACCATGATGCTTGCGTCGAAAGCGAACTGGTCACCTGCCAGTCAGCGGACAAGGACAGCTTCTCGCGCTGCCATTGCTCATCCCAACGGCTCGACGCGAAACTGAAACGCTCCCAAGATAATGTCAGTGTCAGCGAATCTCTGAAGAACGTCTCTTCCGTGGAAACGGACAGTGTGGTTTCTCGCGTGTTCTTGTTGCCGATGTGATCCACTTCATTGGCATCCACATGCCGCCACATGGCCTGCCATTGAGGACCGTCGACGAAACTCCAGTCCAGAGTCACTCCGTTCGCCATTCTGTCGCTCGGAGTTTCGCCCGTTTGGTCTGAGAGACGATAGTCATGATCGACGCGCAGATTTCCCTGCCGTCCCAACTCGAAATCGCCTGCCAACGTCCAACCTGTGTTGTCCACGCGGCGCGTGCTGCCAATGGCGCGGAATGCTGGAGGCAATACTTCGGCAACGCCACTGATGGAATATCCGTCTGCGTTCTGCCGGAAAGAAGCTCGCGTCATCCAACCTGTCGTCGTGTTCTCCGATGCCAGGCTATCCGAATATGCGAATGAATCTACTCCAGAAATGCCAGTCGTGGTTTCAAAGAACGGCTTCGCGCCCTTGGAAGAAATCTGCCAAATCGCCATCTCGTAGCTCTCAGATGCTTGCGTTCCCGCCCACAAGCCATCATCCGTCGATGTCAGCGCAGTAATGGCCCATCCTGAGGCCATCGTCGACGATCCGTCGCTCGACAGCGCGATCAGGCCTTCGCTCAACCCGTAGTACAGCGTGCCATCGACGTAGGCCAGCGCGTAAACGCGCTGGCCAAGGACAAGCCATCCCATGCCGACGCCGTTTCGGAAGCCGCGAAGCCCTCGATCCGAGGCGGCATATAGTGTCTGGTCTGCAAATTCGAGGTCGTTGATTCGATCGCCTTCTGTTCCCGACATCAATTCAAGAGAATGGACATGCTCGTCATAAACATAAAGCCCACTCTGTGTCCCAACATAAACGTGCCCTTCATCCGCGGCCAGCGCCGTGATTGCAGGAAGCGTTTCGAATCCGCCCGCGTCAAACTGTACCCAGTCCGCGTACGGGTCGTCCGCATTGTCCGGCTTCGTCACCAAACCCTTTTTCGTGCCAATCCAAACCACTCCGTCACGCACCAACAGCGCGGTGACTGACGGATCAGGGAGGCCGTCGTCCACTGAATACCGCTTCCAGTTGGCGGCCCTGTCGAATGGCGACGCACCCTCAAGACTGACGGTTGTCAGTCCGGCATTCGTCCCCACGTAGGCGATGTCATCGCCAAAGGCGATCGCTTGCACGATCAAACTAGAGAGGCCGGATTCTAGGCCATAGCTTTGCCAATCCCCGTCCTCATTGACAGTGACTCCACCTCGATGTCCGAACAGAATATACCCCCCGCCCGAAGCGGCCGCGCTGATCCGATTGAATCCTGGGATACGTTCATTGGAGTCGAAGGGAAATCGGTCCTCGTTGTAACCCACAAGGATGCTGCCCGTAAAATCGTCCAGAGAAATGTCGGCTTGGACACCAGCAATGGTATGGCGGTTGGGCATTGTCCGAGCACTCTGAGCATCGGCTGCTGAACCCGCGACTTCGGCGAGCTGCAACACGTTCGCCTGAAGCTTGAGCGAATCCGACACAGGCAGGTCCAGCGTGAGACCGTAGAAGTAGCTTGCGTAGTCCGAAGCGGCGCCAAAACCGCCGGAATAAACCTCGTAATCCACCTGTAGAATGTCCGTCTCCGCGATTTCGAGCAGCATGAACAACATGCCCACTTCATAGTCGATCATGTAGTCGACGTCGCGCACCAGAATCCTCGAGTTGAGGGTGACGCGCTCAGACTCGGGAATCATGGACAGCCCGAGCATGAATGCGCCATCAGTCACGGTATAGTCCATCGCCACGTTCAAACGGCTCGTGGCCAAATAGAAGGATGCGGGAAAGTTGCATTCCAGCACACCAACCTCGTTGTGAACAATGATCTGGTAATCAGGAAACCGATAGCTGGGGATGGCATCGTAGCTCAGCCCATCTGTGCTAATTTGTACTACAACCGATCCTTCGCGCACCCCCGTATGTCCCAAATCATAAAAGCGCCGTTGCTGCGCTTGCCCGATGGGATAGACGATGTCATCTACCACAATCCGCGCGAAAGGGATCATTGCTGATAGGAAGTCAAGCTCATAATCCGTCCCTGCCGTGAATGGATACGTCCTCTTGGTGCTGCCCTCGGGAGCAATCTCACTATTGTAGACATCAATCAGCTTCTTCAGCCACTCGCGAATGAGGAATCTTGGATCCCTCTGGAGCAGGAGAATCTGCTCATCCAAATCTAACACCCGGTAATTCTGTGACTTCACTGCCAGCTCAGGCTCAGTGACCGCCGCATCGTACAGATAGCCTATCTCGTACTGATTGAGCGCGCTCCGAAGACTAGAAGAGACGGCAAATTGTGCAAAGACGGAGGAGAATTCCTCAGCATACAATGTCTTGAGCGGATAGGCAGCCAGCCCATTGAGACTGGCTCGGTAGGGCGCAGGATCCTCAGACTCCGTATAGAGCGAGAACTGGGTGTTTGAGTGAGCCGACTGCCCGACAAAAACAACGGTCTCCGAGATGCCTTCTGCCTTGGATACGACAGCCGTGAGTACGGCATCGCCAAGGAGATACTCCAATTGCAGTCCCTTCATCTTCTTGCTGTAGGTGGCGAATCCAGGGATGCTGCCGAATGTGAAGTCTCCGAGCACACCATCCAATCTCTCTGTATCCAAATACAGAGCCACAGATTGCATCGAGTCGGGCAATGTATCGTTGTAGTGGGCTTCAATCGTTAGTATGGACAGTGCCGTGCCAGTCACGTCTACAGTGAGCGTTTGATCCAATGTGAGTTGTCCGGGAGTGAGGCCGGTAGTCGCCAGACCGATCGGACTGCCGAATCCGTAGCGAACTGTCCACGTTTTCCGCCCCTCCAGTTCGACCGCAAATTGGCTCGTGTCCTCGGCTGGCACGGGCAAGGCAATTTCAGGTCCGGCCGCTGGCGCGTCGGATTCACTGGGGGACACTTCGGAGTCGCTGGCAGGCACTTCGGGCGCTGTAGTCTCAGCTTCAGCTGGCACCGACGGAACGATCTCGGATTCAACGACTTCCGGCTCCGTCAACGGAGGCTCAGCTTGGCCGAACCCTGGAAATAGCATGAAGCAGATCCAGGCGAGAAGAACAAAGGGAAGCGCCGTTCGTTTCATCATGATGCTCCTCATTAAAACCTGTATGTGAGCGAAGCGCGATGGCTGCCGCCCAAGTCAGAGCGCATCGCATAGGCCCAATCAAACTGCAGGCCATTGAATCGAATCGTAAGTCCAACTGTGGCTCCGACGCCGTCATATCCCACACGGGCACCAAGACCGCCGATCCAGGCTTCCAGCCCGGCGGCGAATTGAGTTTGCGCAGCGAACAAGCCGGACGCCTCAAATGCAGCGTTCCACCACACGTCCGGAGAAGGAGAAAGCTTGGCGGCAATCCCCAATCGCAGCGATGGCTCAAAATCTTCTTCAACTCCTGATTCATATCCCATGGCCGCCGAGAAAGCCGATTCGAACAACGCACCAACCCTGACGCTGCCAGCATCGATAAGTATTGCCGGATCGATCGTCCAGCCGTTTCCCTGAGCCGGAGATGAGACATTCAAGAAGCGCCAGCGTAGGCCAAGGCTGACGGGACCCACGGGAACACCGCCAGAAATCGCTAGGGATTGTGATCGGTAGCGGAAAGCGCCTTGCGTAGAGGGGATAAGGCCAGAATCCACTATCGCCATGTTAACACCGACCCACGGCATGGCCAGACTCACTGACCCGTAAGTGATTCCACCAAATTGATTGACATAGAGTGACGAAATGCCGACGCTCTTCAACTGCCCGAGGACTGCCGGATTGTGAATGACAGCGGTTTCATCATCGACCAGAGCGGTGAACGCGCCCCCCAGGCCAAGACCGCGCGCGGATGCTCCCAATTCAAAAACAGAGCCTGTGAAACCTAGTCCCCAGGCATTCCAGGCGCTGGAAGCGAGAACGATTGCCATCAGGAAGAACAGAACGCGCTTCTTCATCGTGCGATCACCAACTTGCCCACCTCTGATGTCCCACGATCCGTTTCCAGAACATAGAGATAAAGGCCAGAAGCTACTGCCTCGCCTTGGGTCGTCGTGAGCGACCATTCGAATCGATCCGAAGCAGGATGCACGGGGGCACGGAATACGAGTGCGCCACTCGCTGAATAAATGCGCAACTCAGCGCGCATCGTGCCGAGTGGCAACACGAAGTCAAATTGGGCGACATCATCGACAGGATTCTTGTTCAGCGAGATTTGCGCCACCGAGGTATCCGGCGGATCGGGCGGATCGACGGGAGGAGGTTGCGCGGCACTGACAGCGGCAACAGCTGTAGCGACATCCAATTTTCCCCAGCCCCACCGGTTGCTGGGAACAGCTCCCGTAAAACCGTCTCGAGTCGCTGCTTCTGTCAACAACGTGCGCACATCGACCGCCGTCAGCTGAGGATTGATGGACAACAGCAAGGCAGCCGCTCCTGCCACATGCGGAGCAGCCATGCTCGTGCCCAATTCCATCGTGTGCACGCCATCAGGATTGACGAGGTAGCCCTGCCATAACGCATTACTCGAAAGTGCGGCACTGATCCACGCTCCTGGAGCACAAAGATCGGGCTTGGTGCGCCCGTCGCGCGTAGGCCCTTGGCTGGAGAAGGAAGAGAGAACGTGAAGTGGATAGCTAGAAAGGTAGTCCTGTTGTCCGCTGAGCGAGTCCCACACCGCCTTGGAATTGAATGACCCGACAGTGATGACGTTGCGCGCATTGCCTGGTTCATCAATCGTCGAGGACGAGTTTCCGCCGATGAATTCCGCCGATCCGCTTATGATCCACGCATCATAGCGACCGCCCGTTCCACCGGTGTCCGTGACCGTGAGTTGCCACGTACCTGAGCCGGACAACCCGCTGAAGCGAATAAACACCTCGCAATCACCATTCTTTGCATTGACCCCAGAGACGGCATTGTCCACACGAACGGATCCAAAGGCGGTTTGGACGACGCCCGAATCGGTTCCACGGGGAACGACAATGGCTGATCCCGACGGAGGACTGACGGAGATCGTGAACTGCGACGAGCCCGGATACCACATGTCGATTTCTGCGTCCCATCCCTCTGGATCCATACGG
>JAHITR010000046.1 GCA_018817505.1 Candidatus Bipolaricaulota bacterium | reverse complement strand
TATCGCGTGGTGGATGAGGATTCGTATGAATTGTGTGCCACGTTTGTCACTGCCGAAGCGGCGAGCGACCGCGATCCTTACTTCAAAGATTTGTGGCATCATGGCATAGGTCGCCAGTGTTTCACGCTGACAGCTCAGGATCTCAACCAATACCGCGAGATGCGCTAGCGAGACGCGGCACATCAAGGATAAAGGTCTTATGACATTTCACACTGATGACGGCGTCTGCAAACTGTGATGTCTCAAGCTTGGCAGCAGCTCACATCGAGCCTCTGGTCTGTGCAAAGCGAGGCATTCATCCTCCATAGTGGCGTGATTCTCGATTCATCTGAAGCGTGCCTCATTGACCCTGGTCTCTTCCCTCACGAGATCGATGGGATTGCCGCGTTTGCGGCGGAGCGGGGGATGTCTGCAAACACAATGATCCTCACCCATTGTCATTGGGACCATGTGCTCGGGCCTGAGCGCTTGCCCCAGATTCCGAAAACCGCTCATGCTGAGTATTCCCTCCAGGCCACCGGACGACAGGGACGACGCGTCATGAAGCAAGCCAAGGATTGGGAAACCGATCAGCGCATTGCGAGATCGACACCCTTTGTCGTTCCGCTTCCAGACGTCACGTTTGAAGAGACGATGTCCTGGTCTGTTGGAGAACTTGCGTTGCAGCTAATCCACGCGCCAGGGCACGCGCCGGATCATCTTGCTATTTACGAGCCGAAGTCTAGGATGCTGTGGTCGGCTGACATGCTAAGTGACTTGGAAATTCCGTATGTCTGTCACAGCCTTCTGGCCTATCAGAGTACGCTCGAATTGCTGTCTCAGCTCGACATTCAGGTTCTTGTGCCTGCGCACGGAACGCCTGCTTTTGCGCGCGCCGACATTGCTGCCAGATTCAAAATGGACGCAGCCTATGTTGAAGAATTGCGAAGCTCGGTAACACGGGCGATTCACCATGGCAAAAACGTTGCTGACACCGTGGCAGATTGCGCGAATATGCCTTATCGTCATCGGCAAAGCAACGAACGATCACATCGCATGAATGTCGAATCAGCCTACCTCGAATTGGGAGGAGAAGCGGACTCCCCAAGGATTGGCTGGCAAGGGTTGGTCGAGTGCATCGACTGAATGTGGTTCGTGAGCCAACCGCGAGCGGAAGAGGGGGCTGAATGAGCATTCGCATGAGACACTACGACCACAAGACGGACTACGAGGCCGTCGGACACTTCCTCAATCGGATTTATCAAACCGATCCGCCGACCAACTGGCTGCAGCCGCGATGGGAGTATGCGCACTCCCATCCCTCGATTGATACAGAGAATCTCGGGAAATTCGCCATTTGGGATGACGACGGTGAGATCGTCGCCCTTGTCCACTACGAGAGCAAGATGGGCGTCAACTACGTTCAGCTTGATCCACGGTATCCGCGCCTCAAGCGCGAAATGCTGGAATACGCGAGCAGCCAGCTTGTCGGCGATCTAAGAGCAGGGCGAGGCTGCGTCGTATTCATTGACGACAGCGATTCGGATTTTGGCATTGTCGCCTCAGAAATGGGGTTTGAGCCTAAATCCGAACATGCCGAGCCGACATCGCGTTTCGACATTCCGAGCGCCCTCCCCGCCATCCGCGTGCCCGAAGGTTTTAGACTTCAGAGCTTGGCCGATGAATTCGATGTCAAGAAAATCCATCGCGTGATGCATCGGGGATTCAATCATGAAGGCGAGCCGCCAGAAGACGAGGTGGAGGATCGTCGACGCAAACTGTCGGCACCAAACTTCCGCAGAGATCTCACCCTCGTTGCCGTCGCGCCGAATGGGCATTACGTCTCGTTCTGTGGCATGTGGCCCGTGGTGGGAAGCTCGGCGTGCATGGTCGAGCCTGTGGCCACGGATCCCGACTATCGCCGGATGGGTCTAGCAACAGCCGTTGTGTTGGAGTCCATCCGGCGCAGTGCGGCAGAAGGTGCAACAATAGCCTATGTGGGGTCGGATCAGCCTTTCTATCTGTCGATGGGGTTTGAGATCTGCGGCAGCGCCACGCCTTGGTGGAAGCCACAGAAGCCTGCACCATAGAAGAGGCGAGCTATGCCATGAGCCAACTCGCCGAAGGAGAAGGACATCAAGACGTTGACCCTCTTTCTCCAAGCAACGCACAGAGGGGTTCCTCTCTCGCCGAGCCGCCAAGGAATGCAATCCCAGAGCGTTCAACCCAAGCACATTCTCGCGCAGAGACAGTCAAGAACAAGTTCGTGTTCAATATGACGGCAATTGAGTGCGGTGAGATTCTCAATTCAAAGAAAACCTTTCCGTCTTTTCTGCACTTACCCTCCCTGCGCGCGAGCAACCCGCAGGGTTGCCCGCCCCCGCGGGGAGATAGGGTGTCGATCTGGATCTTGCATTTAAAGCCTTCATCAGTTTTCGTGAGCAGGCTCTGACTGTGCTGGACTGACGAGTGTTACGATGTTGCCTTGAGCAGACTCGCCAGATAGGTGCGATACTCATCAAACGCCTTCTTCCCTTCGGGCGTCATTGATGCGGTCGTTCGTGGGCTGTTGCCCACAAACTCCTTGGCAATCTTGATGTAGCCGGCTTCCTTAAGGCGTGTGAGTTGCACGGATAGATTGCCTCGAGTCAAACCGGTCTCGCCCATGAGGTAGATGAAGTCCGCGCTTTCTGCTGCCGAAAGCACGGACATGATCTTCAGCCGGGCTGGTTCATGGATGACACGATCGGGATCGGCAGCGAATTCAAAACCCGTCACAATGTCTCCAGCGGAGCCTTGGGATGGCGGCTGATGTAAATGGCCAAGGTCACGCCGCCGGTGATGACGGATGTTGAGCCGAGAACCGCTAGCAGCAAACCCATACCTTCGACGAAGCCGAAGTCAGCGAAGCCTGATGCAGTAGTCATTGCTGCGAGTACGACTGCGCTGGCAAACAATCGAGGCAAGCGCAACCTCACCGCTCGCACGGCGAATGCCACGGCCATTCCCGTTCCAGCTCCCACGAAGAAGACCTTCCCTACACCGCCATCCAGCGTGTACTCGCCTCCCCAGAGGGCGACAAAAACTGCAGAAGCCACGGAGATCAGCAGAGAGAGGATGATGATCTTGCGACGCTTGCTCATGGTAGGCCGGGGGTACTTCACGTAGCCCGTGCGCGTATGAGTGATTCGATCCTTCATGAGCCGTACCAACTGTGCACTTGCAGGGAACAGCAAAATCATGGCCAGCAGTGCCATCGTGGCTAGCATATCGACGCCCGTACGCTCAGACGCAACCATCAGGAAGCCGACCAATGCCATGGCGATTCCACCAACAAGCTCGGCAATCCCGTCACTGAACCAGTAGCTGCGTGTCCGTTGTTGCGTCCGTTCGATCTCGTTCATGGATCCGTCCTTTCTGATTCGAACGGCAGTTTATTGCGTAAACTAGTTCATGTCAAATACGCCGCCATTCGTGGAGAAAATGCCGTCCCCCATCTCACGCCCAGCCTCAAGGCACAGGTCAAGGGCGTTCTCGCGCAGAGGCGCAGAGGCGCAGAGCAAACCCATCGATCTAAAATGCTTATATGTGTTGGTCCCACCCCTCTATCTCTGTGGCTTGGTTTCTCGTTTTGTTCCTCCCTGCGCCTCTGCGCCTCTGCGGGAGAATGTTTTCCAGGAATTACTCTACCAGCTGGATCGATGGGCGTTGCGCTCGTAGGATAGGTGCCATGAGTAATCTGCGCAAAGACGGCATCTTTCGTGATGAGTTTGTCGTTCCTGAGGCAGTGATTGACGGCAATGGCCATGTGAACAACGTGGCCTATGTTCAGTGGATGCAGGACGTCGCCATTCGGCATGCAACGGCGTTGACCCGCGCGGGGGGCATGGGCAACAAGATGGGAACCTGGGTGGCGCGATCGCACTACATCGAGTATCTGCGCCCCGCCTTTGCTGGGGATCGCGTTCAAGCCAGCACATGGATTGCCGACCTGCGACGGGTGCGTGCCCGAAGACGGTATGAATTTGTGCGGCAGTCCGATGGCGTCATGCTCGCCAAGGGTGAAACCGACTGGGTATACATCAACCCCGAGAGCGGACGACCCTGCTCCATTCCCGAAGAGATCAAGGCCGCCTTCACGCTTTTTCCCGATACGCAGGAGCCGAGACGATGAAAAACATTCAACGTAAGCTAGGCATTGTCATGTTGGCGCTGGCAGGTTTAATCGCTGGCGCGTCCGTATCTCTGTGGATAGCGGGGACATCGGAACAGCCGACAAGGATGCTGACTGGCGCTGGCGCTCTCTTCATTCTTGGCATGATCGCGATCACCCGGCCCAGGGAAGAGGACGACGGCAACTCATAAAAGGCAATGAGTTGCTTGGAGAACGCAACACGGTTGCGTTCTCTGCCGCAAACTGGCAGCTCATAAACAGGCAATGAGTTGCTTGGAGTACGGCAACTCATAAAAGGCAATGAGTTGCTTGGAGTACGGCAACTCGCAAAAGGCAATGAGTTGCTTGGAGTACGGCAACTCATAAACAAACAATGAGTTGCTTGGAGGACGGCAACTCATAAACAAACAATGAGTAGCTTGGAGTACGGCAACTCATCCAACAGCAACGAGTTGCTTGACGGTTGCGTTCTCTTCCGCAAGCCGATCGCCATTCTCTTGGCAGCAAACATTTGTCAAATAGGCCCGATGTTTCGGCTATGCCGAAACTCGAAAGCTGCTCGTCGAACACGAAGTGTTCGCGGAGCAGCCACTTGCCCAAGGGCGAGATCGATCGGGTGTTCGTTGACGCAATCGGGATCTGCAGGATCGAAGTGTCGAAGCCACACACCTGAAAACACATCCATCCTGTACATCCCAATGTCGCTCTTTGCCTGATTCATAGGAAAGAACTATAGTCCTGATAATCAATGGAAGCCCCACAAGGAGTCAGCAAGAAGGAGGCTCATCATGGGCGTGGCCATTCCGAATGAACGCGTCTATTACTACGAGTGCAGCAGTGGACGATTCCGCCTGACCTACTTCATCCCGCGCGGAGAATTGGAGCAACTTTGCGAGGGCAGCAGGATCGATGCCAAGGTCCTTGAGGATTTTCCCGATGGTGTGGATCTGGGCTGCACTGAGGCGGATTTCGGTGATTTCAAACGTATGTACGGCTACTGTCCCCGGCAAGATCCCGAAGCATTGCGAAGCGCCTTCCTTGCCATCCTATCTGCCACACGCAACTGGAAGAGCTTCCGCGGATCTGGCTTCATCCCCGCAACGGATTTGGAGCGGCACGTCGAGGCAGTCGATGAAATTCTCTTTGACAGCCTTCCAAGGCAGATCGAGATGGAGCCGCCGGGCTTGCCGTCGTCCCTACAACAGCGGCGGCGAACAAGGCATCGGCAGGCCGTCCGGCACTTGAAAGCGGACAAAACCCTACGGGATCTGCAAGTGGAAGGCATCGATCCGAAGCGAACCTTGTCTCAGCAGACATTCTCAAGGATTACGACAGACGCAGGCGCGGGAGCCGAAGAGGTGTTTGTTCGTCTTCACCATAAGCAACGAAAGAGGAAGTGATTGCGATGGCAGTTGCCGCAGATGGAAACCTCTACGTCTACATGCTGAGTGTCGGTCAAGGTGACACGACGATCGTCATCTCTCCAGAGGGTAATGTCCTCGTCATTGACGCGACGCGTCCCATGAAAATACTCCAGCTCCTCAACGATCTTGGCTGGGACGATGAAGCGGCCATAGAACACCTGGTGGTCACTCACCCGCATGCCGATCACTACAGTGGATGCAATCGGCTGGCCGCTGATCTGCACATTCAAGAAGCCACAGTCGCTCCCTTTTGGCACGAGTTTGGCATGGGGCCGCAGACGTACCGTCGCTTGATCGGTCGGCTTGATGACCAAAACACGAAAGTCACCTTCTTATCTGGCTATGGCCGTTGGTATCCAGATGGGGCAATGACCATTCCCCCGATCGGGAAGGATCCGGAGATTGATCACGACAAGCCGTTCCTCGAGCTTTTGGGCCCCACCAATGGGCTGGTGCAGATGCTTGAGAATTCCAACGTCTTTCAGGCGAATCACCTTTCCATTATGAGCCGAATGACCTGGCGAAACTTCCGCATGATTAATGCCGGAGACGCACAGATGGAGAACTGGTCCTTCTTCGATCATGAACGAATGCTGGAGGCCAAATGCCAGGTCCTGCGAGCGGCACATCATGGAAGCGCCAACGGCACCCAATGGGAGCGGATCGACCGACTCAACCCAAGTCGCCTCATCGTGTCGTCTGATCCCGAATCGACCCACGACCTGCCAGATCTCTGTGGGGCTGCGATCTTCGCAGAGTTTGACAGCGGCGAGGGTCGGATTGCCGCCATCACCAAAGACACGGGGACGATTCGTCTCAAGGTCACTGCCGGCGGACAGTCTACCTTGCGCATGTACAAGGACTTGCCGACTGAAAACGTTGACCTAACAGCAGGGACGCCTCTCACGGAACTCTCCAATCCCACGGACTGGCGGGCGCTCCTGGGCAAGCGAATGCAAAACGTGTGAGGAG
>JAHITR010000006.1 GCA_018817505.1 Candidatus Bipolaricaulota bacterium | reverse complement strand
TTGCGTCGCTGGGTGATGAGGACGACATCTTTGCCTCTGCTCCCAAGGAATTGGCTGATTTGATCTGGATGGGGCTAGGAAATCGAGAGGAAGATGCCAATGACTAAGAGGCTCGCGCCTTCTGCGTTTTCGAATGCCACGGATCGGGTGATCAGATGGGCGACAGATCATCCGAAGATCGTACTTATCATTGTCGCAGTAATCACAGCGGTTGCTATCGCCTTCATCCCCCTGCTAAGAGTGGACGTTGATTTCGCTAATTATCTCAATCGCAAGGATCCGGCAGTGATTGCTGCGGATGACGCCAAGGAGCGATTTGGCTCGCAGATCCGAATTATCGTGGCGATTGAGGACGCCCGAGGCGTGTTTCGTCCTGAAACATTGGCCCTGGTCGAGAGACTAGAACGGGCGTTCAAGGATCTCCCCGAAGTTGAGGACATGGACGGCCCCCTGAGTGCGCAAGTCATTCGAGGGAGTGAAACAGCCATCCAGATTCGCTCAGCTGCGCCGAATGGAAAAGCCCCTCAAACCCCGGAAGACATCGCGACCTATCGTGAGCTGGTTCTGTCGGACGCCATCCTGAACAACTACGTCGTGTCTTCGACTGAGAAGGCTTTTGCCATCTACCTGAAGCCGAACGACGATGTGGACATGGTTTCGTTTGCCGCCTCTGTAGAGGACGTCGTACGTGCCCACGAAACAGAAGGCATTTCGTTTGCCATCACAGGTGTTCCCTATGTGAACCTGACCCTTCAACGATCCATGAAACAGGATCTCGGGCTGTTCTTGCCTCTGGTCATTCTGATCATTATTGGTGTCTTGTTCGTCAGTTTCCGTTGGACGTGGGGCGTACTGATACCCTTTGCTGTCGTTTCCCTGTCAGTATTGTGGATCCTTGGCGCCATGGCGATCAGCCAGGTGCCTATCACCGTGGTTTCGTTTATCCTGCCCGTGCTGCTGATGGCTATTGGCATTGCCGACGGCATCCATGTGCTGAGCCGATACCATGAAGCCCTTCGCGATCACAGCGACAAGCGGCTGGCGATTCTGGATACGATGAGTGCGATGAAACGCCCGGTGATCTTGACATCACTGACTACGGCCATCGGCTTTCTCTCGCTTTTATACGCCTATATGATTCCTCAACGTACGTTCGGCCTATTCACGGCGATTGGCATCCTGATCGCCATGATCCTTTCCCTGGTGCTTATCCCAGCGATCCTCCGGCTGATCAAACCACCTGTTTCCAAGAAATCTGCGCAGCATCGATTGATGGGGAAGATGCTTGGGACTCTGGTCCGAAGGGCGATCCGCTATCGGTGGGCCATTCTTGGGGGCACGCTGGTCCTGTCTTTGGTGTTTGCGGCGGGCATTCCTCTGCTTCAAATTGAGACCTCGCAGAGGGCCTATCTTGGAGAGGGACATCCGGCAGTCCTAGCGATGGATCGATTGGATGAGCTGTTCTCCGGATCGAATCAAGTGATGGTTGTCATCGATACGGGGCATCGAGATGGAATGAAGAATCCCGCGATACTGAAGGAGATTGTGGCGCTGGAAGCGTTTCTGGAGTCGCGAGGGGTGAAGAAGACGATGTCCCTTGCAAACGTCGTCCGGGAGATGAATCAACGATTTCATGCCGACGATCCTGCCTTCTATGCCATTCCTGATGATCAGCCTATGATCGCGCAGTTGTTGCTGTTGTTTTCGTTCCAGGGAGGAAGCCTAGGCTCTCTGGCTCTGTCAGATTTCTCGGCCGGAGAAGTGATGGGGTTTCACGCACTGCAGACAGGGAAAGAGCAAATCGCACTTGTCGCCGACGTGACTACTTACCTGGATGAGCATTTTGATGGCGCCACCGTTCAAATGGCTGGTCCCACACGTATTCAGGCGAGCATGTTTAGCTCTATTGCGCGCAGTCAACTGACGAGTCTATTGACCTCGATTGTCGCAGCGGGCGTCATTGTCATCCTCCTGATGCGATCGTTCAGCATGGGCATTGTGAGCATGATTCCGCTGCTATTTACAGTGTTATTCAATTTCGGCGTGATGGCGTTTGCGGGCAAAAGCCTCGATATTGCCACGCTGATGATCTCCTCGATTACGATCGGCATCGGGATCGATTACGGCATTCATTTCATTGAGCGGTATCGAGAGGAATTGACGAGAACTCCGTCCCAATCACTGGCGCTCATCCAATCGGCCCAAACTGCAGGCACAGGCATCGTTTATAATGCGTTGGCGTTGGCGTTGGGGTTTGGCATCATGATGCTGTCTGCATTTCAAGGATTGCATAATTTTGGATTGCTGGTTGCCATGACCATGGTTGTGAGTGCGATGAGCGCGTTCGCGGTGATCCCCGCCTTGCTGGCGAGCCGCAAGCAAAGGACTTAGGCGAACGTGTTGGGCTGTAGGACAAGGCATGCAGCTGAGAATTCCTGCGGGTTACGTATGGAAATGTAATCCCGCGGGCTCATCGACAGGAGTCTCGTGAGAGACTCCAAGGAACTCAGCTCGTGGCTGAGTTCCCAATTGCTAGAACTCCCCGTTGGAACTACAATACGATCGAGGTGTTAGCATGCTAGAAACTGTTCGAAAAGACATGATGGACCAAATGGATCGAAGCGTCGAGGCACTGAAAGCGAACCTCGCGAAAATCCAAACAGGTCGGGCCAACCCCGCGATGATCGAGGACGTCCACGTGAGCTATTACGGCGCGATGACGCCTCTCAAGCAAATGGCGACACTCGCGGCCCCTGATGCGAATCTGCTTGTGATTCAGCCCTATGACAAAACGCAAATGAAAGAGGTCGAAAAGGCGATCTTGGCAGCTGATCTAGGATTGAATCCGCAGAGTGATGGGACCGTCATTCGTGTGAAGGTGCCCAAGCTCTCCGAGGAAAGACGAATCGAACTGACCAAGACGATTAAGGCGCGCGGCGAAGAAACGAAAGTGGCTCTCCGCAATATCCGCCGCGAAGCCAATGACAAGCTTGATCAGCTGAAGAAGGATGGCGACATCTCTGAAGACGACCATCACAGACAGCGCGACAAGAACGACGACGCCATTCACGAGTTCACGAATCAAGTGGATGCATTGATCGAGGCGAAAGGCAAGCAGATCCAGACGATCTGAATCCATCATGTCTGGTCGGCCATGAGCACGCAACCACGCAACCGCGATCCCTTTCACTGGAGATCGACTGGACTATTGATCGCGATGGCCATGGCTGTGTTGTTCGTTCTGAGAAAGCATGGCGCTGCCGTTGGTGTGGCATTAGGTCTGGCTCTGTACGCGACCAATCTCCTGTTGATGATGGAAATTGGACGATCTCTGTTGCGCGCGCGCGGACCCAGTCGGCCCAAGCCCCTGGCCGCGCTATCCAGCGCTGGGCGACTGCTCTTTCTTGCCATTGGATTGTCTATGATCGCGATCTTCCTCGGAAAGGAAGTCGTGTTAGGCGCGTGTGGCGGATTGTTGATTGCCCAAGTAAACTTGCATGTCCCAAAAACAGGGCCTTAGGGAGGTGGGACAATGGGCACAATCTTCGAGCAGCTGTCGGGAACGCTAACGCACCTTGGCGAGAAGCAGATTGTCACCTTCCATCTAGGAAGCCTTCAGCTGCAGTTTGACAAAGCAGCCATGATCATGTCATGGATCGTGATGGCCCTGTTGATCGCTCTTGCTCTGTTCTTGAGACGCGCTTTGCTTCAAGACGTTGAAGACAAGCCAAATCGTGTACAAGCGGCCCTCGATGCATTGATCGATCTCTTGCAGAGCCAGCTGACGGCCAACTTCTCATCCGAGAGATTGGGCAACGAGTTGTTCCCGTTCATTTCCACGTTGTTCTTGTTTGTCCTGTTCTCCAATTGGCTGGGAGTCATTCCCGGCCTCAGTTCGCCGACGCAAGACTTGAATGTCACGATGGGATTGGCTCTGATGGTGTTTGCCACATCCCAATTCCTGGCCATGAAGGCCAAGGGCATGAAGACCTATTGGAAGGGATATCTGGAGCCGATGCCGTTCATGCTGCCCCTCAACATCATCGGGGAGCTATCGCGGCCGATGTCGCACGCGTTTCGTTTGTTTGGGAATGTGCTTGCCGGGACGATCTTGACCACAGTTGTGATGGCAAAATTCGCCCCAATCATCGTGCCATCCATCCTCAATGTTGTTTTTGGGTTGTTCTTCGGCGCGATCCAGGCATTTGTTTTCGCGATTCTTGCCGTGGCCTACATCAATGTGGCCGTTGAGAATTGACGCATGAAGATACGAAGGAAAGTCAGCATCGATCGTTAAGGAGGAAGAATGCTTCAGGAAGCACAAGCTGTAGCCAGCGGAATCTCTGGTGCAGATATTGCCTTGGCCGCGAAGTACATCGCAGCAGGACTCTGTATGGGAATTGGCGCTATCGGACCCGCAATTGGTGAAGGCATGGCGGCCGCTCATGCACTGGATGGCATGGCCCGGCAGCCGGAAATGCAGGGTGCGTTGATGCGAACGATGGTTCTTGGACAGGCCATTACAGAATCCACGGGCATCTACTCGCTCCTGATCGCCATCGTTCTGCTGTTCGTCGTCTAAGGAGATCGAATGAGTGTCGACTGGGGGAAGATCGTTAAGAGCATCAACTGGACGCTCCTGATGGCAGGAGTGATCAACTTCGGACTTCTCCTGTATATCCTAAAGAGGCTGTTGTTTAAGCCAGCATTGGCGTTTCTTGATCGCCGCCGCGAGCAGATCGCCGCTCGTATTCAAGCGGCGCGGGTTTCAGAGACACAAGCGCAGCAACTGGTTGTTGAGCGCGAATCCGAATTGCGGCAAGCGCGAGAGCGAATCGAAGGGATCCTTGCCGACGCTCGACGCGAAGCCGAAGCGCTGATTGCCAAGGCCAAGAGTGAGGCCAAGAAGGACGCCGCCAAGATCGTGGCCGACAGCAAGCATCGATTGGAACAAGAACGCGATCGAATGATTCATGAGCTACGCGAAGCCTATGCCGAAATTGCCGTTCTTGGGGCCGAGCGGGTTCTTGATCGGGAGATTCGTATCGAAGACCATCGCCGCTTGCTCGACCAGTTGATGGAAGAGATCAATGAAGAAAGCTTAAGGATCCCGTCGTGAGATCGCAGGAAATTGCGCGGCGCTACGCAGCAGCTTTGTACCAGGTCTCCGTGGATGATGATGCCGTTCAAAGAATGGACGAAGAGCTCGCAGCACTCGCGACAGGGACGACCGATGGAGCTGAAGTGCGTCGCTTTCTCGCACACCCGCTCATTCCGCGGGAGACGAAATCTGCATTCTTGGCGGACGCGTTTCCAGAAACGACGAGTCGGATGAAGAACTTCCTGGAGTTGCTGATCCGCAATCGCCGTGAGACCTACCTCGATCTCATCTATGACCAGTTTGTGACGATTCGAACTGCAGACGAAGGCATGATCCAAGTGACGGTTAGCACAGCGCAAGTATTGTCTGATGACGACAAAAGCCGACTGAGTGAGCGACTAGAGGCGGCGCTTAAACGGCCAGTACGATTGGCCGAACGCATAGACGAAACGATGCTCGGAGGCGCTCGAATCGAGGCAGCTGGACATGTCCTCGACGGCACGATTCGTGCACGCCTCAGCGAATTACGCAAACAATTGGAAGAATAGGGGGACAAGGTGACTGGCGCTCGCAAAGATGAGATCACGGCCATCCTCAAACAGCAAATCAAAGGTCTGAAATATGACCTCGAAATGCAGGAAGTGGGGGTAGTTGTCGAGGTCGGGGACGGTATCGCTCGGGTTTACGGTCTGGAAAGCGCAATGGCTTCGGAAATCGTCGAGTTCCCCAATGAGATTTATGGATTGGTTCTCAATCTCGAAGAGGAATCCGTGGGGATTGCTCTGTTCGGAGATTCCGAGCGAATCCAGGAAGGCGATGAAGTTCGCCGCACACGGCGCGTTCTTGAGACGCCGGCAGGTGAGAGTCTGCTCGGCCGAGTCGTTGATCCATTGGGGACGCCGCTGGATGGGAAGGGGCCGATTGAGGGAACGGTCATGCGGAAGGCGGAAATCATCGCGCCTGGCGTGATTGATCGACAGCCGGTGGACACGCCGCTACAAACGGGACTAAAGGCGATTGACGCCATGACGCCCATTGGCAGGGGTCAACGCGAATTGATTATCGGTGACCGACGGACGGGCAAGACAGCCATCGCCTTGGATACGATCATCAACCAGAAGGGAAAAGACGTTGTCTGTGTTTACGTGGCCATTGGCCAGAAGACGTCGACTGTGGCGCGCATTGTCGATACGCTCACCAAGCACGATGCGATGGATTACACCATCGTCGTCGTTGCGGATGCCAATTCGCCGACGCCCATGCAGTATCTGGCCCCCTACGCGGGATGCGCGATGGCCGAGCACTTCACCTATGCAGGCAAGGATGCGTTCATCATCTACGACGATCTGTCCAAGCATGCTGTGGCCTATCGGGAAATGTCGCTGCTGCTGAGACGGCCTCCGGGACGCGAAGCCTATCCCGGGGACATCTTCTACACCCACTCAAGATTGTTGGAACGTGCTGTTCGATTGTCGGAAGCGCATGGCGGCGGCTCGCTGACTGCGTTCCCTCTCATTGAGACCAAGGCGGGCGACATCACCGCCTATATCCCCACCAATGTAATCAGTATCACAGATGGACAGATTTACTTGGAGACCGACCTATTCAATCAAGGATTCCGACCGGCCATGAATGTGGGCTATTCGGTTTCTCGAGTGGGTGGAGCTGCGCAGATTAAAGCCATGTCGCAGATTGCAGGAGAATTGCGGTTGGAGCTGTCGCAGTATCGCGAACTGGAGGCATTCGCTGAGTTCTCGGCAGATTTGGATGACGAATCCAAGGCCCAGCTGGCACGTGGCGATCGCCTGATGGAGATTCTCAAACAGAAGCAATATGCCCCGATGTCTGTCGAGGAGCAGGTCGTGTCTTTGTACGTGGCCGTAGAGAATCATCTGGCAGACATCGATGTGTCGGATGTGGGACGATTCGAAGTCGCCTGGCTTCGGTTCGTCAAGGAATCGCACGGAGAAATTTTCGAGACGCTCCATCGCGAGAAGAAACTAACCGATGAACTGCGTACCCAGTTGGATCATGCCGTGGTAGAGTTTAAGGAACGGTTCGCTGGCTAGGGCGATCGGCGATGGCAGAAAATGTGCGAACCCCTTGCGTGATCCGTCGATCGCGGGGCCGAATCGAGAACATCGGGCCCCGATGCAAGTGTGGCGGTAGGAGATAGTCGATGGCACAGAATGTCAGGGCTCTCAAGGGCCGAATCGGCAACATCGAGAACATTGGACAGATCACCAAAGCGATGAACGCCATTGCCATGACCAAGGTCACGCGCATGAAGCGGCGATTGGCTGAAACACGTCCCTACATCAGGGGCCTGACGGAATTCTCCCAGCGCATGATGGGCCGGTTGGCGTCTGATGTAGAGTCCCATCCGTTGATGGCTGCCAACGGATCATCGAGCGTCGGGGTGTTCGTTCTCAATGCCGATCGCGGGTTATGCGGGCGATACAAGGGAGAACTGAACAGAGAGTCTGAAAGGCTCATGTCTGAGCTTGGAGCGGATGGACGGCTCATTCTGGGCGGTGACAAGGCAAGATCCTATTTTGCTCGCAGGGACGTTCAGGTGTTGGGAACGTATGCCCACGTGTATGACGAGCCCAAAGAAGCGATTGCCACGCGAATCGCGGATGAATTGATTTCGTGGTATGAACGCGGTGAAGTTGGTCGAATTGAGCTTGTGTACATGCGATTCGTGTCCGATCTCACCCAGAAAATGGTGACAGAGCCCTTCTTGCCGATGTCAATCAGCGTCAATGAGAACGATGATTTGATTGATCCCGAAGCCGAGGCCATGTTGGATATTGCTTTGCGAATGACATTGCGAGCGCAGCTCTACGCGGCGTTGATCGAAACGAAGACGTCTGAAGACGCCCTGCGCCGTCAAGCGATGCGAGCAGCCACGGACAACGCCGAGGACCTGCTGAAGAGCCTCACGCGGGTGTACAACAAGGCCCGCCAGCAGGCGATTACACGAGAAATCGCCGATATCATCGGTGGTGCCGAAGCGCTACGAACGGAATAGAAGACTGAGGAGTCATGTGATGGAAGGACAGCAGACAGTCGGCAGAATCACAGAAATCAAAGGGCCGGTGATTGATGCGCGGTTCGAAAAAGGCGAATTGCCTCGCGTAAACAATGCCCTTCGCATTCACCGAGAAGGCGACAAGGATCTTATCCTTGAGGTCGCCCAACACCTAGGAGACGACGTCGTTCGTGCCATTGCCATGGATTCCACAGACGGGTTATCACGCGGCGCCGAAGTGATCAACACCGGCGGTCCCATCACAGTTCCTGTGGGATTGGAGACCCTGGGGAGGGTCATCAATATTGTCGGCGACCCCGTCGATGGGATGCCCATGCCCGAAGGTGTCCGTCGCCACTCGATTCACAGCAAGGCGCCGACGCTGCTTGATCAAGATACCGAGACAGAGGTTTTTGAGACGGGGATTAAATCCATCGACCTTGTGGCCCCGTTCCCCAAGGGCGGAAAGATTGGGTTGTTCGGCGGTGCTGGTGTGGGCAAGACCGTACTCATCATGGAGATGATTCGATCAATCGCCTATGAACATGATGGCTATTCCGTATTCGCAGGCGTGGGCGA
>JAHITR010000045.1 GCA_018817505.1 Candidatus Bipolaricaulota bacterium | reverse complement strand
TCTTAAGGAGCAGGTAGTCGCTGCGGTTCCTCATGTCATCGTAGCGGATCCTAGTCGATGGACCGGCTATTGCCTGACGCCGCTTCGTGCCGCACCCCTCCCGACGTCGCTCGGCGCAACGACCATCCGAGCCGCTCTAGGCGCGCATCTGGATTGGACGATCGAACATCAGGAAGCAGATGGTGCGTGGGATACGACGTGGACGTGGGGGGAAAGCTACCCTGAAAGTTGGCCGACAGCAAGGCAGGCTTGGCGGGGCAAGCTCACACTTGATACGCTGTTGAGCCTTCGCGCGTTCAAACGTTTGTAGGAATTTCAAAAGACACGGCACGAAAGCCGACTACCCAATCGAAGGACATTTCCGGCAGTATTCCCGTATACTGATTGTAGCTCGGCAGCCTTGCTTGTCGAGTTCCTGCAAGTCTCTGCGTTGCACGGCAAGCATTCGGGCGCACTCCTTACATGAGCCTATCAGCAAGAGCCCCGGGCACGGAGGTCAAATGACATTTGGACGGGCTTCATCACGCATCGAAAACTGGAATCAACGAACGCGTGGACTTCCGCATTCGCTTGTGCTCGATGCGGAGGCAGATCAGCTGCCTCGCCAAGCGACCCATCAATCGCCAAACAAGCCCGCACGAAGAGCAACAAGGAGAGAGCCATGAAGAAGAAGACAGAGCAGGAAGCGCCACGCAACCTGTTGAAGGACCTGTGCGGATCGGATAACGGTTTGTACGATTATCTCAGCAGAAACCTGTACGAAACTCCGATGACTGCCATATCGAAGAAGGATCTCGATGCGCTCACGCAAGAGGGTGAGAGGAATGGCAACTTCGGCCCGGCAATCGACAAAGCGATTTTCGAGAGCAGTCAGCACGAAGGCGAAGCGGCGAAATACGCGGGCATCATTCGGGATTTGTCGTCGAAGGCAATCGGAGCAGTGCAGTTGGAGAGACAGAATTATGAGAAACAGGGACTGGTCGATCGTGTTGCCTCGCTGGATCATGCCATTGAGCAGCACAAATTCCTGAGTGAGAGAACTGAAGATGTCCTCAAAGTCGCGTCCAAGTTCTATGCCGAGAAAATGCTTGAGCTTGATGAGAGCACCGAGAGAAAGGAAAGAGACAAAAAGCGTTCTCACGCTGAGAACGAAGAACAGGTCTTGAAGAAGCGGGAGCTGGCAGGGAGGAATGAGCGCAAGCGGGAACTGAGGAAAATGGGAAGAAAGGAAAGGAAGCTAGCCAAGCAACAAGATAAGCTGGATCAGGCGGCCTCCGAGGAACAGAAGGTTGCCAGAGGAAAGAAACGCGAGGCAGCCGCACAAGAGGATCTGCGAATACGCGAGAAGCAGCAACAGGATCGCAATATTCGGCAGGACGAACGCTCAGAATCCTCGTCCTAATCCCGGCCAGGAGCGCTTCAGTGACTTGTGTAGCGCGAACCCCCGGCTCCTGAGACCTCTCTTCCAGGGGTTTCCGGAGTTGGGGATTTTGCAGTCGCCTAGAGCGCATGAAGCTGGTTGTGGTGGGATCGGGCCCATCGATTCGACTGTTCTCCTCTTACCAACGCTTCTTATTCAGCCACCGCCGTTCGCCCAGCAGCACGCGCCTTCTGAAGCAAGTCAGTTCGCGCCGATGCGTCACCAAGCGCATAGACGCCCGGAGCCACGACGGTTGCTACCAAGTCGAGGCCGATGTAGGACAGGGCTCGTCTGAACATCTCCAGCGTCGGGTCCGCTGTCGCGATGCTGCTATCCCCTAACGTTACGACAACCACGATTCGCCGATTCTCGAATACTTCCTTGGGCTCGGCTCCATGCCATGGGGCATACCAGCGGTCAAGGAACTGCTTGAATTGGGCGGTCGCTCCCCACCAGTAGACGGGTGTTGCCAGCACCCACACATCGCTTCGCTTCATGCGGTCCAGGAGCTCGTCCATGTCGTCGCGTTGGAAGCAGACGCCAGTGTCTTCACAGGCATTGCAGGCATGGCAAGGTCCAATCATGCAGCGGTCGAGATAGACTTTTTCTACGAGTGCTCCGACTTCTTTGGCACCACGAAGCACCTCATCCACGAGAATGTCGGTATTGCCTCCGACGCGCGGGCTTCCAACCAATGCCAGAACTCGACTCGGCTCAGTCACGATTCTCCTCCTTTGACGGTGCGTAGCGCTTCGGATGCAGCACGAAACATGAACGTCGTATCTGCTGCCAGGCAAATGAGACGAAATCCCTGCGCGATGTAGCGCACGGCTGTTGGTGCGTCAATCGCGAAGATCCCAAGAGGGACACCCGCTCGCTGGCAGGCCGCACGAACAGTTTCTATGTGTGCCTCGACTTCAGGATGTGTGGTTTGGCCTAGGAGTCCAAGGCTTCCGCTCAGGTCGAACGGCCCGATGAGGATGGCGCCAATACCTGGCACCCGGACAATTTCGTCGACATTGTGGACACCGAGCACATGTTCGATCTGCAGTACAAGAAGGAGACGGTCATTGATCGTGTCAACATAGTTCGCAAACGTTGTTCCGTACCCTTGGGCCCGAGTGATTCCGACACTTCGGCTTCCCAGGGGCGGGTAGTAGGCACTGGCCACGGCTCGGCGCGCCTCATCGGCTGTATTCACTTGAGGAACAACCAAACCGTCGCAGCCTGTATCCAACGCCTTCTTGAACCAGACATCTGCATTCGCCGGAACGCGCACAATGGCTGGGCAGCGTCCGGCGATCGCTTGAATGAGCACTTGCACGTCGCCAAATCCTATGGGTGCGTGCTCTGCCTCAATCCACAAATAGTCGAAGCCAACAAGCGACATCAGCTCTGCCACATCTGGAGCATTCGCGCTGACGATAGATCCAATCACCGGATCTCCAAGACGGAGCCGTTCCTTGAGGTTGGTCTGAGACATCAGTTCCTCCAGTTGTTCATTCACATCCATCGTCCATTCTACTGCGCCCGAGGCTTCCTGTGCGTGGTCGGGTTGGAGTCACTTGTCGTTGCTTGCTTCTGGACGTCCATGTAGCATGCAGGCAACCAGTAGTATCTCAAAATCGCAGCTCTGAAGGTGTCCCATGCGCAGCCGTCTTGCCAGCCCACGAAATAAGGCGCTTGTGGTGATGCTCATTGCCTGGGCAAGCCTGCTCATCACGTACGGGTTGCCGTCCATCGAGCTGTCCACAACCTTTTCAGAAGGGGTAATCCAATGGACAAGAACTGGCGGTGTGGCTGGCAGTGCCTTCGTTAGCGTGATGTTCATTGGATTACTTGTCTTCCGCCGCTCACTTGCCTGGCGTCGACGATGGCAGGAGATACTGATTCACATCGTCATCCTGGCAGTGCTCCAGGGAGGGGGAGCCCTCATCAATGAACAGGGGATCAAGCGTGCAGTGGCCATGCCACGGCCCAATATCGTCTGGCTCGCTGATCAAGACGCCTTGGGAATGACGGCCCGGCAATTCTACACATCCATGAATGCGCGCGAACGCCGGAGTTACCTAGAACACGTGCTGGAAGATCCAGGCTTTCATGTCATCACGCTAACCGAAGAGGTGCGTGATCATTGGATCCACGAGACGGGGTATTCGTTCCCGTCAGGTCATGCGTTTTCAGCCATGCTGTCTGCAACTTACTTCCTAGCCATGGGCATGTCACTAATTGCTGATCGGCGACGCTTCATCTTCTATGTCCTGCCAGTTTGGGCATTGCTGGTGGCATGGTCTCGCGTTCTGCTGAGAGTGCATCGCCCGTTCGATGTTGTGATAGGTGGCCTACTGGGCATCGTGCTTGCTGTGCTCGCCTATGAACTTGCCCGGCGCTGGCTTGACAAAGGCCGTGGGCGTGCAACGAGCTAGTCGGCGACCGTACTCGAATCTCGGGAGTTGCCAAACCTCTCGCTGGTACTCAACGTTGTGACGATCCATCCAGCCCGAATTGCAGCTTTGCGAGAGCCGACTCAGGCCGCGTGACTCAACGGGTTGACCCTCACGTCGCGTCATGGTCTATCCTGTCACGACGAGGTGATGTGCGGATGTACACAGTGGGAGAAGTTGCGAAACTCGCGGGCGTGAGTGTACGAACGCTTCACTACTACGGCGCTATTGAACTCGTATTGCCATCAGGCCATTCATCGGCTGGATACCGCTTGTATTCGCTGACTGATCTTGAGCGCATGCAGCAGGTTCTGTTCTACCGAGAATGCGGCTTCAAGCTCGAAGCCATTCGACAATTCATGTCCCATCCCATGGTGAATCGAGAACATGCGCTGACGATCCAGCGAGAAGCACTTCCCCAGCAGAGGGTTCGAATTGGCGCGATGCTGGACTTGATTGACAAGACGCTACGCACCATGAGGGAGGGTATTCAGATGACGCCAGAAGAAATGCTTGGTGCTTTCGGGGATTTCAATCCATCCGAGTATGAAGACGAAGTCAATGAGCGCTGGGGGCATACCGACGCCTACAAGGAATCGATGCGGCGCACAAAGGAATATGGTGTGGCTGACTGGCAGAAGATTCAAGACGAGAACTCCGCCATCTCACAGCGGATGATCGCTGCATTCGATCATGATGTACAACCGGATGCCTCAGAAGCGATGGACATTGCCGAATCAGCTAGATTGGTGATTGAACGCGCATTCTATCCCTGTTCACACCTGATGCATGCCGCACTTGCCGAGGGGTACGAGTCGGATGCTCGATTTCGAGCGTCTTACGACAAGCAGCGCCAAGGCTTGGCCGTCTGGTTCTCCTCAGCGATCAAGGCCAACGCCAACCGCCACTCGGCGTGAATCGCACTGATTTCACCTCAATCTGCACTCGTTGCTTGACCCTTCCATCTTGATTCCGGTAAGTTGCCCAAGTAGATCGGATGGAGGATGCGCACTGAGTCGCAGACTAACCCTCCGAACAACGGAAGGGACACGGCAGAAGGGGATTGAATTTGAAACAACACAGAGTTGTTGTAGCCCGTCGCGGGGGGCCGGAGGTTCTGCAGGTGATCGAAGAGGATCTGCCGGAGCCACAGAAGGGAGAAGTACGAGTTAGGGTTTTGGCCGCTGGAGTTTCTGCCTATGATTTGATGTTTCGCAGATCGGGAAAGCTTCCAGGAACGCCAAAGGTCCCGTTCACTTTGGGTGAGGATGTGGTCGGGGTCGTAGACAAGCTCGGAAACGGGGTCACTTCGTTCGCGGTTGGACAAAGGGTTGCTGGGGCAACGTTCTCCATTGGCGTTGGCGGTGGCTACACGGAATACATTTGCTTGCCTGCGCAGGAATGGGTGCCTGTCCCTCTGGATTTAGATCCGGCCGAGGTTGTTTGCTTGGTCGTAAACTATCTCACCGCCCATGCGATGTTGCATCAAGCTGCGAAGGTCAAGCGCGGTGAGAGCATTCTTGTTCAGGGTGCTGCAGGCGGCGTGGGGTCGGCATTGCTGGATCTCGGGCGGCAAGCGGGCTTGCAGATGTACGGCACAGCATCCAAGCACAATCATGACGTGGTGTCTGGATTCGGAGCTACGCCTATCGACTATCGCGCCGAGGATTTTGTCAAGCGAATCCAGCATCTGACGGGCGATGGTGTCGATGTTGTCTTCGATCCCATTGGCGGCGGCAGGCAGGTCATGCGGTCCTACAAGGCTGTCCGCAGAGGCGGTCGGTTGATCTGGTTTGGCGTGGCCTCAACCAAGCAGTCAGGCTTGCGGGTCATTCCCTTTACGTTGCTTGCCATCGGTCTGCTTAAGCTGTTCCCTGACGGCAAGCGGCTACCCACAGCGCCCGATCTTGGGAAAGACCACGCCGGATACAAAAAAACGCTGTCAGAACTCATCGCGCTACTGGCTGCCGGAAGCCTCACGCCGATCGTCGCACAGCGTATTCCGCTCTGTGAGGCGGCTCGCGCGCATGAATTGCTTGAACGAGGACGGTACGCAGGGAAAGTCGTATTGGTGACCGATGAAGGATGACCGGGAAGGCCCAAAATCACGTTGGGAATACGGCACAGAGGCACTCTATCTAGTATGAGGTGGAAGAAAATGAACGCAAAACAGAAGGCTAGGCCTAATCTTGAGGGCACAAAGCTTGCGACGGGAACGAAACTGTCCCTATTGTGGATCGTCGTCATGTTCAACATGGCGTTTGCTGATATCTTCACGTTCATGATCGAGCTGACGTCGGGAGTCACAACTTCGGAGGTTCAAGTTCCTCAAGTAAGCATGTTACTCTTCGCCATCCTGGTTGAGGTTCCGATTGTCATGATCTTCCTCTCCCGAGTGTTGAAGGCAAGGGCCAACCAGTGGACGAATACCATCGCAGCCATCATGACGACGGCGTTCATTATCGCTGGCGCTGCATATAGTCTGCCCTATGCGTTCTTCGCAGCCATGGAAATCGTGGCCATGTCCTTCATCGTTTGGACTGTGTGGAAGTTGCCGAAGACTGCCTAAGCGAACGTGACATTGGGCCATCAACAGCGACGTAATGGTCGATGCCATATTTGGGAATATCAACGAGTCGGAGAATTGCCCCAAGGAGGACTGATGAATGCCAGTTCGCCAAAAACACTGATCGTTCTTGCCTCCTATCACCACAGGAATACGGAAAAGATCGCCGTGGTCATATCAAAGGCTCTTGATGCGGTTATCCGAGCACCCGGCAGACTGGTCCCGACGCACTTCAGGCCTATGACTTGTTGGGCTTTGGCTCTGGAATCTACAGCGCCAATCATCATGAGACCCTACTCAGACTCGCCGAACGACTGCCCAAGCCGAAGGAAAGAAGGCGTTTATCTTCTCCACGTATGGAGCGCCTACGATCGCTGTGACACAGGACTTTGTGGCAAAGAATCATTCGCTTCTCAGAGCACACTTGAGGCCAGAGGCTTCACAATCGTGGATGAGTCTGGCTGTCCCGGGTTCAATACGAACAGTTTCCTGAAGGTCTTCGGAGGGCTCAACAAAGGTCGCCCCAATGCCGACGACCTTGCCAACGCACGGTCGCTTGCCTTGGGTTTGAAGTGAGGGAGTGAATCCGACTGCAACATAGGATCTGGCAAATGCCAGAGAACTAGGGCCGAGAATGGCCGAGGAGGAACAAATGGCAGCGAATGGGAAGGGTTTTGATCGAGGCGCATGGACGTTGGCGGAGGGACGATGATCGGATTGGACGTCGGGTTCATCTTCATCCAAACGTCCATCTTCGCGTTCATGGCTTCTTTGCTGATAGGAATCGGCGGTGGCTTGCTCGTGGCTGCCATGCTACCCAAGAGAGGCTGATCGACGAGCTCGGTGACGGCTGAAGAGGGTGAGGTTTGGGCTGCCACTGGGCGGATACAGCTGTGAAGCGCGCTAGCTCATGGGATCGTATGATCTCGAATGAAAAGGGAGATGCGTTGCGGCGGAATGATCGTGACGCGCAAGGAGGGATAAATATGTCAAACTGGATCGGGGATTTGTCACAACGCAAAGCGGCACGGGTTGCTGGATTGCTCTATTTGCTACTCATCGTTTTTGGTGTCTTTGCAGAGCTCGTCATTCGTAGCAAGATCATCGTGTTCGGAAATGCTGCGACAACAGCCAGCAATATCCTGGCCTCCCCAGGCCTCTGGCGCATCGGTTTTGCCAGCGATGTTCTCATGATTCTGTGCTTCTTGTTGTTGCCGCTTGCGTTTTACGTATTGTTCAAACCCGTAGGCAGGAGACTGGCCTCGCTTGTCGTCATTCTTGTTTCCGTCAGCGTTCCGCTGATGCTCGTCAATATGCTCCTGTACTACGCCCCACTGCACCTTCTCAGCGGCGTCGAATACTTGGCCGTGTTCAGTACTGACCAGCTGAATGCATTCGCCATGGCTTCTCTTGACATGTACACAACCGGCGTGTTGCTGGCCACGTTGTTCCACGGCCTTTGGCTTGTCCCTCTTGGCATTCTCGCCTACAGGTCGGGCTATTTTCCCAAGGTTCTAGGGATCTTGTTGATGCTTGCCTGCTTGGGTTTTGTCGTGGAAACGGTTCAGTACTTCCTCCTCCCTAGCCTTAACGTCATCACAACGCCTGCCTACATCTTGGAGATGCTTGGTGAATTCGGATTCTGCGGCTGGTTGTTGATCAAGGGCGCGAAGGTCGATCCTGCGTAGGCACGGTGTCACCCGTGGCTGGTTCCTGTAGAAGCAAAAGGAGATCTAAATGAAGGCCATCGTTCAGACGGGATACGGATCACCCGATGCGTTTGAAATCAGGGAAATCGCAAAGCCTCAGCTCAAGAAGGATACCGATGTGTTGGTGCGTGTTCATGCGGCAGGACTGCATGCAGGCGATGTCTTCATGATGCGCGGAGTCCCTGTATTCACCCGCCTGATGGTTGGATTGCCGAAGCCCAAGAACTACATCCCCGGCTATGACCTGGCAGGCGTTGTCGAAGCAGTCGGCCAAGATGTGATGCGATTCAAGCCGGGTGATGAGGTCTTTGGTTCTATCGCACACTCCTGCGCCGACTACTGCGTCGCACCGGAAGACAGCCTCGAACTGAAGCCACCCAAGCTCAACTTCGAGCAAGCGGCGGCTGTGCCAACCTCGGCAGTCGCTGCGCTGATCGGTATCCGCGATGCTGGCAAGGTCAAGCCGGGGCAGAAGGTGTTGATCAATGGCGCGTCGGGTGGCGTGGGAACGTTTGCTGTGCAGATTGCCAAAGCCTGTGGCGCAGAGGTCACTGGCGTATGCAGCACCCGAAACCTGGACATGGTCCGATCGATCGGCGCAGATCATGTCATCGACTACACGAAAGACGACTTCACGAAAGGCAGCGTGCGCTACGACATGATCCTGGACAATGTAGCCAATCACACGCTATCCGCCTGCCGTCGCGTGCTCACGCCGCAGGGGAAGCACTTCCCCAACAGCGGGAACAGCGGCATGCCCTACATTCTCAAGGCAATGGTTGTATCGATATTTGTGCGACAGCAAGGAGCCACCTACGTAGGCAATCCCAAACCCGGCGATCTGATCGAGCTGACGAAGCTCATCGAAGCAGGCAAAGTCACACCGGTCATTGACAGAACATACCTACTGGCCGAATTCTGCGAAGCCATGCGCCACCTAAACGAAGGTCACGCCCGAGGTAAGCTCGTTATCACAGTCACGTAGAACGACAGGTCACGCGACATCTGGAAATGTGAGACAGAAGAGGAGCTCCCATGGCCGAGAGCAGAAACGGGTTGGATCGTGGTACTTGAGCGATTGGTGGAGCGGCACTCATGGGTTTGGGTGTCGGTTTCAGTTTCATCCAGGCATCGATCATGCTCTTCGTAGCATGCCTGTTGATTGGAATCGAGATGGCAGCCGTGATGGGACGTCTGCCGGAGCAACCTCGGCCCTTCAGTTCGCGTTGCGATATCCTGACCGCTGTTCGTCCCTCGTGCTGATCTCTCCCAATGCACCGGGTACAACGGAGGCCGCACTGCCACCCAGAGCGCTAGCGAACGGTGTGTTCCGATCTGACTTCGTCTTCTGGCTGCTGACCACGTACTTCCGATCAAGCATGAACGCCATGATGGGTGTTCCGAAAGGATTCACGTTGACACAGGCGCACAACCGCGGAGGCTCCTAATCGTAGGATTTGCGAATCTCCTCGGTAGCAACAAGGGCATCCATATTCTTCAGCTGCGCCCAGGATGGTAGATTCCTATGGACCGTGAAGTACTTCTGCGGAATGGGATGCGTTCCGATGACCGCAGGGATGTTGTATTTCGACTCGATGTACTCTTTGAAATATCCCTGTCTGGGACAAGGCGGGTACCCGACGACGAGGCCTGTTGCTAGGTGAATCGCTTGAGCTCCATTCCTGATCATTTCATCGGGAACATACTCGACATTCCCGCCCGGACAGCCATTGCATGATGAGTATCCAACAATTTCAAGGGGCTCATTGGCAGGGTAGCGAGCGAATTCCCCAGCGCGTTCGTGCATGGCGCGGAAGCATTTGCCACCACCGCAGGAACGATATCTATCGCAGATGATGATTCCGATCTTCATGTCGCTCTCCTCGCTAGACAAGAAATTGACTCCACAAACCGCTAGGAAGACGACCTCGGTAGGGTCATCGCAGGTTTCTCACGCTACGGAGCAGTAGCCCAGTGTCCTGAAAGCTCAGCTTCTTGGCTATGACGCAGATCAATCAGAACGCCCCGTCCAGTAGAGGCAATGCCACGAATGGATTCTCATCTATCCCCGGCTGGCTCCGAGGAGGAAGATTGGCCTCGGGCGTTTCTCCCATGGCCATTGCCGCCCCATCGTCCGCCGCGCCCTCGTCCTGTCTCTACTATTGGTCTTATGCACACATGATCAGCATCAGCAAACGATAGCGCTTTCCCGCCAACGAGCGCATCGAGTGTCTTGCGGTGCCCTGACTCCAGAAGGCGTTGGATGGTGCCTCGTGAAACGCCCATGGCATCAGCAGCTTCTTCCTGTTGCATTCCGTCAAGATCGCACAGCCGCATTGCCTCAAGTTCATCCAATCCAAGCTCGATAATCTCCATCTGCGACAACGGAATTCCCGAGGGTTTGTAAAGGTTGTATCCGTTGACTCCCCGACAGTATCTCATTTTCTTATTTCGTGGCATGGCAGGTTCAGTATAGGGTTCGTATGCCGAGCGTGCAAATGGCAGGGACAAGAATCGACTTGATTTTATTGTGCATATGCCCATAATAATCGATGCGTCTCCCGAGAGTTCGCAGCAGAGCGAACTTGACAGGAGTGCGAAAGGAGACATGCAATGCCAGGATTCGACAGAACAGGACCGCAAGGAATGGGTTCAATGTCAGGCGGAGGGCGCGGTTACTGCGTAACTCCAGCAGGAAGTAGCTTCTTGGGTAGAGGACGGGGAAGTGTCTTCAGACGCTCGTTCGGAGTGTTTGGTCGCGGACGAGGAGGACCTGGGATGGGGCGAAGCGCGTTCGGCGGGTACCCGGGGGCTGGAATGGCTGTGCCACTGTTCTCGGCTCCGGCAATGACTGAGGAACAAGAATTGGCCTCTCTCAGGCAGCAGGCTCAATCCATTCAGGGTGAGCTACAACAGATCCAGCACCGAATCGGTGAGTTGGAGGACCAGTAGCTCTGCGTTGAGTCGCAACTCCCTGCACATTCGCCAGATAGCTTGATAAGGATACAAACATGAAGATCTGCATAACGACCAGTGGAAAAGATTTGGATGCACAAGTTGATACCGTCTTCGGACGCGCACGGTATTTCCTGCTCGTCGACTCCGATACGCTTGAGGCAGAGGCCATCGAGAACGTACCCGGCGCGCACGGGGCCGGCGTTCAAGCTGCACAAGCGATGGCGGATAGGGCTGTTGGCATTGTCCTCACAGGCAATGTAGGACCGAATGCTTTTCAAGGCCTAACAGCGGCTGGAATCCAAGTACACATCGGAGCCAAGGGCACGGCACGTGACACGCTGGCGGCCTACAAAGCAGGAACGCTGCAGACCGCCGGCGACCCGACAAGCCAAGGACATGGAGGAGGACAACGATGACAAGAGTCTGTGTGCCTACAGCTGGACCCGGAGGACTTGAGGACGCAGTGGGCGAGCACTTCGGACGCGTTCCCACCTACACGATCTTCGACAGCGGAACGCGAAAGGTGGAGATCGTCGGCAATACATCAGAGCACGCGGGAGGCAGTGGCTTGCCTGCTGATATCCTGTCCAAGCTGAACATCAATGTACTTCTTTGCAGAGGGGCAGGCCGCCGCGCTCTTGATATCTTCGGCAATAACGGAATCGAGGTTTGTATTGGCGTCGATGGAACCGCCGGCGAAGCCATCTATGCGTGGAAAGCAGGAACGCTCTCTAGTGCCTCGAATGCAGATGCTTGCCAGCAACATGCATTCCACGATCACACGAAAGACGAGACATGAGAATCGCCGTAGCTAGCGGTAAGGGTGGAACAGGGAAGACAACAGTAGCTGTCAATTTGGCCCTGTCCCTCTCCGCAGAGGAATCCATTCAGTTTCTTGATTGTGATGTTGAGGAGCCAAACGCGCACTTGTTTTTCAATCCCAACTTCGACGCCGTTCTATCTGTTGACAAGCTTCTGCCGCAGATCGATCCCGACAAATGCACTCGATGTGGGGCGTGTGTGGAAGCTTGTGAATTCAATGCGCTAGCAATCATGGGTGACAACGTCATCGTCTATGACTCGCTCTGTCACGGATGCGGACGCTGCGGACTGGTCTGTCCTACCGATGCCATCAGCGAAATCCCACACCAGCTTGGGATTGTTGAATCTGGAACGACTCGAGGGTTCGCATTTGCTCAAGGACTGCTGAATGTTGGAGAGACCATGGCCACGCCCATCATTCATGCTCTGAAACGCAAGATTGATCCCTCGAAGCTAAGCATCCTTGATGCCCCTCCGGGAACAGGGTGCCCAATGATCGCAGCCCTGCATGAAGCAAATGTAGCCCTGATGGTGACTGAGCCTACGCCGTTTGGGTTACATGACTTGAAGGCGGCTGTCGAAGTAGCACGCACACTGGATGTGCCAACAGCAGTGGTAATCAACCGTGCGGGTATCGGCAACGACCAAGTCGAGAGGTATTGCAATGAAGAAAACATCCCTATCGTTTTAACGATACCGTTCGACCGCGCGATTGCTGAGTCGTATGCCATAGGAACACCGCTGGTTGATGCCATCCCTTCATGGCGTAAGCAGTTTATCAAGCTGGCTGAACGGCTGAGGGAGGTGGCGCGATGAGACAGATTCTTTTCCTATCGGGCAAGGGAGGGACAGGAAAGACATCGCTTGCCGCTGCATTCGCTGTCCTTGCCGAAAACAAGGTATTGGCTGATTGCGATGTCGATGCCGCCAACCTCCATCTCTTGCTAGATCCCCAAGTCGTTGCAGAGGGAGATTTCGAGGGATCGAAGGAGGCCGTTCGAGATGCATCCCTCTGCACGGGCTGCGGCCGCTGCCGCGAAGTCTGTCGTTTCAATGCCATCCATGAGAGCTTCGAGATCGATCCTTATCTTTGTGAAGGATGTGGCGCCTGTGTTACGGCCTGCCCGGTGAATGCAATTGCGCTCGAACCACGGATCTCCGGGCGATGGTTCAATGCAGTGACCAAGTGGGGACTGCTGGCGAGCGCTGAGCTACATCCTGGAGAAGAAACATCTGGAAAATTGGTGATGCAGGTAAAGCGGAATATGCAAACGCTTGCCGAGTCATCGGCTTCTGAATGGGCAATCGCTGATGGCTCACCGGGCATTGGCTGCCCAGTCATTGCATCGGTAAGCGGTGTCGATGCTGTTATTCTAGTGACCGAGCCAACGCTGTCCGGGATGCATGACTTGGAGAGAATCCTTGGCGTGATCAACCACTTCCAAATCCC
>JAHITR010000044.1 GCA_018817505.1 Candidatus Bipolaricaulota bacterium | reverse complement strand
TGGCGGCACATTTGACGTGATGCTGTCTGTCACAGGTGAAGCCGGCCTGACCACCACGAAGACGAATGAAGTGGTTATCGAAGGCCCGCCGACGACGGCACCGAGCATCGATGAGATTACCGCGACACCAGCGAATCCCGCGATCAACGCGCAAGTGGACTTTGCGGCGACGATTACGGATCCTGATCAGCCTGCGGCGACGGCTCACATCTATGCATGGGACTTCGGCGATGCCGATGACACGACGAGTACTCTGGCAACGCCATCGTTCACCTACGACACAGCAGGAACCTACACGGTTACGCTGACGGTGACGGATAGTGACGCCAATACGGATACGGCGACGCTGAGCGTCTCAGTGGGCAATGAGCCGCCGGTGGTCGGGGGGTTGACGGCAACTCCAACGACAGCAAACACAGGCTCCAACGTTGTGTTTGCTGCCACCAACGTGACCGATCCGGATGGGGATGCCATTGGGCATTACGAGTGGGATTTCGGTGACACCGTCACGAATGCCAACGGAACTCAGCAAATCGGTCACATCTACGGCGCACCCGGAACGTATACGGTGACCGTGATCGCAGTCGATGATCGCGGTGGGCGCAGTGTGGCTCGCACCTTGGATATCGTTGTGGAAGGACCGACTCGCGTTGTCATGCGAGGTTTCCCGAATCCAGCCACGACATCGGCGACCATCGAGTACTTCCTGCCAATCGGTGCGACTCGACCGGAATTGTTGATCTTCGACCTGAATAGGAATCGAATCCTGCAGCAGACGTTGCCAGCAGCAGGAACGACTTTCGTGTGGAACCTGAGGGATGACGACGGTACCGCCGTATCCAACGGGCTGTATTTCTGCATGATTACTGCGACAAGCGCGACCGATCGGCCGATCGTATCCGACGTGTTCCGCTTGTTGATTGCACGATAGGGAGGGAGTCATCGTGAAGCAAACTAAGACGCTACTCTTGGTGGCGATCCTCGGGCTGGGGATTGGACTACCTGCAGCAGCACAACAGGCACAGTCCGTATTGGATATCGATCCGGGCGTCGCCATGTTGGGTGCGGGTGCAGCCGGGATTTCGGTGGCCAATGGCGCCGAAACCCTTTACTACAACCCAGCAACGCTGGCCGCCTTGCCAGGAATCAGTTTCAGCTCGTTCTATGCGTCCTACCTCGGATTGGCCAACTACTCAGCCTTGTCGCTTACGTTCCGAAACTGGGGATTGGCTGCGTTGTTGCTCGATTCCGGAGGCATTGACGGATACGACGCCGACGGAAATCCTACAAGCACGCTCTCCTACAAGAACACGGGAATCATTTTTGGGGTGGGAATAGATCCCAGTATTCTTCCCTTCGTTCCCAATATGGCTTTCGATTTCGCACTGGGAGCGCGAGTGAAGTACGTGTCCGCGCAAATCGGCGCAGAGAAAGGAAGCGGATTCTCGTTTGATTTGGGGTTCAGAACAACGATCCCCGATATGAGACTCGGGCCGATCGCTGCGACAGACATGGCGTTTGGATTCACGGCAGTCAATCTATTTGGCGGCATCAACTATGACGTGGAGACAAACGACTTTCTCATGGATCTGAAGCTGGGCGGGTCCGCGCGATTGGCCGATGTCTTCTTTGTCGCGCTTGATCTCCATCTGGGAGGATCTGCACAACTGGGGTTCATCTACTCGCCGGTGCCTTCGCTGGATCTGCGCCTGGGTCTTATCTCGCGAGGAACGGTTTCTTTGACTGCGGGTGTTGGCGTCAATGTGGATGGATTCCTGATTGACTATGCGTTCGTGAGCCACAAACTGGGCGGGACACATCGTGTGTCGCTGACGCTTGATTTCTCCAGCCTGGACATCGCGGGACTCAGTCGATCCATGCGCAACATCCTTCCGTAGGAAGGGCAACAAAACGCAGAATGACTCCCAACAAGCGGGAGAGCTTCGGCTCTCCCGTTTCCTTTGATCGTCCGTTCAAAATGCAACGACCAAACCACTCTCCCGCAGAGGCGCAGAGAGCCCCCAATCAGGGATTGCGCAAACGGTGTTGCAACAACAGAAGCGCAGTGTCACTCGCTTTGATCGTGCTCTTCCCCTCCGCGTCTCTGCGCCTCTGCGGGATACGATTTGTGATGGGATCACAGAATAATGCTAAAGACGAAAGCCCCAATCGCGGGCCAGCGCTGTGAGGCGGGCGTCATCAATGGCGTCTCGAATCTCTGCCATGAGACGAACGAGGAAACGAAGGTTGTGTAGTGTCGCCAATCGGTAGAAAGTGAACTCGCCCACACGGCAGAGGTGCCTGAGATAGGCGCGCGAGTGATTCTGACACGTGAAACAGTCGCACGTCGGATCGATCGGGCCGTCATCAGATATGAAGCGAGCGTTTCTCAAATTGATACGATGGCGTGGCGCGCCTTTGAGAAAGACGCTGCCATTCCGTGCTAGCCGCGTGGGGGCCGCACAATCAAACGTGTCGATGCCACGCGCGATGCATGTGAACAGGTCCTCGATCTCGCCGATACCCAGCAGATGGCGGGGAGCCTCATCGCGCAACAACGGAATCGACCAATCTAGCACATTCCACATGTCTGTCTTTGAGCGGCCCAACGAGCCACCGATGGCAAATCCATCAAATGGCAGCTCGCCAATGAAGCGGGCGCTTTCAAGCCTCAGATCCTGATAGGCTCCGCCTTGAACAATCCCGTACAACACTTGATGGGGATTGGGAAACGTCGGGTCATCTTTGAGAAACTGGAATGCTGCCAGTCCACGCCGAGCCCAGCGGTGCGTGCGTTCCATTGAGTTCTTGGTATAGGCGTGATCGTGCAGCGGCGACGTGCATTCGTCGAGCGGTACGATGATGTCTGCGCCCAGCTTGCGCTCGATGGTGATGACGGATTCAGGCGTAAACGTGTGCGGCGATCCGTCGAGGATCGAGCGGAAGTCGACGCCCTGTTCAGTCAGTTTCACCAGCGGCTTGCTCGGCCGGACCTTGGGTTTGGTAGAGGGACTGTTGCCAGGGAATATCGAGGCAACCTTGCCCACGCCGTGCTCCTTGCTTGCGCCGAGGCTAAAGACCTGGAAGCCGCCCGAGTCGGTCATGGTGGGACGATTCCATCCTGAGAAGCCGTGCAGTCCGCCTAGCGAGGCAATGACGTCTTCACCAGGCTGGAGATGAAGATGATAGGTATTGGAGATGACGATTTGCAGTCCAATATCGATCAGAGCCTGAGGTTCGAGCGCCTTGATTGTCGCCCGTGTTGCAACTCCGACAAACGCAGGCGTGCGCACAGAGCCGTGCGCCGTCGTGAGTAGACCCGAGCGGGCCACAGTCTGCGGATCGCGATGCGTGATATCAAAAGAGAAACGACTTGTCATGCTGGGAATTCACCTCTGGGTCAATGCTAACCGTGCTGCCATCGTTCTGCTAGGTTAGGCTTCAAGCACGTGCGAAGCGCGCGCAGAGCTGCAGGGGGCAATGGCACATGTCGCGCCCAAATACTCGACGTGCCCTAGCATGAAAGCCGGACGTAGGTTTTTAAGCCAATCGCCTGACTGCTCTATCTCTGCGCCGCTGCGCCTCTGCGGGAGAATAACCCTTCATCACACGCTGGGTGATCCAAGAGTTTGGCGAGTTCAGATCTAAGGCGAGCTGTTAGATAGAAAGACTCTCTAGTTCAAGCCAGGTTCGAGAACGTTGAATAGCGGTGCGTATTCGCATGCGGGGTGCCAGAACAGGTACCCGTCTGCGCCATGGTCCTTAGCCGCATCAATCTGCTCACGGATGTAGGTTTCCAGCGTCATGCCCGCAGGTATGTATCGATCGAACGCCTGCAGGAACGGGCGGTAGTTGGCATCGACACGATTTGTGCCCGAGACCAGCGCATCTTGGACGGTTCGGTAGGGATCGTCGCGATACAACTGCTCGTAGTAATGCGAGGGATAGACCATCGGCGAGACAAAATCCAGATAGGGGGCCATGTCCTCAAGGGACTGGCCAATCGGATCGATCCGTCGGCTGTTCCACGGCCACATGACACGGCCGAAGAGGTCGGCAGATAACTGAATGCGATCGCCGAGTTGATGGGTTGCCGCAGCCAGGAATGCCGTGATGGCCGCAAAGCGATCATCATAGATGTCGTCCAGCTCGCCACCATCAGGATACCGCACGTAATCGAACTGCAGTTCATCGAATCCCAGGTCAGCGACCTCAGAAGCGATGGCTAGGTTGTAATCGCACACGACGGCATTGTCGCCTGGGACCCACGATTCTTGAAAGCCAAGATGCGCTGCGAGCAGCGGATCGTAAAACACGACCTGTCTTGCGATGAGATAGAATCCTCTGGCACGGAGATCATCCAGTTGCGTCGGAAGATCCAGTCGTCCCGTCGAGGCGCCTATTTCATGCGCCAAGGGGACCGCGCTGTCATAAGTGACCTCGCCGTGCATGTTCTTGACGTTGATCACCAGCGTATCGATCTGCCCTGCTTCTCTTGCGGCAAAGATCGCGTCAAGTACTGATGCTTTGGTCAGCGCATAGGACGTCATGTATACGCCAATCCGGTTGTGCCCTGATGCGGCAGTCGCAACCGGGGAGGCAAGCGACCCTGCGGGCAATCGAGTGAGTCCGGTGGCATAGACAAAGCCCAAAGCGGCGACAATCAGAACGAAGTAATAGCCGGATGGAGTCTTTCGTTTCATGAGCTGAGTGTAGACGAATAATCAGATGGCAACGGAATACTTGTGAGATGGGAATGGGACGTTTCTCACGTCGGAAGGAGTCAGTCTTGGTGTGCACGGATCTTCATCAATGCTTCACCTTCCCTTCACATGCGAATCAATGCCTGCGGATATCCTGGACTTCTTATTGGTACTTGCGTTTCAATTGCTGGGTGTACGGACCGTCGATATAATGGGCTGAAATTACGGCGCAGGACATGCGTCGTGGGCTTTGGCTTTCTTGATACCAACGGGTGGGTTGAACCATGATGCAAAAGGAGTATGTCTCCATGAAAAAGATCCTACTATTGCTCGTATTGGCAGGAATGGCCGTGTTCGCACTCACGGCTTGTCAACAAGAAGATGAGGTCGCCGCAAATGATGCGCCCGCTGTCGCTGTGGTGAGCACGGAAGATGCGGCTCCGGTTGTCGAACCAACGATGGACACCGTGGACACAGCAGAGGCGCAAGATACCGCTGACGTGGCTGATGTCGCTGACGCCACAACGAACGTCGCTGCGGCTACAGATGAGGGCACGCGTGGACCGATCCTGATTCTTGGGGACGCGGAATTCACTCGCGAGAATGGCGTGGTTGGCGGCACAGGATCCGTGGAGGATCCCTATGTGATCGCTGGATGGGAAATCACCGTTCCCGCAGGCGAGTACTACGGCGTGCGCATTGAAAACGTGACTGCCCAATTTATTTTGCGTGGCCTGGTCATCACCAATGCCACCCAGATGAATGGTGCTGGAATCCGAATTGGCTTTGCATCGGGCGGAACGATCGAGGGCTGTTCGATCTCCAATTCGATGCATGGCATTGACATTGCGTCATCGACGGATCTATCCATCGACAACTGCGTGCTCTATGTCTCGGGCCGTGGGTTGCGTGTCATTGGCGACTCGGAAGAGCAGTATCGCCACGTGATTTCCACCAATAATCAATACAACAATCTCCCCATTTATTACTACTACGGATTGGATGGCGACACCATTTCCGGCTTGCGAACCGCGCATCTCACGATTGCTGGCAGCCGCAATGTGACCGTAACCAACAATGAAGTCGTCAATGGGGATGGTCTGCAGCTTGCGTTCGTCGAGAATTCCGAGATCACGCTCAATGTCGCGCATCGCACGGCGAACGTGATCACTGAGCACGGCATCCTGCTCTACGAGTCACATAACAACCGAGTCGTCGGGAACGGGATCAAGAACAATCGCTTGGCGGGCATTCAGCTGACGCTTTCCAACGGCAACACGATCTCCGACAACGAAATCCTTGTCAACGATACCGGTGTTAGAGTGCTCGCTTCAGACGACAATGACATTCGCTCGAATCTCATCTACGGTGACGTGGCCGGAGTGATGCTTCTCGGAGGCTCCACAGGAAACACGGTCTTTGGCAACGTCATCGGTGATGAGAACGACAACATGACGCAAGGAATTGCATTGGAGGCCGCGTTCTCCAACACGATCGAGAAGAACCTCATCTTCGGAAGCGAGATCGGAATCATGTTTGAAGCGCAGGCATC
>JAHITR010000043.1 GCA_018817505.1 Candidatus Bipolaricaulota bacterium | reverse complement strand
GGAAATCGCGTTGAGCCTGTGTTCGCTGGCTTTGGGTGTGTTTCTGATGATGCGATTCGCCACCAAGGTGTTCCATGTCGGCATCCTGATGTACGGCAAGTCAGCGTCGTTCCGGGAGCTGTGGAAGTGGGGACGTCAACGGTCAATCTAGCAGAAGGGAGGAGGACATGGAACTTAGAGAGTACTTCGATCTCGGAATGGCCGTCGAAGCCTACACCCAACTGCTCGATGACGATCAGACCGATCTGCACGAGCTCTACGCAAGGCGAGCACGTATCGATGAGGCGGCCATCGAGAACATTCGACGAGCAGGCACGCACCACATTCTTGTGATCACAGAGCCGTGGTGTGGCGATTCGCTGGCCATCTTCCCGGTGGTCGCCAAGCTGTTTGATGCCGCAGGATGCGAGGTCCGTGTCATTCGACGAGACGAACACACTGAACTCATTGACCTATTCCTCACCAACGGAGGCCGCGCCGTTCCCATCGTCGTGGTGCTGGATGAGGCGTTCAACGAACAGTTTCATTGGGGACCTCGACCGGCTCCGGCCCAAGCCATTGTCATGGAGAACAGAGCAGCGATCGCTGCGGGCGAAATCGACAAAGCCGAGGTTCACAAACAGGTGCGCGCGTTTTATGCACGCGATCATGGCCAAGCGATCGTGGCTGAACTGGTTGCTCGGATGGCTGGGAAGGAATAGGACTTGTCGCTGGCTAGTCGGTGGTGCCGCTGGCCAGCGCCTTCATTCGCTGCAAGCGTTCGACAAACGCCTTTGCTGCCACAGGATCGATGTCCTGGGGACTGAAAGCCAATGGCCACTTCTTGGTTCCCAGCGTCAGCGTCAGCTTGCCAGCGACGATCTCAGCGTGAACATCCTGAATCGCATGCTCGATCCCTAATCCGGATCGAGTCTGTGCCCAATCGATCCATGTGGGCAATGACTTGGCCAACTGCTTGGCCAGCTTGCTCTTGATCAATCGGGCCAATCCCCTGGAGTCATCGCCGATTGTGTCAGATTCCAACTGTCGAATCGTCTGTTCTAGTTTGTCCTTCATTGTCTTGCCGAGCTCGACGACAACCTTGTTGTCTTCAGTCAGCACGATGTCCATTTGATCGTCGGAGGTCTCAAGCCGCGCGACCTCCGGACGCCAAATCACTTCGTACAGCCGATGCTCCCCAATGCCCTTCAAGCTTCGCTCACCCATATCCCGGAATGAATAGCCATCGATCAGCCCAGTCACGTCGACGACGGACGACGACGTGACGATCTGCCCGCCCTTGGCTTCATCCGCCAATCGCTTCGCCAGATTGACCGAGTGCCCGAACAAATCGCCGTCAGTCTGAATCACGGATCCCCAAGTCAGCCCAATTCCCGCCGAGATCGCAGGATCGCCGCCATCGCCGCCGCAATACTCTCTGCACAGGGTCTCCTGCATGGTTGCCGCGCATCGAACGGCCTGAATGGGGTCCTCAAATGATGTCATCACGCCATCGCCGTAGGTCTTGAGAAGGCGCCCATGATGCTGCTCCACATTGGTGCCAACCAAGCCGACAAACTGCCGCGCAATGCGGAATGCCTCTTCGTCGCCAACCTGAGCTGTGAACGACGAGAACCCGCGAAGATCGCTGAACTGCACGGCTATCGGCCGACTCGATGACATGGATCTCGCCTCCTGCAAATTTTCGCAGTCTTATTCTATTGTTCGTGAACACAAAAGAAAAACGCCGCCCGGACTGTTCCGAGCGGCGTGGAGGTCTCCCTGCTATCGAAGAATGAACAGCTGTCCTTTGTCTGAATAGACGCGTTCGCCATTGGCGGCAAACACGACGTAGATGTAGGCACCGTTGGCCATCATTCGCCCGTTCTTGTTGCGGCCATCCCACTCGATATCAAGCACGTTGTGCTCTTCCATTGACCAGACCAATTGACCGGACAGATCATAAACGGCTGCCGTAAACGTCTCGGCCAGTCCAGCGCCGACATAGGCAAAGGTCACCACGTCCGAGAACGGTGTCGGTGACGCATAGAACCGATCCACGATCAGTTCAGAGGCGACCACCGAGATGGTGTCTGAGCTCGTGTCCTTGGAATCCGATGGGTCAATATAGGTCGCCGTGAGTGTCTGTCCTGCGATCAAATTCAAGTCGAGCGCCGCAGTCATGAAGGTTCCGGCATCCGCTCCAGCGACAGGCATCAAGTCATAGGCTACGTCACTAATAGTGACCGCCCCAACCAGTGAGCCCGCATCTGCGATGGAGGAATCGAAGACCTTCACATAGGCCATGTCACCTTCAACATAGGCAGCAACGGGTTCGCCTGCTGCATTCACGAACGAGGTCTGAGATCCGAGTGCCACCGCACCGCCAATGCCGACCTTGATCGAGATCCAGGCCACGTCAGAGTGGTTGGAGGGATCGTTGTAGACAGCCAGCAGTGTGTCTCCAGGCAATACCCCAAGCGACGGCGCACATTCGTACTTGTTGACCAAGTCAATGCACGACACGGATACGAAGGTTCCTGAGTCAGATCCTGTCTCTAGCAAGTCCACGGGAGCCCATCGGCCGTTGCGTGGATTGAGGATGTACAACTTGGCCCACTCACCCGGCTCGAAGATGTTCGTGTCGCCGAGAATGTCGTTGACGATGTGCATGTCAACGTCGTCGAAGCCACACGCGAGGTGGTTGTTGGGTAGATCCATCGGGCCAAAGGGTACGTTCTGGCCATTGCTGGCGTCGCCATCCCAATAGGCGTCAATACGCTCTCTGCGGAACCGATCCTCATCCTGATCTGGGTCCACGACTTCGATAAATGCGCAGTCAGAATTCAGGTAGCCAGACACGCGATTTCCCTGGCGATCCAAGAAGTACATCGTCGTGATATCGCCATCTGTGACTTGAGTATCGCCGATTTCGAATACGGCGAATGACACATCATTGGCCACTCGTGTCGATTGAATCTCAGGCGGGAACGAGGTTGCAGTGTCTGCGTCGCCCAATTCGCGCATGGCTTGATCCGTGTAAATTACGTCGTTGTAGCGAACGTAAACAGAATCCTCGTTGAATGCCTCCAGCTCCCAGTTATCCAGCTCGAGCGAGTAACCGCCCAACCCGTCCGGGTCACCGATTCCCAAGGCATCCCAGACCGAGATCAGTCGCATCCCCGTATGGGTGAAGAAGATCGGCGAGTTGCTCGACATTTCATCCAGGATCAAGTACTCGGTGTCATCCACTTCATGCGGATCGCAAACCTGTACGACAATCTGCTCAGGACAGCAGGGATCGACGTTGGCATTGGCATCCGTGACCTCAATATAGACAGGGTCTCGGCCAATCCAGAACACGGTCTCATCATTGCGTCCGAAATCCGTGAAGCGAATGCTCGAATGGTTCTTCTCTTCAATGTAGGCGGTCGCAACTTTCACGTCATCTTGATCGTTGGGATCTACATAGTAGGCAACCAACGTATCCCGAACGTTAAGGGACTTGAACCCCAAGTCTCTCAAGATGCTGTTCAGTCTCAACTCGAAGATACCTGAGTTGGCCGATGTTTCCTTGGCATAGAACATGACCCGCGTCACTCCAGAATCGGACGCCGTATCGAATGAGGTCACATTGTTGTCCGCCACTATTGGGTAGTGGATATAGAAGCTTCCTCGTTCGTTTGGCTGATTGCTATTCTTCCCCGCTAGATCGACGACGAAGCCTGAATCATAGATGCTGTACCAGACAATCGGTACTCGTTCAGCCACCAGCGGAACATCTCCATCAGCATTC
>JAHITR010000241.1 GCA_018817505.1 Candidatus Bipolaricaulota bacterium | reverse complement strand
GCTAGGAGGACGTGGCTCCACGGACCATCAGGCCCCAACTCGGAGAAGTCCACCTGATACCCCTCGGCGCCAGCCACTGGATCCCACGTGATCATGACATGCTCGTGCGTCGTTCCGTCACTCGCCCGGACGTTCTGAGGCTCGGCCAAGAAGCAAAACCCCTCGTCAAGAGTAGTTAGCGGGCTGGCAACATTCCCGCGATATGCCTGAACAGCGTACCAGTACGACTTTCCATACTCCGTCTCCCTGTCGACATACCTCGTGTTCGCACCAACCACGTTGAAAACGCGGCTGGGCTCGCCACTCTTGCTCTCAAATCGGAAGACGTCGTACGACGACACGCCTTGCACAGCTTCCCACAAGATCTCAACGAATTCGGATGAGGTGCCGTCACTTGCGGAAACCCAGCCTGGACCACACAGGGCGAGACATGGGTTCGGCGAGAGTTCGAAACTTGGGAGCTGAATCCCCCCATTCTCATCAGTTCCGAAGCCAGCTAGTTCGAAAGATTCCTGCGCTTCGTCCTCCTGCCTCAGAGGCTCTTTGACTTCTGTCGCCCACAGAGGGCCCAGGGTGATACTGAGTCCAACTGGTGTGCTGAACGGCGCGACCACGTATGGGATAGCTTTCTCAACCAGACCCCATATCGGAACGTCCGTTGGAAACCAGCATGGGCGATCAATGCACACTCCAAAAATGCATGTCTCACAGCAATCTAGGCACCAGATGTCTTTCTTTTCGTAATCCACAATCTCATTGACCAAGTCTGTGTACGACCTGATGATTGTCTCGTCGATCACGGGCACCGCGCCAACGGTCAGCGAGACTTCTCCTGCCGTTCCTTCGACACTCCGCGTTAGGGTGACTTCATACTGATTCGTGAGTGTGTTGCGAAGCTCGACAGTGGGGGTTACGGTGATAGAGCCATCCGTATACCAAGGAACAACGATGTCCATATGTGATCCAGCCGCGACTGAGATGCTCGAGACTTCCTCACCATTCGCAAGAACTGGGCTGCTGAAGTCGTATCGGATTACGAAGCTTGGATCGAATTGCACAAGTTGCTGAGCTTTGACAGTGAACACACCATCAATCGCAAGAGCCGTGTACGAGAAGCTGCCCCACTCGAACACATCTCCTGTATCACAGCTGAGGGGGAGTCCCGTGATCATCCCTGCAATGTCCAGTGTGAGATCAGCGAATACCTTCTTTGATCCTACCATCAAGCTATCGCCGGAGCCTGTTGGCAAGCCGATTCGAAATTCCTCCTCTGCTGGAACAGCCGCAGGTAAAGACACTATCCCAGGAAAAGCACTCGGGATAGGAATCTCGATGTCCAATAGATCCTGATTCGGTTTCCCTTCTGGGTTCGACCTCGTTAGCCGAGGGAGCTGGATCGCTCCCATTGCATCCCTGAAGCAGGCTGCGAGGTCCGAAACACTGCCCAACGTCAAATCAACATCTGTTTGCAGGAGCTCCCTACGGACTTTGACGTCTTCTAGCGGAATCGTAAACTCGAAATCGTCGCCCGCTGAGAGGGAAATCACGAGATTCAGCCCTAATTCGAGCTCACCCCTGAGCGAGAATATCTCTCGCCCTACTGCTCTCATCTGTATCCAGGCATCTGTGCTAGGCTCTACAGATCCGCCTAATGTTACTGTCTCTCCTCTACAGAACGTAAATTCCTCTGGGTATTTGAGCACAACAGTCACAGGGTAGATCACGTCAACCTTACTATCGGACGGCGCCAGTGTGCCAATGAGATTCACATGCCCCAGTACCGAACCATTGAGAAGAGCGACGATAGTCTCCGTGTACTGAATTCCGGCACTCGCTAGGTCAAGAGCGACCTTCGAGTCCAGGGATGGTGCGTACGACTGGGAGAACGACAGCCGATCCTTCAGCACATTTGGCTCGATTGCCGTCTCTCGTAGGAAGTCGAAAGTGAGTTCGGGCGAGCCAGTTCCTCCCCACAAATCCTGGCCAAACGTACTGAACACGATCGAGTGATGAGCTGTCTCCTCTTCCCACCCGAAGACGCAGCCCGAATTGCTTGCGAGTACCGCGCATGTTAGGACACAGAACGCTATCCAGCCGAGGACGCTACGATTCATGAGGCTCTCCTATGGAACCAACGAACAACCCTTTGTCGAACACCTTCAAGCCCACATCGAGGAAGTAGACTGACGCCTCGGACGACATCAGCCCGCATCATTCGATCCTCTTTCCCCAATTACCTACCAAGACACCGCGAAGCCGAGGGCGAGTTCTTCGAAAACGCTGGCTTCGATGTCGAACGTCATACCCAAGTCGAACGAGACCTGTTGGCTGAGATCGACCTCAATTGAGCCTTCGAAGTACGCAAAATCGAAGAGCCTCGCCCCGCCTTGAAGGAAGTAGACGGCCATCTCAACCGAGAACGGACCGCAGCATCCGTTGTCGTTGAATGACAGGCTGTACATCTCCCAGTAGGTGCTCTTCAGCTTGTGTGTCCCGTCGAGATACGATAGGGCTTCGAATGAAATCGGATCGATGTCGCACTTCAACCCGATGCCGTAGATGCTGATGCTGTCGATCGACAGGTTTCCTGAGGTCTCTACGTCGACGTACAGATCGAAGCAGGCGATGTCACCAAAGTCGAACGACGGCGAGAGTTCAAGAGTCTTCTCATTCATTTCAAACGTAAGATCCGCATCAAGGGTGACCCACACTAGGTTTGGGATCGCGATGTCGGAAACGGAAAACGCGGCTTCTTCGAAGCCATCACATGAGAACTTGAATGAGGCATCAACCTCAGCGCAGCAGAAGGGGAGGCTGATCGAGATGTCGGCTCCAGCGAACAGCAATCCACAACCGCCCTGTGATCGGAAATCGACGTCAAGGCTCAAGCTGAGGTCACCTGCTTCACCACTCGCGGAGAAGGAACTGGCCACATAGTTGGCGGCCACGTCAAAGGATGCAGACAACGACAAGCCCTCGAAGTCCCAGCTTGCCGAGGTTGACCATTTCTTGAACGTTGCATTCGAGGGATTGAGATCGAGAGAGGACGACAGCGTGAAATCTCCCAATGTTCCCGATGCTGCAAAGCTCTGACTAGACCAACCGGCTTTGCCAAAATCTGATGACGATGAGAACGTCCATTCGCCAACCGTGTAGTCCACAGAAAGCGAACTACTCAGACTGATCCAGTTAGCCCCACTGAAGTTAAAGTCGGCAGCAGCTTCCCAGCTGCCTGATAGAGTTTGTCCGAAGCCCAGAACCGAAACAGCAATCAATAGGACAACCAACGCCCCCGTAAATCGCATATGCCTCCTCGCGGCCGGCGGCTCGGCTGCCGCGAACTCGGCTGAGTTCGCGAACCCATGGCGGGTTCGTTGGAGAATCCTTCCTGATTCTCTTCTTCTGCGGAGGAACCCAGTGGGTTCCCGTACACACAGAGGCCCGTAGCTTTGCGTCCCAGGATCGCTCCTGGTTTGCCCTGTTCGGCCAAACAATCCACCTAATAGCAGTGCATCCCAGCAAAGAGCACTACGCTAGGCTACCTGTCACTATTTTACAGGCGGGAAAAGAGATTTTTAGCCATACGCAGGGAATAGCCAAGGCAATACATCAAAACGATCGGCAAGCAACTCAATGCCCAATAATTAATCCCTTGAAGAGAGAATTGAGTCTTTATCGAGCAAAGGCTTGGATTAAGCGGTATCATGTGTAAAGAGGCTGAACCTGGTTGAGGTTCGTGGTGTTCTTGAGGAGGACGTTGGCAACTAAGAAACACCTTGTGCTGGACCACGATGTCCATCTTCGTTTGCGGCGGCGCAAGAAGACGTTGGGGATCTCCATCAGAGAGATCGGAAACTCGATTCTTCGTATCTGCCTCGACCGATCCATTCCTATGATTGAGTTGCTTCGGGATGAACTGGTCGACATGGGGAAGATCACTACAGCCGAGTATGACACGGCCATTGAGCTTGCGATGAAGCGGCTTGCGAGAACCTGTACGACAGACGACGCCTTCTTGCCTTCAGGGACAGAAGGCAGCAGCAAATCCGGGAGTTGGGATATTTGCCATCTTTGTCATCTTGGTCCCGGCAACGTCCGCGTCTACGGCTTTTCAGCTAGGAACATGCGCAAGCTGATGACGCCCACTCATTACCACATGCAGGATCTCCATGCGCTGGTGTTGAGTGGGGTCGTCGCCTTTCATGTCGGAACGGAGCAGCATCATATCGGTGCCAGTTCCGGGTTTCACATCCCCGCGGGACAATTGCACTCCACGGTGCCGCTCACCTCTGATGCGCGCATGTTGGTTGCATTGGTGGACCCCAATGCGGATGGCGATGTGGCTACCCAGGTGCTTGCCCAGGTGGCGACATCCTAGGAGTGTTGAGGGTTTCGAAAGGCGCATCCGGAATCTGCAGGTGGCTGAGCCAGTCCCCGCATGGCCCTGCCCTAGTGCGCCCCCTGTCGCGGACGGTAACAACCCAGAGTCTTGGGTGCAAGACGCCACAGTCAAGATCAACCAGCTATTCACCTTCGCATTGACCCATCAGAGTTGGCCTTCTATCGCCAGCGGCGACAACCCAGGATCTGGCGCGACTGAAGCCACAACGGAGAGCGACATCTTGGTGAACGTAGCAGCACATTGACCGGTCAGAGTTGGCCTTCTATCGCCAGAGGCGACAACCCAGGATCTTGCGCGACTGAAGTCACAACGGAGATCGATCTATTGATGAACCTACCTTCGCATTGACCCATCAGAGCTGGCCTTCATCGCCAGAGGCGACAACCCAGGATCTTGCGCGACTGAAGTCACAGCGGAGAGCGACATCTTGGTGAACGTAGCAGCACATTGACCGGTCCATGTCTGCCTTCTATAATCGACCGTGCACCGGCGGCGTAGCCAAGTGGTAAGGCAAGGGACTGCAAATCCCTGACTCACCGGTTCGAATCCGGTCGCCGCCTCAAATTATGGGTGGTTAGCTCAGCTGGGAGAGCGCCTGCTTGACGTGCAGGAGGTCACAGGTTCGAGCCCTGTACTACCCACCAGCTCGCCCTGATCGAACATGGGTTCGACAGGGCGAAGCTTTTGGTCGTGGAT
>JAHITR010000005.1 GCA_018817505.1 Candidatus Bipolaricaulota bacterium | reverse complement strand
ATCATTGATGTGATCACCTGCATTTCGAACATGGCGATACGCAGCACCGTTCTCGGTAATGAAAACGACTTGAAGCCGTAATCGGGGTGCAAGCGGTCGAAGATCTCCGATGACCCTTCGGGGTAGACTTCCCACCCCATCCCTGTCTCTTCATCTCGCGATTGGACAGTTTGTGGCTCATTGTCGTTTTCAGAGATCTTGTCACTTCGACAGATGCGCCGCGTGTAGTAGTTAACACCCAGGAAGTCAATGGGTGCTGCAATCTCTTCCATATCGCCTCGCTGAATCTGCGAATCAAGCAATGCCCGGTCACAGGGAACGATGGCTGGGTAGCCCCTTCCCACAAGCGGGTCGAGGAAGGTCCGATTGAGGAGTCCATCAAACTGCTGTGCTGCCAGTTGGTCATGTTCGCTGTTCGAGGCCGCGTGCGCTGGCTGCACGACGTTTGTGATGCTCACATTTGCATGGGGCACGTTCCCTTTTGTGAAGCTGGCGTAGGCAATGAGGATAGAGCTGGATGGTGACTCAATCTGTGCCATCTAGTCTGTCACTTGCATTGACCTTCTAGAGAGTCTCAGTCTCAGGGGGCGCATCTTTGTTTTTGAATTCCTGCGAGCTTCTTGCCAGCTCGCTCAGATCCAGAGAACTGAATCTGGGGACAGGCAGTTCACGGAGTCAGAACCAGGGGACAGGCACCTAGCGGAGCCAGTCCCCGCGATCGAGGTCACATCCGGATTCTTGCGAGTCTCAGGGGGCGCATCATTGTTTTTGAATTCCTGCGAGCTTCTTGCCAGCTCGCTCAGATCCAGAGAACTAAATCTGGGGACAGGCAATTCACGGAGTCAGAACCGGGGGACAGGCACCTAGCGGAGCCAGTCCCCGCGATCGGGGTCACATCCGGATTCTTGCGAGTCTCAGGGGGCGCATCTTTGTTTTTGAATTCCTGCGAGCTTCTTGCCAGCTCGCTCAGATCCAGAGAACAAAATCTGGGGACAGGCAATTCACGGAGTCAGAACCAGGGGACAGGCACCTAGCGGAGCCAGTCCCCGCGATCGGGGTCACATCCGGATTCTTGCGAGTGAGCGAAGAACGCTATCCCTCAGGAACAAGGTACGTGTCCCTCGAACCCGTGACAATTTCATCTCAAGCGCGAATTGGGTTAGGCAGTGAGACAAAAGATGGCTAGACTGCATCTGTATGAGCGTAAAAATCATGTAGGCAGATTGCTGGACCATCAACGGGGGGGGAGATGGATTACTCAAAACTGCATGGACGAATCCAGCTTGGCTTGATCCTGACGAGTCTCATCGGCGTCGCAGCACTGGGAGCGATTCCCGACTTGGATGGAACTTGGGCGATGCTGCAGGTGTATCCAAGAATTGCCGTGTTGCCGCTTGTCGGCGAATCTTCGCAGACAAGTTACGTGGTTCAATGGGTAGACGTTACACAGGATGGCGAGTCACTTGTGATGACGGACAGATACTGTTTCACCGTGATCGAGGACACCTCCATACTCGCTTCCACACAAATTCCCGATGCATTCATGGCGGCACTCCGTCCGACGCCCCGAACGGGGACGCTTCAGGAAACGGATGGAACCATCACCTTTGAACAACCGGCTTATCTAGAGATTCGCGGTGCTATTCTCGAGAACCCGGAGACGGATGCTCTTCCCGTGGATCCTGAAGACCCTCGAGTGTTTGATCAGGACGAGGATGACTCGCCTGGTATGACCGTGCACGTGAACCTTCTCGGGTTCATCAAGGCGCAAATATTCGTTGTGCAACGGGTCCAATATGCCCTTTCAGGATACGTTGTTTCAGAAGACCGAATCGAAGGTAGCATTGAGTGGTCGGATGAACAAGTGGTGCTTGCGGCAACAAATCCCATGCTCATGGCGGATTCGACGGGCTATCCCGACCCGGATCTATCGAAACACATCTTCCTGATGATCCGAGCCCAAGAGGATTGGACCTGCGAATGGCTGAAAGAAAACTGGCGTGTGCTGTTTGGCCTGGATTATCCCGATCAAGATTCATGACTTTTGGACCGTGCCGGGCTGCTGTTCACCGTGATCTGTGGTTCGGGATGCCTGAATTAGAGAGTAGGCGTTCGAACCTTCGGAGCTGAAGAGCGAGAGGTTCGGCTGATGCGAGCCATGGGCCAAATGTGAGGGCGGGCTGAGTTATGACGGAGCAAAGACACACTCTTTCTGATTTGACCGAGGATGAGGTGCGTGAGCTATGGTCTAAGACCTACAACCGGGAAGGAAAGCCCGATTGGTCGCACATCTTTCCCTACTACAGCGACGACGTCGTGTTTCGGGATAGCATCCAGGAGATCCATGGGTTAGAGGATTTTAAGGCCATGTGCAAGCGGCTGACGGATCGTTCCAAGCAGCTGCAAATGCATATCCCAAGCATTGTCCGAAGTGCCGATTGCATCTTCATGCAATGGGAAATGACGATGTCATTCAAACGCTACCCCAGTTCTACGCTGTACGGGGCCACAAAGCTGGAATTGGATGATGAGGGCAGAATCTGCAGCCAGCGCGACTACTATGACCTCTGGGGCGACATCTTTGACAATATCCCTTGGTTCGCTGGCCCGTACCGACGATTCATGCACCGCAAGTTCGGCTAGGAGATTTGCATGTTAAAGTACCTCAAGGACTATCGTTGGGCGGACATGCGACAGATGCTAGAGAATAACCGCGCGACGCAACGGGAAAGCACCCTGCGGATGGATGGAAAACTCTGCGTTGTCACTGGATGTACTTCTGGCGTTGGTTGGGAGATTGCCAGGTCGCTAGCGTCATTCGGCGCGAGCATCGTTATGGTCAACCGCAACAAGGAGAAGTCAGAGCTTGCATGTAATCAGCTTCGCGAAGATTTCGGTGCGAAATGCAGCTACCTTCTTGCAAACTTCTCCAATCTCGGTCAGGTAAGGGATGCAGCAGACAGCCTTGTGAAAGCGTATGATCGAATCGATTTACTCGTCAACAATGTCGGCATGCACTCAACCACACTTACCCGAACGTCCGATGGCTTGGAAACGGTATTCTGCGTCAATCATCTGGCGTCATTCACCCTGACGTGGAAGCTGCTGGATACGATGCGTCAAAGTACGCCTTCTCGCATCATTCAAGTGAATTCGCAAGGACACCGATTTGGTGGCCTCAATCCGAGTGATTTGAATTGGCGCACGAGGCACTACACAGGGCTGCGAGGCTATGGCGCAGCGAAGACAGCTCAATTGCTTACCATGTGGGAGTTTGCTGATCTTCTCAAGGGGAGCGGTGTGACGATCAATGCCGTCCATCCGGGCGCGGTACGAACTCATATCGGCAGCAACAATGGCCCCCTCTACCGATGGTTCAATGACAACATCGTGTCCAGAACGCTCAAGGATCCTGTTATTGCTGGTCAAGCAGTTCATTACCTGGCGACTGCACCAGAGCTTGAAACAATCAGCGGCAAGTATTTCAATCTGACGCATGTGGAGACGCCGGCGCCCCATGCTCTGGATCGGCAGGTTGGGCGCATGATCTGGGAAGAAAGCCTTCGGCTGGCAGGTCTATTGTGAATGCTGCGAATCGCCCCATTGCCAACAAAGAGATCCCAGTTGATAGCGACAAGACGGTTTACGATGTCATTGTTGTGGGCGGAGGGATGGCCGGGCTGACTGCAAGTGCCTTTGCTGCGCGTGCGGGTCTCAGTGTGCTGCTGTTCGAAAAGGAATCTGTCGTTGGCGGTCTGATCAACTCCTTCGAGCGCAACGGCTTCGTCTGGGATGCTGGCATTCGCGCGCTTGAAAACTCGGGAATCATTCTCCCCATGCTTGAGAGCCTAGGCATCTCTGTCGACTTCGTTCGAAGCCCCGTTTCTCTGGGGATCGAGGATCAAGTCATCCCCGTAGAGACAATGGCGAATTTGGCTGACTATCAATCGCTTCTAGAGCATTTTTTTCCTGACAATCGCGAGGAAATTACCGAGATCATTCGGGATATCAAGCGAGTCATGAAGCACATGGATGTGCTTTATGGCATTGAAAACCCCGCGTTCAAGGATCTTCGCCGCGACAGAGCGTATCTATTCAATAAGCTGCTTCCCTGGCTGGGAAAATTCCTGATCACCATTGGCAAGATCAATCGGATGTCCATGCCTGTAGAAGAGCATCTGGAATCGCTTTGCAGCTCAAGGCCACTCATCGACATCATTAGCCAGCATTTCTTCAAGAAGACGCCTGCTTTCTTTGCGATGAGCTACTTCAGCCTTTACCTCGATTATATCTATCCCACGGGAGGCACAGGGGAGTTGCCGAAAGCCGTGGGGGCGTTCTGCACAGCCTCTGGCGTCCAGATCAAGACGGAAACTCGCATCTCGGCTGTTCATCCCATGCAGCACACCGTGATCGATGAGGATGGAGGAGTCCATGCCTACAGAAGGCTGGTATGGGCCGCTGATCTCAAAACGCTGTACAGATCTGTGAACATCGAATTCCTGCCTGAAGACGGAACTAGAAGGAAAGCGCGCGATCGTGCCAATCTAATGGAAGCCTGTGTTGGCGGCGACAGTGTCTTCTCCCTCTACCTTGCCGTTGACATCGAGCCGGAATGGTTCGCTGCCAAATCAAACGGCCATTTCTTCTACACGCCACTGTGCCAAGGCGTCGGCGCAGACATCCATTCGCAGTTGGAGACTCTATTGACGTCGCCACGAAGGAAAGATTCCGTGATGCTTGAGGATGCCAAGAGCTGGATCGAGCGTTACGTGAAATCCACCACGTTCGAGATATCCATTCCTGTGCTGAAAGACACCTCGTTGGCACCGGCAGGTAGGACGGGGCTCATCATCAGCGTCTTGTCGGATGGCGTACTCTGGGAAATGGCGAAAAGCTGCGATTGGTACGAGGAACTCAAGACCTTCATGGAGGATTGTCTGATCGACAGCTTGGATGCCAGCATCTATCCAGGACTGCGCGATGCAACGATCGATCGCTTTTCCTACACACCAATAACCATTACCGAAGTGGTGGGTACGTCGGAAGGCGCCATCACCGGCTGGGCATTCACCAACCCGGTCCTGCCCGCTGTGCATCGGATGCAACAAGTTGGCCACTCAGTTCTCACGGCACTGCCTGATGTCCTGCAAGCAGGACAGTGGTCCTACAGTCCGTCAGGATTGCCCATCGCCATTCTGACAGGGAAGCTGGCCGCAGATCGAGTGGTCAAAGAGCTTCGGAAGAGAAAACGGCGAATTCGAGGGACACAACCCTCAATTCGCAAGAATCAGAGTTGCCCACCTTGAGAGCGCCTCGGACGCATGCTCCGCAAGGGAATCCCGAGCTGAGACTCAAGAGATAGCACAAGTACGCTGTTCTTTGGAATAGAATACCCCTCGGTTTCTTCGAAATGGCACAGCTCGTTGCTCCTTCGGAATGGTGGGAAGCCTCGATTCTGGCGAATTGGCACACATCGCTGTTTCTTGCGAAATGGCAAAGACAGCTGTTCCTTCAGAGTCTGGCAATAGAAAGATGGCAAACGGATGGCAAGAATTCAAAAATAAAGGCCAGACCCCAAACCCAACGGAAGCCAGAGTTGTGCAGCAATTCCCAAGCTGCTCACGCTAGTGAGCGGCCCATCTGCACAAAAGCGGTAGATCATCCAGAGATCCGAGCAAGAAGGAGGCCAAGAGAAATGGCTTCTTGGAACGGATTCTCCCATGGAACTGACGCCAGGCAGTTCCCGTTGACCAATCATAGATTCTTGATTCAATACCGCATCTGACCCCGAACAGGACGTGCCCCCAAACCCGTGCAATGCCTGCCTCAAGCACGTCCCTCCGTGCGCCATGCCGGTCTGCCTCAGAACCGATGCCGCAAAGCGCTTATTGATGCATGAGCGTTGGATCAAGCACCAGCACGAGTGCGTCGTGGGCTCCAAAACCGTGCGACAGCGTCCAGCCGACCGAGACGATTCGCCCATCCGCAATTCTGCATAGGGCATTGGCCCACCCCTTGTCCACCCCCGCACCGAACCTCTGCTCCCACAAGGGATTTCCAGCTTCGGAGAGGGAAAGGAACCAGACGTCATTTCGCCCTGTCTGATCGCCCGTTGAAGCGCCGCACATCAATAGAGCCCCGGAATCCAGTTCGACGATTCCTTGGCCATAGTCGAAGGTGTTGGGAAGCCCTTGTCGTGTGGACCAAACACGGTTGCTGTCAGTGTCAAGCCTGGTGATAAGGGCATCGTTGGGATCTCCGGAGCTATTTCCGGTATCCCCGAATCCGACCACCACGGCGTCTCCGTTCCTAGTCAGGATGATTTGCTCGGCCATGTCGTAGATGCCCGCGCCACAGCCTGTCACCTTCAGCATCTCCCCTTCTGGGGAGAACGAGGCGAGAATCATGTCGTAGTTCGAGCTGCCGATGGATGAGGATCCTCCAGCGACGAGAATCGTGCCGTCCTCTCGCTCAACGACCGCGTGACCTCGCTCATGGTAGCGTCCGTCATAGTATGTCGACCAGATCTCCTCACCTGCTTCATCGAGTCGCAGCAAGCATAGCGCGGAGAGCCTAAGGTTCTGAGCGTGGGCGATTCCAGTGACCAGAAGGTCGCCGTTTGATGCTTCGCAAATCGCAAATCCGGCATCCGCGTCGGCTCCGCCGTGTGTCCGCTTCCAGATAAGCTCGCCATCGGGCGAGAGTTTGAACACGAGGACATCCTCGTCTCCAGAACCGGCTGACGTGGTGAGTCCGGCCACGGCGATCCCGCCGTCAGATGTTGTGCATACGCTGTGCGCAGTGTCGCGACCGGGACCTCCCAAGGTCTTTGACCAGATCGGCTGCGCATCCGGTCCAAAGCGAATGATTACGGCATCGACGTTGCCACTTGATCCGCCGTATGTTTGCCCAACGACCACAAACCCATCCTCGAAGCTGCAGACATCGTAGGCCACATCGGAGAGAGGCGTTCCGTAGACCTGTGCAGAAACCAGAGCTCCCTCCGGGGCAAGGCTGTCAGATGTCAGCGCGAAATCGGCGAGCTGAAGGTGGTTGAGTGAGCGATCAAATCGATCAAGCCGATCCAATGATCGCGCAATGGCTTCCGGGATCTCAAGCGCGAAATACCGCTGGTTCGTCCCAGTGATGATATTCTCATCGACGATCGGCGGGTTGGCTCTGCCCCCAAAGGAGCAGTCTGCGCCAGCCTCATCGCATGCGGTCTTGTACTTGTCACTGTGCGCGACGCGCCTTCCCTCCAGCACACCCGCATCAGCGAGAACGAGAAAAGACGAGCATCCGGCGTAAAGCGTCAGGCCCTGCTCATTCGCCCGCCTAACCAGTTCAAGCGCCACGCCGCTCTCACGCAAATCGGCCGCGGGGTTGGAAACAAAGAGATGCGTGCCTTGAGTTGGCGAGATGGCCAGCACGTCGAATGGCCCCAAATCAATGGAGGGATCGAGCACGACATCGACTGCCACGTCACTGGTCATGGCGTTGCATCTCTCAACGACTGCGTGGGTTCCTGCAGATGTTACGTTCCATCCGAGTCGCTCGAAGTTGGTCCAGAGATTCACGCTATACGCGCCGAATGGCTCACAAAGCATGAAAAGGATGTTGACGCCGTCTTCTTGATCCGGCACGGCGGATGCTCCAAGAGGCACTGCGCCTAGAAGAACAACGAGCAAAACGACAACTCTGCGATAGTAGGTCACGCGCATCACTCCTTCGTGTCTCCGCACT